>CAJUQD010000054.1 GCA_910588105.1 uncultured Oscillospiraceae bacterium | reverse complement strand
TATTTTACACTTCTTTATCATTTGTGCAATATCTATTTTTCAAACAAGGCCTAATGGTCTCCGTCAGAATATTTTCAAACAGCTCTCGGTCTCGGTCCTCCAAAAGAGAGCCGGTGGTGTCGATATCGTTTTGCAGGGATTGGATAAACCCGTCAAGAGGCAGCTCTTTGCCCCCCTTTTTCAGGGTAATGGCATAGCGCTGCCGCAGTTGGTTGGGCTGGCTGGCGGCTTCAAAGATCATTTTGATCTCCGGATGATAGTTGGAAAGGCTGCTCCGATATCTCTGGTAGTTGCTGGAGACCGCCTCCCCCATTTCCGCGGGGGTACGCCCCCTGGCAGAGGCCGGGATCTTACTGACCGCCTGCCGGGCCCGCTCCTCAAGTGCCAGATCCCGGTTCAAGTCGGACAGCCCCAGCGCCCAGTCCTCCTGAAAGTACTGCTCCAGATCCTGCTCGCTGATCCTGGCATCCAGCAAATCCTGCTTCCGGCGCGACAGAATCTCGCTGGAACTGGCCAGCTGTTCCTTCAACTGGGCGCACTGTATTTCCGCGTCCCGGTTTTCCTGATCCTGAAAACTGATCTCCTGCGCCAACTCTGTCAGGCGGCGGGCCCGAGCCTGGTTTTCGGGCCGGGCCAAAAAGTCACGCAGCTCCTGGGCGCTTGCCTGTTTGACGGAAAGCTCTCCTTGAATCCCGTTGTTTTCCCTTCTGCGCATATCTGCCTGGTTGCGCTGCTCGTCGATCGTGTCCTGTTCCCTTTGCATGGAACTGAGTGTAAAGTTTAGGCTTTGCCTGCTGCTGTCCAGAGTGTTCAGCGTGTACTGGTAACCGGCAGCGGCCTCCTGAGCCTCCTCATAGGCGGGAACGGTCCTCTCGTAGGGAAGCCCCACGCTTTGCTCACGCACCCTCTGATCCAGCGCAGCCCAGGCTCTTTTTGCCTCCTGCTCTGCGGACGCTTTCCGCTCCTGTTCCTCCCGCGCCTGTTGGAGCGTTCTGTGGGACTGTTCCAACAGGGCCAATGCTTGGTCCAATTCCTCCGCTGTGGGCATATGAGCGTGATCCTGGGCCAGCTGGGCAATCTGTTCCGTGCATTCTGCCAACTTTGCCTGCGCGGCCTGTATCTTTTGAGACAGCTGATCCACCTTCCCCTCCAGCTCGCGAATCTGCCGCTGGCGGTTGGCCTCTCGCGCGGCGGCGCCGATAAAGCCCGCCGGTTCCTCTGCCCGGCTGTGTCCCCGGATTATACCGCAGCGGAATCGTCCGTCAGGCAGCAAAGCGGTCTCAGCGGTCAAATCGGATCGGGAAATTCCCCGCAGACAGGCAGATGCCTCTTTGGGAAAGCGGCCCGCAGGGTCAGGGATCAGACCGCTGATGGGGTCGGGAACCGCCGGCCCCGAAATCAGAAAGCGATCCGGGTACTCCTCCAGCAGTTCCTTGATCTCGGGCAGGCTTTCCTCCGAAACCATCAGGGCGTCCAGCAGTCCAGCATCCAACAGCTGGGCCTCCAATAGATCCCGGCCCTCTTGGGACAGGTCGGGGGCAAAGTCCACCAGCTCATAGAGCGGTGCGCAGGGTACTCCGCGCATCATCAGCTGGGTACGGGTATCTTGGATTTGCCTGCGGCGGGGCGGTACGGGATCAGGCTGGGCCTCGATCTGCTTCAGTTGGCACTCCAGCTCGTCCCGCTCTGTCTGCAATATGGACAGCCCATTCTCCATCTGGAACCGTCGCTCCAGGAGGGCCGACTCGCATGTGTGAAGACACGTATCGATCTGATTGCGGATAGGACTCCAGTCCGCCGGAATACGGTATGTGATGAGGGCGCGCCGAATGCTCAGCCAGATGTCCTGAGGGATATTCAGCTGCCGGTTTCCCTCCCGCCAACTGATGAACTCCTCCAGCAGACTGTCCCGCTCCTCCCGCTCCTGGGCCTGGGCATCGCGGAGGACGATTTCAGCTTCCCGTACACGATCAGCGGCTTCATCCAAGGCCTGGCATGCTCTGTCGTAAACTCCTCTGGCCTCCTCTGACCGCCTTAGAACATCCAGCACCACTCCAATCTGACGGATCCTCTGCCTCAGCGCGGCCTGAACAGGCTGACAGTCTGCGTCCATCCGCTCCGTCTGGAGGCTTCGGATATACTGCGTATGTTCCTCGCCCAGCTCTAAGAACTCGTTTTGCTCGTTCAGCTCCCGCATGGACTGGCGCACCGCAGCACGGGTATCCTCACTGTTCTGCGTCAAGATCCGCAACTGGACTTCCCGCTTGGCGATCCCGGCCTCCAGATTTTGGAGCTGAACCTTTCCCCCATTTAGCTGCTCCTCCAGGCGGGTGCACTCTCTCTCCACCTGTTGGAGACGCGCCTGCTTGGCGGACAGGTCGTCCTCACCCATAGCCAGGCGCTGCGCCCGTGCCCGTTCCAGCAGAATGCCGGATTGCTGCTGCCGCTCAGTCTGTCTCTCGAGCTCTTGCGCCAAATCCCGCTGGCGGCCCTCCTCGTCCTGGAGCTGTTTTTGCAGGCTCTGCGTCTTGCTCCGCGCGGCCAGGTACGCCTGCCCCTTGCTGCCCAGAATATACTGGTTGTACCGGTTGTACTCATTGCGGATGATCCTGGCGTCCTGTATGGCCTTCTGGTACTCGTGCAGGGTGTCCTCCAGATTGTCCATCTGCTCCATGGTGCTGACCATGGCGGACAGGTCATCGTCCGTCAGCACCTGCAGAGAGTCGTTCAAAATTCCCTTTACCACAGAGGGATGAAAGTCCTTAGACAGCTTAGGCCTCCGTACCAGGATCAGCAGTTGGACCAGCTGGTCGTACTGTCTGATGTCCCGAAAGCCGAATATCTGGGCGTTGACCATCTCTTTGTATTTCGTTGGGCTCTCTGCCCAGCAGTCCTGATTACCCACCAGATTTCGCAGCTTCTGCTTGCTGAGGGGCAGGTTTTGCTTGCCCACCTTCTCATACAGCTGAAGGCCGCCGGGTTCGATCCTCCGGCCATCACACAGGCAGAAGCCCCAGAAGTCGATCCCCTTTCCCCGCTGGGCCCGCATTCCTACTCCTATTGTTCGGTATTCCTCCGTGCCCGACTTTCGGAATTCCAGATACAGATAGCCGGTGGATTCCTCTTGCTCACCGTCGCCCAGGAGGTAAAATTCCATCTTGCGATCCCGGGAGCCAAAGGGGTCCAGCCGTTCAGGGCGTCGGTCTCCATCTAAGATAAAGGGGATAAAGCTCTGGGTAGTGATGGACTTGCCCGCGGCGTTGTTTCCCCGCAGGAGGATGTGTCCCTCATTCAGGGAGAATTCCTCCTGATCGTACAGCCAGAAATTGAGAAACCCCAGCTTATTCATCTTCCAGCGGTTCATCTTCCTCCCCCTCGCTCAGTTCGTTATGAAAAGAAGCGGGATAACATCCCACCAGCTTACCTACAGCAGGATCAAGCAAGATACCGCCCTCCAGCTTTTCCAGCAGCATCCATTGCGCCATATAGTCCGTCAGCTCCTGGATCACCCGGTCCAGGGACATACCCCGCATCTGAGAGCCCCAGCCGTTCCCACACCGGGCGCGGCATCGCTCTACTTCGTATCGAAATTCCCGGTTGGTCAGCACAACTGTGTCGTCCTCCTGACGGGAATACCGCCCTTGAAGGATTTCTTCCCGGAGTTGGGCACACAGCAGCAGTGCCGCATCGGACAGCGCCCGGGTGCCGGGGTAAGTCATCCCGCAGCGGTTTCCTTCGGATAGGAGGAAAAACGCACCATTTTTATGGACTTGGAGCTCGCCATCCAGGGCCTTATCCAGGCTTGCGCCGATGGCTCTGCGCTGATTTTTAATGTACTCGTAGTCACCCCGGTTTTCCTCAGAGCAATAGAGTCCGGGAGCCAGCGCCAGCTGCTGATAGACCCGGTGGCGGCGAACCTCCGTCTCTTCCCCCTCCCAGGAAAAGGCCTCAAAATCTTCAACAGACCGACATTCCATGATGTCCCGGCCAAAATGAACCGAGAAGTGACGGGACAGGCCGGTGTTCTCATAGAGCACCTCTTGGTCCTGATTGCTGCCAAAACCCGCGCTGTTTCCATCGTAGACCAGCACCAGACCAATGCTTTGAGCATATTGGAGGACCCGTACCAACGATTTTCGGTGAAGAAACTGGGTCCAGTCTACCGGCATGGTTTCCGCCAAAAAGGTTTCCACTGCCCGGGTTAGGGAGGAGAGCAGAAAGGGTGCACCGTCATCTAAATCGGCAAGGAAAAGCAAGAGGGCGCACAGCAGACAGTAGTCCATCGGCTCCTGAAAAGACTGAATACCCATCCAAGGCATGGCCATAGGCGGGATTTTTTCCAGTTTGATCACGGCTTCATTGACGATCAAATTCCAGCCCAGCTGCTCCTGGATGAATCTGCGGTAGTCCGGCAGCGTCCGTTTCAGCAAGAAGTACAATTCCTTGTCCTCGGCCCTGGTGACCCAGAACCGATCCATCAGGGCGCGAAACTCATCCATGACCGGCCTCCTCAAATAGCAGTGCGCAGTTGGGCATGGTCAGCGTGCCATCGGCGCAGATCAGGCGGCAGGTTTGCCCGGCCCGTTTTTTCAATGTGTAAATCTGGCCGTACTGGGTCTGTCCCCGGCCGTCAGGGCTGAGGTTGGCAGCGGCCACCCAGGACAGGAATACCGTTCGCACTGCGGGGGAGACGGGGCGGTCCAGCGCGGCTAAGTCCAGCACTCCGTCGTGGATATAGCCCAAGACCTCTTGGCGAAGGGCCCGCTCCTGCTCCAAAATCTGTTGCCGCTGGGCCGCTTTTTCGGCGCCTTTGTCCGCAAAGCCCGAGCGATCCAGCCGGGGCTTGTAGGAGCGCATTCGGGGCTGGAGCGAATATTCAAAGGGGGGCTCCTCATAGGTGCTCAGGTCAACACGATCCGTTTCCCGGACAGAGGAAAAGGTGAAGTGACGGGGCTGCTGAACGCCGAACACCAGGGCGGAGAGGCGGTGGGCCTCGTCAACAGACTGGAAGCTGGCGAACAGCGTGAGTAGGCGGTTCAGCTCCGCTTTGTTGCTCACCCCCATGTTCTCCATCTGCACCAGCAAGGCTGCGTTCTGCACCGCCCTTCGGATCACCTCGTTTGTGACCTCCAGCACCTGTCGGGCGGTGGCCTCACTGCCGGTAAACCAGTTGGCCAGGGACTGCCAAACGCCCTGGCATCGGGCTCGCAATTCATCCTTCCAGTTGGGCGTCTGCTCCGATTGGGGCCGGGGAACCTCCAGTTCGCTGCGTTGGACCAGGTCCAAAATGTGAGCGGTCTGTTTCGGAGAAAAACGTTCCAGCTGCGCACCGATCTGGGCACAGCTGCGTTGAAGGTCTTGAATAAAGTCCTCTAAGTAGCGGACGAGATGCTGCTTGTAAAGGATGAAATCCACCGATTTCATCTGCATTTCCATCCCAGGGCCATAAAATTCCCTGAGATAGTCTTGGTGATTTTGGCTCAGACGCTGGAAATCCTCCTGCAAATCCTGCCACCAGGTGTGGACCTCCCGGAGTGGCAGCTCGTCCAATTGCTCCACCTTGCGGAGATCCTCCCGGATACGGCGGAATGGGCTGGCGGAGAGACCGGCCGTCCGAGTAGACAGATTTTCCAGCGTAATGGTCATCCGCTCGATCTCGATGGCCGATTGGGACATCATGTATTGGAATTGCCGGTTTTTGAACTCGGCAATGGTGCGGGGTTTGCGCGGATCCTGAATCGGGGTGAGGTTTTTCCAGTTGACCAGCTGCTGCAAATCCAAGGCCAGTTTTTCTGGGGAGTAGTCGGTAAACTGAATCTGCCGCTGAAGCAGGGACAGCACCGCATCCCGATCCATTTGATAGTGCATCTTTTGATGTTCCAGGTAGAAAATACGCATAATGGTGCGATAGACTGTGTAATTGTCCGCTGAGAGGTATTTGGTTTCTGAGATGCTCTCTAAAAGGCCGACCTGCAGCATATTTTTACACCCCATTATATTTTAACGATTTTAGATTAGCTAAATTGTACTATATTTTATTTATTATTACAACCCAATGTTGACAAAAACACAAATACCAGCTGCTTCATATTTTATAGTTTTCACTTCATACAATTTGTCGGAGGCGATTTTATGAAAGGCCAACCCTTAATCATTACCGAACACCACTTCACTCACGCTGAATCTCCTGCCCAGGCCATTCGGCAAGTTATCACCGCCTGGCTCACCAAAGCCCTCCACCAATGATGCCTGCGTCGTTTTATCGGCGCAGGCATTTCAAATAAATCCTTGCAGCCCGACTGCTCCTGCGGTATCATAGCAGTGAGCAGTTACGCCTTTGAGGAGGTGTAACAAATCCTTTGCGCGATCTATACACGACTGAGTAAGGAGGACGAAGACAAGCATCAGCCCGAGTCCGAGAGCATCCAGAACCAAAAATCCCTGCTGACCCACTACGCCATCGACCACGGCTGGGATATTTACTCGATTTTTTGTGATGAGGACTTCTCCGGGGTGGACAGCGACCGCCCGGACTTCAACCGCATGATCGAGGCCGCTAGGCAAAAAAAGTTCCAAATCCTCCTGTGCAAATCCCAGTCCCGGTTCACCCGCGATATGGAGTTAGTGGAAAAGTACATCCACGGCCTGTTCCCCATCTGGGGCATCCGCTTCATTGCCGTGGCGGACAACGCCGATACCGAGGTAAAGGGCAATAAGAAGGCCCGGCAGATCAACGGCCTGGTGAACGAGTGGTACTTGGAGGACCTGTCCGAGAACGTCCGCATGGTGTTCGACCTAAAGCGTCGGGAGGGCAAATACATCGGCGGCTTTCCCATCTACGGTTATCAGAAAGATCCGGCAGACAAAAACCACATCATCCCTGACCCTGAGGCGGCTGAGGTGGTGCGGCAGATCTTCCAATGGTCGATGGAGGGTCGTGGTCGGCAGAACATCGCTTATCTGCTCAACCAGCAGGGCGTGCCCAACCCCACCCGTTACAAGGCCGAACGGGGCTGGACCTGCAACCACCCGATGAAGAACGATTTCGGCCTGTGGAACAAGGTGACGGTAGGACGCATCCTCGCCAATGAGATGTACACCGGGGTGATGATCCAGGGCCGCAGGAAAAAGGTGAGCTACAAATCCAAGGTCATCATCGACACGCCGGAAGATCAATGGTACCGGGTGGAGGGCACCCACGAGGCCATCATCGACCGAGCCACCTTCGAGGCCGTCCAGCGGGGTCTGCGCCTGCGCACGAAAACCGACGGTTCCGGCGAAGCCCACCTGCTGTCCGGACTGGTGAAGTGCGCCGACTGCGGGTCCACCATGAGCAAGTGCTCCAACGGCAAGCAATCCTATCTCCGCTGCAAACTGTACGCTGACAGCGGCAAGCAGCGGCTTTGCACCCGCCACTCCGTCCGGCTGGATCAGCTCATCGGCCTGGTGTCTGACCGTATCCGCTACTACGTCCAGACCTATTATAAGTTGGACCCCAAGGACATCCACCCCCAGAAGGACACCCGACAGGAAGTGTTGAAGCAGGAACAAAAAGTCCTTGCCGCTCAGCTGGAAAAACGCAGTCAGGCCCTGAAAACGCTGTACTTAGACAAGGTGGCCGGGGTCATCAGCGAAAGCCAGTTTGTGGAGCTGAACCAATCCTTTCTGGACGAAAAAAGCTGCCTGGAGCGGCGGTTGGCGCATATCGAGGGAGAGCTGATCCAGCGGGAGGATACGCAACAGCAAACCGACCTGATGGAGCGGGCTCGGGAGCTGCTTAAGCTGGAAACCATCCCTCGAGAGCTGGTAGTGGGTTTGGTGGAAAAAATTGAAATCGGTGAAAAGGATCCGGTAACAGGTCAGCAGAGCGTGTCGATCACCTGGAAATTCTAATGAAAACCCCAAGCGAAACGCAGTTTCGCGACTAAAAGTTTCTTTTTGGTACTTTTTCCTTTCAAAGAAAAAGTACGGCCCTTGACCTTGCCCTTTGCCCCTCGTGTACTTACGATACCACCCCCTGGGGCGCCGTCCCATCCACCAGCGCCGCCCCCAATTGGGGCAGGATCAGCGCGTCCAGCGAGTCCGGGTCGCCGGAACACAGCACTTGCTGTGTCTCCAGCCCGGCTGCTTGGGCATGTCGCTCCACACGGCGCATCAGGGTGGATTTGCCGCTTCCCGGCCCGCCCTTGATGATATACAGGGCCCGCAGCCGGTCCGCATCGGACAGCTGGTGATAGAGGGAATAAAAGCCTGCGGGCGTATTGCCGCCCAGAAAATATCGAATATTGGGCATCCTGAAGCCTCCTCCAAGTTTCGGCGCCGCCCGCCGCTGCCCGGCAGGGCTGCCTCTCGTTTCCCTTCAATCTATGTGGGGCGGCGGGGAATGGTGCGCGGCGCCCTGCACCCTCCCCTGCCTCCACCCTATTTCCTCCGGCACGTCCGATATGCGGCGGGACCAGCCAAAAATCAACGGCCCCCGGTTTTCACCGGGGGCCGTCTGGCTTATTTCAGATACTTGTCCAACAGCCGCAAGACCTCCTGCACGTCAATCGGCTTGGCAATGTGGGCATCCATGCCGCAATCCAGGGAACGCTTCACATCCTCGGCAAAGGCATCCGCCGTCATTGCGATAATGGGCAGATCCCTGTCCGGCCGCTCCAAGGTCCGAATGACCTGGGTCGCCTCATAGCCCCCCATCACCGGCATACGGATATCCATGAGGATGGCCTCAAAATAACCAACAGGAGACTGCTCAAACATCTCCACACAGGTCTGGCCGTTTTCCGCCCAAGTGAGCTCCAGCCCCTCGGCGCTGAGCAGCTCAGAGGCAATCTCCCAATTCAGTTCGTTGTCCTCCGCCACCAGCACCCTCCGGCCCCGCAGATCCGGGCCCTTTTGCTCCGGCGGCTTTTCTCCCTCCTGGAGCGGCTGCGCAAACTGGCGCAGGCTGTTAAACAGGGTGGACTTGAACAGCGGCTTGGAGATAAACCCTGTGATCCCCGCCTCTTTGGCTTTTCCCTCGATCTCTCCCCAGTCGTAGGCCGAGATGAGCAGGATGGGCACCTTATCCCCCAGCTCCTGCCGAATGCTGCGGGCGGTGGCAATGCCGTCCATACCGGGCAGCTTCCAATCCAGCAGGATAATCTGGTAGTCGTCCCCGCGGCGGCGGCGCTTGACCACCATGTCCACGGCACTCTCTCCGTCCAGGGTCCACTCCGCGCTGATGCCAATGGAGCCCAAGGCGGACACCGTGGACTCGCACAGCTGCCGGTCATCGTCTACCACCAGCATATTCCAGTTGGGAAGGACCATATCCTCCTCCATCACCTGTGCCTTTTCCAGATCCAGGGTCACGGAGAACCGGGTGCCCCTGCCCTGCTTGCTGTCCATCTCAATGGTGCCGCCCATGGCATCCACCACAATGTACTTGGTAATGGCCATGCCAAGGCCGGTGCCCTCCGTGCGGTGGACCCGGGCGCTGTCCTCCCGGGCAAAAGAATCGAATATATGCTTTTGGAAATCCTGGGACATGCCGATGCCAGTGTCCCTGACTTCGATGTGGATGCGCACAAAGCCGTCTCCCTTGGGGGAGGCCTCCTCGTAGAGGGCCATGTGGATCTCCCCGCCCTCCGGGGTAAACTTGATGGCGTTGGACAGCAGGTTGAGCAGCACCTGGTTGAGGCGCACGCTGTCACACAGCACATTTTCCGTGGAAATGTCATGGATAAACACATCAAACTGTTGTTTCTTGGCCTTTACCTGGGGCTGGCAGATGGCCACAATGCTGTCCGTCACCTCACGCAGGGATACCTGATCCATGTTCAGCGTCATCTTGCCGCTCTCAATTTTGGACATGTCCAGCACATCGTTGATGAGCCCCAGCAGATGTTTGCTGGACAGGGCGATCTTCTTCAGGCAGTTGTGCACCTGCTGGGTATCGTCGATATTGGCGGTGGCGATAGCCGTCATGCCCACGATAGCGTTCATGGGGGTGCGGATATCGTGGCTCATATTGGACAGGAACTCGCTCTTGGCCCGGTTGGCGTGCTCGGCCTCCTTCTGGGCGGCCTCGGCGGCCTGGCGGGCCTCCTCCACCTCCCGCAGCTGCTTCCGGGTCAGTCCATAGTACTTGTAAAAGACCAGAAGCAGAGCGGTAAGGATAATTGTGCCGCTGAGGATAGTCAGGCTGCTCCACTCATGGCTGAAGCCGGTAACGATAGAGTCCATAGAGCCGTATGGCAGGAAGGTGAGCAGGAACCACTCGGAATAGGGCAGGTGGGTACAGTAGAGGTGGTAGCGCTCCCCTCCCATGGTGAACTCGTTGGAGTAGTCAATCCCCTCCACCATGGCGGCGTTCAGCTCCTCAAGGTACTCCTCCGCCGTAATGCCGTTTACGTCCTCGTAGAGCACCCGCACCCGCTCAAAATAGTTGTTGCGGTAGGCGTTGTTGCTGCGGATCACGAAGGAACCGTCCCGCCGGATGATGAAGGAATAAGCCCGCTCGCTGTTCTCCTCCAGGGAGAGATTGTCGCTGATGTAGGACACGGGCAACCCTGCCACCAGGGCGGCGCAGTCGTGCTCCGGCGTGGGCGGATGGGGGGACGGCATCCCCAGCAAAACCACCTTTTGGCCCTGAGCATTTGTTCCAATGGCCACCTTCTCCTGGTTCTTGTTCAGCGAGTCCAGGAAGGGTTTCGGATCGGTGACGGTGAGCTGGGAACCGTAGAGCATCTCAAAGCTGCCGTCGCTGCCGTAGAAGCCCAGGTATTCAAAGTCCCGGGCCTTGGCCTGGGCCATAAGCTGCTGCTGCAAGGTTTTATCCTCATGAATGGCGTCGGAGGGAATGGTGCCCACCAGCGCCCGCAGCTGGTTCATCTGTATCCCGATGATGCTCTCAAAATGAACGGAGGTCTGCTGGCTCATGCTGGACATGTACAGCGTTCCCACCTGGTTGATGGTAACGGCGCTCTGGTTGCCCATATGAACAGCAAAAACCCCGAACACGCATACGCACAGCAGAGCTACCCCGATGAGGCTGGTAAGGAGGAATCGGGTCGTCTTATTCTTCATCCCCCGGCCTCCTCCCGGAAGGCCTGGATGGCTTGCGCGGTCTTGGCATAGTCCACTTTAACCCGCTGGAACAGCTCCTGGGCCTGATCCCCCATGTCCCCCCCCCGCAGCAGCTCGGTGAGCTGGCTGCTGGACTTCAGCAGGGCGCTGAAAGCCATATTGGCGCACACACCCTTGATGGTGTGTGCCGCCCGGAACGCCTCGGAAAGATCCCCCGCTTCCATGGAACGGCACAGCAGCTCGAAGCTGCCGTCCTCCAGAAATTTCAGCACAAATTTCTGCACCAGCCGTTCGCTGCGCAGCCGGCCCATGGCCTCCTCATAATCGCCGTTCAGCGCGGCATAGCATTCCTTCAGCGTCATTCGCTCTCCTCCTTGCTTTCCGCGTCGATGGGCGACACCGCCGACGTGGCCGTATCAATGGCGTTTTCCTTGTGGTAATAGTTGTAGTGGCCCTTTTCCCCGCTGTGCTTCACCACGTACAGGGCCTGGTCCGCACAGCGGAACAGGCTGTCGTAATCGCACCCAGCCTCCTGGGTGCTGGCCACGCCCATACTCACCGAGATGGCAAAATCCTTATATACGCCGCCGCTTACCCGGCTGTAGATGCCCTCAATGGCGCCCTCTAAGTCGTCCTTATACTCCAGAAAGATGAGGAACTCGTCCCCGCCCACCCGGGCCGCGATGTCGCCGCCCCGGATGCTGTGGCGCATCCGCTCGGCCAGGAATTTCAGCACCTCATCGCCAAACATATGGCCATAGGTGTCGTTGGCGGACTTGAAGTAGTCCAGATCCAGGATGGCCATGGCATAGCGCCCGGCGGGCCGGTCCTCCAGCCGCTCGATGATCCGCTTTTTGGCGTAGGCCCGGTTGACCAGCCCCGTGAGCGAATCATGGGACGCCTGCCGCTCCAGGTTCTCCAGCTGGAGGCGCGAGTTGTGGATGTCCATGGCCTTGCCGATGCACCCGGTGTACCGGGGGGGTTCCTCCGACGACCAGGAGGCCCTGGCCACAATGCGGTGCCACCGCTCCTCACCCTTAATGGTCAGCTTGCAGTCACACTGCACCACCGGGCTGCCGGGGGAGGTGGAGTGCAGCGCATCGGCCAGCTTGGACTGCACATCCTTGTTGATGATGGACAGCGCCTCCGGGTGCTGGTAGGGATCCAGCAGCGCCTCGGGCAGGTCCAGCTTTTCCGAGCCCCAGCTGTTCAGCACCAGGGCCGGGGGGCTGATGGTGTACTCAAACTGGATCTCCTTGGTCAGGGAGGCAAAGAAGCTGTACTTCATCCGCTCGTGCTCCAGCAGCTCAAGGCTTCGCTCGGACGCGGTGAGCTCCTTGTGCCTGTGCAGCTCCCTGGCCATGTTCTGGATATCCCGCTGGCTGCGGCGCTGCTCTCCGCCGGCCGCCAGCTCCTGGCGGATCTCATCGGCGCACTCCTCCAGGCACTCCAGCATCAGGGGGTTGAACTGTCCGCACTCCCCGCCCACAATCATGTTCACCGCCTGCTCATGGCTGAAGGGCGGCTTGTATACCCGCTCGGAGGTGAGCGCGTCATATACATCGGCCATGGCCACAATCTGGGCCGAAATGGGTATCTCATCCCCCGCCAGCCCGTCCGGGTAGCCCCGCCCGTCCCAGCGCTCGTGGTGCCAGCGGCAAATCTGATAGGCAAAGCTCACCAGCGGCTCATTCTGATAGGAGGGCAGGTTTTCCAGCATCTCCGCGCCCACCATGGAATGGGTTTTCATAATGGCAAACTCCTCGGGGGTGAATTTGCCCGGCTTATTCAAAATTTCCTCCGGGATGGCGATCTTGCCGATATCGTGGAGGGCGGAGGCGGTGCTGATGACGGAGATGTCCGCCTGGCTGATGTGGTAGCGGTCGGTCTTGCGCAGCAGGGCGTTGAGCAGGGTCTCGGTCAGGATATGTACGTTGCGCACATGCATACCGCTCTCGCCGTTGCGGAACTCCACGCAGTGGCTGAGTATGTCGATCATCAGGCTGCTGCGCTGCTCCTTTTCGTAGATCTGCTCGGCCACCATGGCGGTCAGCCGCTTCTGCTTGGCGTAGAGCAGAATGGTGTTCACCACCCGGCGGTGGACAATGAGCGCGTCAAAGGGACGGCTGATGAAGTCGGTGATGCCCAGCTCAAAGGCCCGTTCAATGTGGCTGGACCCCCGCTCCGCCGAGATCATAATAACCGGGATGTCCTCAATCCAGCGGTATTTGTTCATCTGCGTGAGCACGCCGAAGCCGTCCATCACAGGCATTACGATGTCCAGCAGCACCAGGGAAATTTCGGGGCCGTGCTTTTGCAGCATGGCCACGCCCTCTTCGCCGTTTTCCGCCTCAATGATATCAAATTCGCCGTCCAGCATATCCGCCAGAATTGCCCGGTTCATCTCCGAGTCGTCCACAATCAATATTTTCTGCCTGTCCGTGATCTTCTCCAAGGTATGCGTCCTCCTTTTGCCCTGCACGTTCACCCACGGCCGCTATCCCGCCGTTGGCGCCGATCCCCGGCGGGCGCAGTCGCCGTATGATGCTATAGTATACCACAACCCCCTGGGAAAAGACAAGCGGATTTCCCAAATCCAGAGCGCTCCCCCTGCGGAAAAATCACGCGGCTGCGCTTTACATTTTCCATCCTATGGTATACAATGGCATTGGGGAAACTATACATATCATCCATAGAGAGTAGAGGTGCTTTTAGGTGAAACTTACATTCTTCGGCGCGGCCAAGGCGGTCACCGGCAGCTGCCACTGCGTGGAGGTCAATGGTCGCAAGGTGCTGGTGGACTGCGGCCTCCAGCAGGGCCGGGACGAGCAGGACAACCGGGAGCTAGATTTCGTACCCGGCTACATCGACGACGTGGTGGTCACCCACGCCCACATCGACCACTCGGGCCGCCTGCCCCTGCTGGTGAAGCAGGGCTTCTCGGGCAATATCTACTGCACCCGGCTCACCGCCCAGCTGCTGTCCATCATGCTGCGGGACTCCGCCCAGATTCAGGAGAACGATGCCGCCTACGAAAATCAGAAGGGGAAGCGGGCGGGCCGTCCCCCCGTGGAGCCGCTGTACACCCTGGAGGACGTGGAAAAAACCCTGCGCCACATCGTCACCTGTGAATACGGCTGGGAGCTGGACATATCCGACGGCATCAAGATCCGTTTTGTGGACGCGGGCCACCTGCTGGGCTCCGCCTGTGTGGAGATGTGGCTCACCGAGCAGGGCTTTACCAAAAAAATCGTGTTCTCCGGCGACATCGGCAACCGCAAGCAGCCCATCATCCGCTCCCCCCAGCCCATCACCGAGGCGGACTACGTGGTTACCGAGAGCACCTACGGCGACCGCCTGCACAACGTGAAGGAAAAACCCAACTACGCCGACGACCTGGCCCGGGTCATCGACGAGACCTTGGCCAAAGGGGGCAACCTGGTCATCCCCTCCTTCGCCGTGGGCCGCACCCAGGAGCTTTTGTACTTCATCCGGGAGATCAAGGAGCAGGGGCTGGTGGACGCCGACCCGGACTTCCAGGTGTATGTGGACTCCCCCTTGGCGGGGGCGGCCACCGAGATTTTCTCCGGCGATCTCACCGGCTACCTGGACGAGGAGGCGGTGGAGCACCTGCGGGGCGGGGCGCTGTTCCGCTTCCCCGGCCTGAACATCACCGAGAGCACCGGGGAATCAAGGGAGCTGAACCTGGACGCCCGGCCCAAGGTCATCATATCCGCCTCCGGCATGTGCGACGCGGGCCGCATCCGCCACCATTTGAAGCACAACCTCTGGCGGCCGGAGTCCACCATCCTGTTCGTGGGCTACCAGGCGGAGGGCTCCCTGGGCCGGCGCATCCTGGACGGGGCGGACCATGTGAAGCTGTTCGGCGAGGAGATCGCCGTCCGGGCGCGGATTGTCCGCTTCCACGGCCTGAGCTCCCACGCGGACCGGGACGGGCTGGTGCAGTGGATCAACCTGTACACCCCCAAGCCCCAGCAGGTGTTCGTGGTTCACGGTGAGGCCCGTGCGGCGGAGAACTACGCCCAGACCCTGACGGAGATGGGCTTCTCCGCCCACGCCCCCAACTATGAGGAGGTCTACGACCTGCTGGAGGACCGTATGATCGCCCCCGGCGTGGTGCTGGAGCCCAAGGCGGCCCCGGTGGATCCCGGCTCCCCCGCCTACCGGCGGCTGGAGGACGTGGGCAAAAAGCTCATGGAGGTCATCGCCCACAACAAGGGCGGCTCCAACAAGGATTTGGGCAAGTTCGCCGACCAGCTGCGGGCGCTTATCAGCAAGTGGGATCGCTAGTCCATACTCAACATGACATTTAACCCTTCCCCCTGTTCATACAGGGGGAAGGGTTAAGTGTCCACGAATATACTTTTTAGAACCTGTATTTGCAACCTCAAACGCCATCCGAGCGGGCCTTTCTCCGCCATACTGCGTTGAATCTTCTTGAAATGCACCAAGTATTCCAGCGGAAATTTGCCTTGCCTGGCGGGAAAAGCCCTCGCCCATCCGGCATTTTCGGCTGTGAATACAGGTTCTTATGCTGATGGCGAATATCACGTTCCAGGGCGGGCACTGAAAAGCATGGGCAACCGGGTGGGGGCCCAATATCTCCGCTGTATCAAGCGGGCGGACAACATGATCTGCAAGGGCTGTGGGACGCTTCGGACGCCGGATTTTGAGCAGTTCGTCTACCAAGATGCTCGTTGCCGCTTTGGGATGTATTTCAGGCCCATGGCGAGAACACCAACGCATTTATAGGCCGCGCCATATCTGAGACTATTGAACGAGACAGCGGGGCGGCCCCGGAAACCGCAGGAAAGCCCGCAGGAACGGAAATGCAGCCCTCTCCCGTTGACAGGGCAAAGGCCGCTGAAAAACTGTTCGGAATTTTGGGTGATTTGGGTATAGGCGCCGTTTGAAAATTGGCAATATGCCCAGCGGCAAGGGATTTTTTCGCCGG
>CAJUQD010000053.1 GCA_910588105.1 uncultured Oscillospiraceae bacterium | reverse complement strand
AAAACTACAAAATTTCTTCGGCGTTTTCTTACAATTTCAAATTGGCGTTGACACGAACTTTCTTGAGAAAGCCATTATCAGAACCAACAAATAACAGGGCTTCAAACTGGGCATGACCACTAAATCAGCAGATGGCCAATTTGCCGGAATTGGGAATCCGCTGGCAACAGTTCAGAGGACAAAAAAACGCCGCTCCTTTCGGCCCTGCCTGGGCCATTGGAGCGGCGTCAAAAGCGCATAAAATTTCTTTGTCCTTTGCGGGGCAGGTTTGCGGGAGGGCAATGCAGGAAGGTGGGCGTGTGAGTGCGAGACCCTCCTGTTTGGGAAAACAGCTTGCGGATAGCAAAATTTCGCGGCCCTCGGATTTCACTTTCCGAGGGCCGCGAATGCGTTGAAAACACTGGCTTGACGGGCAAGATAGCATTTTCACCACATGAACTTGGTGCGCCTGAAGGGACTCGAACCCACACGCGTTGCCGCACGAGAACCTAAATCTCGCATGTCTACCAATTCCATCACAGGCGCATATGGGCGGCGGGCATTCCCTGCCGCCGTTTTTTCATCTTACCACACCAGCGTGGCGAAATAATCGTCCGGCGTCTCCGCCCGGCGCATCAGCTCCACTGAGCCGTCCTCCCGCAGCAGCAGCTCCGCCGAACGCAGCTTGCCGTTGTAGTTATAGCCCATAGAAAACCCGTGGGCCCCGGTGTCGTGGATGACCAGCATGTCGCCTATCTCAATCTCCGGCAGCGCCCGGTCGACGGCAAACTTGTCGCTGTTCTCGCACAGGGAGCCTACCACGTCGTATACGTGGTCACAGGCGGCGTCCTCCTTGCCCAGCACCGTGATGTGGTGGTAGGCCCCGTAGATGGCGGGCCGCATCAGGTTGGCGGCGCAGGCGTCCACCCCGATATACTCCTTGTAGATGTGCTTTTGGTGGACGGCAGTGGTGACCAGATGGCCGAAGGGGGCCAGCATAAACCGGCCCAGCTCGGTGAAGATGTCCACGTCCCCCATCCCGGCGGGGACAAGAATCTCCTCATAGGCCCGGCGCACCCCCTCGCCAATCACGGAAATGTCGTTGGCGCTCTGCTCCGGGCGGTAGGGCACCCCCACGCCGCCGGACAGGTTGATGAACGCAATCTGGCAGCCTGTCTCCCGGGCCACACCGGCGGCGGTCTCGAACAGCAACCGGGCCAGGGCGGGATAGTATTCATTGGAAATGGTGTTGGATGCCAAAAAGGCGTGGATGCCGAACCGTTTTGTTCCCAGTTCCCGCAACTTGGCAAACGCCTGGGCCAGCTGGGAACGGGTCATGCCGTATTTGGCCTGGCCCGGGTTATCCATCACCTGGAAGCCCTCCTTGCTCTCCCCCAGGGTGAACACCCCGCCAGGGTTGAAGCGGCAGCATACCGCCCCAGGCGCCCGGCCCAGGGTTTTATAGAGGATATCCACATGGGTCAGGTCGTCCAGGTTGATATAGGCGCCCAGCCTGCCGGCTAGCTCAAACTCCGATGCCGGGGTCTCGTTGGAAGAGAACATGATCTCCTCCCCCCCAAACCCGCACCTTTCCGCCATCATCAGCTCTGTGAGGGAGGAGCAGTCCACGCCGCAGCCCTCTTCCCGCAAAATCTTGAGAATGCCGGGGGTGGGGGTGGCCTTGACGGCGAAATATTCCTTGAACCCCGGGTTCCAGGCAAAGGCGGCCTTCAGCGCCCGGGCGTTTTCCCGGATGCCCCGCTCGTCGTAGATGTGGAAGGGGGTTGGGCATGTTTTGGCAATCTCCTTGGCCTGGGCCAGGGTGAGAAAGGGCTTTTTCATCTGTCTATCTCCTTGGGTAGGTTTGCCCCGTTATCATATCCGATTTTGGCCCTCTTGTCAACTGCCTAAGGGCGGTTTGGGACTGCCGTACACCCTGCCTTCCACGTAGGCCATCATGCGGTTGTTCAGATAACAGTAAGCCACCAGCCACAAAACAGCCAGCAGCGCCAGCCACCCATTTAACCACAGGTAAAGGGACAGCGCACCGCACAGCGCTGAGTACAGAACAATGAACCAGAAGCGCTCCTTACGCCATTTTTTCTTAAAGAACTCCGTGCGCTCCTTGACGGTGAAGGCGCTCTCCCGCACTGCCTCCACCAGGTTTTCATCCGCCTGTTTCCGAAACGCGGCGTCGTCCAGCCGTTCCCCGGCCAGCAGCTCATTGACGCTGACCCCCAGCTCCTTCCCCAGGGGGACGAGCAGCTCGATGTCCGGCATGTAATTGCCGTTCTCCCAGCGGGAGACGGTCTTGTTGGTGACGCCCAGCCGCTGCCCCAGCGCCTCCTGGGTGAGCCCGCGCTCGCGGCGCAGGGCGGCGATGAATTTTCCAACCTTTGTCTGGTCCATTTGATTCCCTCCTATCGGGGAAATTGTACCATAACCGGCGTGAGAATTGCTCCCCGCAGACCGCGAATCTAGAACCACATCGCCTGTTCGTCCCGGAATTGGGGCTCCGGGCCGTTCCGATACGGGTCGTATCGGTCCTGATTGCAGCCGAACTCCTGCAAAAAGCCGATTTTGCCCTCCGCCGTCCAGCGGATGAGGCTCATACCCTCAAAGGCCTGGGCGGTCCCGTCGTCCATCCGATCCTCAAAGACCCACTCCGCCACGGTCTGGCCCCCCTGGTGGAAAAACTGCCGGATATCCCAGCGCACCACCGCGCCCCGGCTGTTCCACTCCCGAAACCAGTGGCGTATCTTCTCCAGCCCGTGGTACTCCGGCCCCCAGCTCTCAATGTAAACCGCGTTTGAGTCGAAAACATCCTCAATCCCCGCCTCCGACTGTTGGAGCCACATCCCGAACCAGGCCTGTATTTTCTGTTCCCGTTTTTCCATTTGTCACGCCTCCTGTCCCGTCTCCCGCAGCAACCTGGTGCGCAGGGCGGAATACCGCCTCATCTGCCGGTCGTTGGCCGCCATCCGGGCCATCAGCTCCCCATCGCCCACCAAAATGAACAGCTCCCGGGCGCGGGTGATGGCGGTGTACAGCACCCCCCGGGCCAGCAGGGAGGGGGGCACGTCGCTCAGCGCCAGAATCACCGCCCGGTACTCGCTGCCCTGGGCCTTGTGCACTGTAACGGCGTAGGCGGGCTCCAGCTCCCCCAGCAGCTCCGGCGGGTAGGCGGCCAGCCGTCCGTCAAAGGACACGGTGATCCCCCCCGCATCTACCTCCACAATGGTGCCGATGTCCCCGTTGAACACGCCCAGATCCTTTTCCCCGGTGTCCGGATTCTCCCAGAACAGGTCGTAGTTGTTTTTCACCTGCATTACCCGGTCCCCCTCCCGGAAGATGTAGGGGCCGAAGGCCCGCTCCCCCCGGCTCTCCTGGGCAGGATTGAGCGCCTCCTGGAGGGCCCGGTTCAGCGCGGCGGTGCCCGCCCCCCGCTTCCGGGTGGGGGTGAGCACCTGGATCTGCTCCGGGGGGATGCCCATGTTCCGGGGCAGGCGGGTCTGGCACAGCTCCACCACGGTGTCCACCGTCCTTGCCGCGTCCCTGCGGCCCAGGTAAAAGAAATCCCTGGCCTTGTTGTTCAGTTCAGGCACGTCCCCCCGGTTTACCCCGTGGGCGTTCATGACGATGGCGCTCTCCCTGGCTTGGCGGAAGATCTCCGTCAGCGACACCGCAGGCACCACCCCGGAGCGGATCAGGTGGTCCAGTACGTTGCCCGGCCCCACCGAGGGCAGCTGATCCGGGTCTCCCACCAGCACCAGCCGGCAGTCCCCCCGCAGCGCCGCCAGCAGCGCCGCCATGAGGGACACGTCCACCATGGACGTCTCGTCCACGATCACCGCGTCCACCTCCAACGGCTCGTCCTGGTTTTTGGTGAAGGCCAGCTGGCCGGTAAAGGGATCCAGCTTGGTCTCCAGCAGCCGGTGGATGGTAACGGCGTCCGCCCCGCAGGTCTCCCCCATCCGCTTGGCCGCCCGCCCGGTGGGGGCGGTGAGGGCGGTCTCCAGCCCCAGGGTCTCGAACAGGGCCAGCACCCCCCGCAGGGAGGTGGTTTTGCCGGTGCCCGGCCCGCCGGTGAGCAGCATTACCTGCCGGGAGGCGCACAGCTCCACCGCCGTGCGCTGCTGTTTCGCGTACCGGATGCCCTGCTCCTTTTGGATATTGTCGATGAGCCGCCCCAGCCCCTCCGGCGGGGCGATCTCGGTGCGGCACATCTCCCCCAGCCGCATGGCCACATAGCACTCCGCGCCGTACAGGCCCGCGGGGTAGCAGGCGGTTACCCCGGCGATGTTCTCCCGCACCACCTCGCCCCGTTCAACCAGGGCGCCCAGCCCCTGGGCCAGGCACTCCCCCTCCACCCCGATAAGGGCGGCGGTGGCGTTTAAAAGCTTTTGCTCGGGCAGAAACACGTGCCCGTTGTCGGCGTTGTGGTCCAGCTCGAAAACCAGCGCGGCCTCCACCCGCTGGGGATCGTCCCCCGCCACCCCCAGCTCGATGGCCAGCTGGTCCACCTGGGCGAAGGGGATGTCCAGGGTGCGGTCGGCCAGCAGGTAGGGATTGTCCCGCACCACCTCCACCGCATAGTCGCCGAAACGCTGGTACAGCGGCATGGCAGCGGCCAGGGGCAGGCGGTGCTCCGATAAAAACTCCGCCAGCCGGCGCATCCCCATCTTCTGCCGGAAATCCTCGCCGATGGCCCGGGCCCGCTTGGGGGACACCCCCCGGATCTCACACAGCTTTTCCGGCTCGTTTTCGATGACGGCCAGGGCGTCCTCCCCAAAACGGTCCACGATCTGCCGGGCCAACCCCATGCGGACCCCCTTCACCACCCCGGAGGCCAGGTATTCGAAGATGGCCTTCTCCCCCACCGGCATGCGCCGGGTGACCACCTCCGCCTTGAACTGCTCGCCGTAGCTGGGGTGGCGGCCCCAGCTTCCCTCCAGCTCCAGCGCCTCGCCGGGGGCGGCGCCGGGCATACAGCCCACCGCTGTGATCTCCCCCCGTTCCCCGCAGTCCAGCCTGAGCACGGTGTAGCCGTTCTCCTCGTTGCGGAACAGCACGGCGGACACCGTGCCCTCCACCTGGTTGCGCTGCGCCGCCCCGGCGATGTCCGGCTGCATGGCCATCCCTCCGTCCAAACAAACGTTTTACCGTATTATAGCAGGCTGCGGCGGATTTTTCAAGGGGGGCGGCAAAAAAAGCAGGGGAGGCAGGATTTGAAAAAGGGGGGGCGTGGCAAAATTTTTAAAAAATTTTGCCCATACCCATTGCGGGAAGCAGGATTATATGTTATACACAAAAGAGAGCCGCGCGATATTGACGCGCCTATGTAAACTTGCCAAAAGAATGGAGGTCTTTTGTATGTTGAAGGGAATCGCCGCTTCGGCGGGGGCGGCTGTAGCCCAGCTGTTTTACCTGGAAGAACCCGACCTGTCCGTAGTGGAGGAAACCGGGCTGGATCCGGCCCAGCAGCACCAGCGCTATGAGCAGGCCGCCGCCCAGGCGATCCGGGAGCTGGACGGCCTGTACGAGAAGGCCCGGGCCACCGATGAGAACGTGGCCCAGGTGTTTGATATCCACCGCATGATGCTGGAGGACCCTGACCTCATCGACGGCATCGACGAGCTGTTGGACCAGGGCTTCAACGCCGAATACGCCGTACGGCAGACCGCGGACGGCCTGGCCGCCATGTTCAAGGCCATGGAGGACGAGTATATGCAGGCCCGCTCCGCCGATATCACGGACGTGGGCAACCGGCTGATCCGGGTACTCAAGGGCATCCCGGATACCGCCGAGTTCCCCGACGAGCCGGTAATTGTGGCGGCGGAGGATCTGCTGCCCAGCCAGACCGTCCGGCTGGACAAAAACCGGGTGGCGGGCTTTGTCACCAAGCTGGGCTCGTCCACCTCCCACTCCGTCATCCTGGCCCGCACCCTGGGCATCCCCTGCATCGTGGGCATGGGGGACGACTACGCCAGGCTGCCCCAATCCGGCCTTGTGGCCATTGACGGCTCCACCGGCGAGGTACTCCCCCACCCGGACGAGTCCGCCCGGGCGGACTTTACCCGCCGCAGGGAGGCGTTTTTGGCCGACCAGGCCGCGCTGGAGGCGTATAAGGACCGCAAAGCGGTGACCAAGAGCGGCCACAAGGTTCTGGTGTGCGCCAACATCGGCGGGCTGAAGGACATTGACGCGGTGATCGCCCGGGGCGGCGGCGGGGTGGGGCTGTTCCGCAGCGAGTTCATTTATCTGGACAGCCCCGACTTCCCCACCGAGGAGGCCCAGTTCCAGATTTATAAGGAGGTGCTGGCCCGGCTGGCGCCCCGGCCGGTGGTGGTGCGCACCTTGGACCTGGGCAGCGACAAGCAGGCCCCCTACTTCGGCATTGAGGGGGAGGAAAACCCCGCCATGGGTTACCGGGCCATCCGTATCTGCCTCAAGCAGCCGGATATCTTCCGCACCCAGCTGCGGGCGCTGCTGCGCGCGTCGGTATACGGCAAGCTGAACATCATGTTCCCCATGATTACCCACCTGGAGCAGGTGCTGGAGATCAAGACGATTTTGGCCCAGGTGCGCCAGGAGCTGGACAAGGAGGGCGTGCCTTACAGCCAGGATGTGGAATACGGAATCATGATCGAAACCCCTGCCGCCGCCGTTATGGCCGACGTGCTGGCCAAGGAGGTAGACTTCTTCTCCATCGGCACCAACGACCTGACCCAGTACACCCTGGCCGCCGATCGGATGAACGCCAACATCAGCAGCCTCTTCGACTCCGGCCACCCGGCTATCCTGCGCCTCATTGAGCGCACCGCCAAAGCCGCCCACGACGCGGGTATCTGGGTGGGCATCTGCGGCGAATCCGCCGCCAACACCGCCCTCACCGCCTTCTACATGAGTGTGGGCATCGACGAGCTGTCTGTCTCCCCTGCCTCCATCCCCGCCGTTAAGCGAGCGGTCATCGAGTGCGATTGAGCCTTGCAAAAAAAGCGGGCCCCGGCGTCCCTATGGACGCCGGGGCCTTTCCGTTTACTCCTGGTAGGCGGCGTATACATCCCGCCGGGTAAAGCCCTGGGTACGGTCGAACAGCCCGCCGGGCAGGGCGGTGACCGGGCCGCCGGACTGGATTCCCCGGGGGAGGAGCCCGTGGTCCATGCACCACTCCAGAGCGCCGCAATAGGCGTCCTCGCGCCGGCCGGTGGAACGGATCTTGGCCCAGCGCAGGTTCATGGCCTCCCCCTTGGGGGCCATCAGCATGGCCAGCTCCCCCCAGGTCATGGGCTGGTCCAGCCGCACCCGGTTGTCCGAGTAGGCCACCGCCCGGTCCCTCTGGAGGCGGCACAGCTTGTCAAACAGCGGATCGTCCCGGCCCAGGTCAGCGAAGGGGCTCTCCCCCATCAGCTCCGCCACCGTCACCACCTGGTAGCCGTACTCCTTCAACAGCTTCAGCTGCCTGGGGAGCCCGAAGGCCACCGGGGTGCGCTTGGCCATGTTGTAGCCGTCCTTCTGGAAGATGACCTGGCCGCAGAAGAAGTCCGGATTCTGCTCCAAGGCCTTCTTCATGGGCTCCACCATGGCGTTCACCTCCGCCTCCAGAGCGGCGTCCGGGTCGGCCAGGACGGAGGGCAGCCAGCCGGCCCCGTCGAAGGAGGCGGCCATGTACTGGTAGCCCATTCGGTCGCATACATCGTAGCTGGTGAAGCCATCCTGCATGTGGTCTACATAGTGGGGCGGGCGGGTCATGGTCATCTGATAGCCGTATTTCTCCCGCAGCAGCAGATCCAGCCGGTTCAGGTCGTCCACCGCCCTGTCCACGCCGCCCAGGTACTCCCGCTGCCCGTAGACAAAGGGCTTTTTGCCGAAAATGATATGGCGGTAGCCGTGGTTGGTGATCTGGTGGCCCTCGTCCAGAATACGCCGGACCAGCCGTTCGCAGTGGGCCGCCCCTCCTTTTCCGTCCTTGCCGATGTCGGGATAATGGTCGTATTTGACGCCGCCCCAGGCGGCGCTGCCCACCTTGCCCGCCTGGTCGGGATAGTTCTCGCTGGTGTCGCCGATGACGTCGAAGGTCCCTTTGGCCCCAAATTCGGCCAGGGCGTCCAGCAGCACATCGGTGAGCGCCCGGCCCTCAAAGCGGTCCGGGGCGGCGGGCAGGTCCATGGGCCCGTCGTCGAAGGTCATGGCGCACACGCGCCGCGGTGTCTTGACCCGCTCGATCCGGCGGGTGTAGCTCAGCTGGCGCTTCTCCTCGGGCAGCAGCTTTTTTACCAGCCGCTTCCCCTTTTTTCCGATTTTTACGATGAGCGACATGGCTCAGTCTCCCCTCCAAAAAATATCCTGGGCGCAGCACTTGGCGGCAAAAGCCGCCCATTTCACATAGCTCAAGGGCTTTGCCCCGGTCTTGCGGCGCTTGGTGAGCTGGCTGCGGGCGGCGTACCAAGCCCGGCTCCGCGTCCCCTGGGCCCGGGCGCGCCCGGACAGCAGGGCCGTTTTTACCGCCTGCGCCGTCAGCGCGTCCGCCTCCACACAGGTATAGCCGTTTCCCACCTCCTGGGGGCGGTGGGCGTCGCTCCCCCCAAAGGCGGGCAGGCGGCACACCTGGGCAAAGCTGGCGGCCAGGCGGTTGGCGTCGTGGAGCTTCCGGTCCGCCCGGCTGTTCCACACCTCGATGCCGTCCAGCAGGGGGACGGCGGGGGCCAGCCGGGCCCCGTCCCGGGAGTGCTCGAAGGGGTGGGCCAGTACCGCCAGCCCGCCCTGGCTGTGGATGATCTCCACGGCCTGGAAAAAGTCGCGGGTGTCCACCGGCCCGGTGACGAACAGCCCCAGAAGATGGCCCAGCTGGGTGGATACCTCTATGCCGGGTATGAGGAGGAAGTCCCCAAACTCCGGCGGGTCGGCCAACGCCAGGTCGTGGTCGCATACGGCAGCGCCGTCCAGTCCCCGCGCTTTTGCCAGGGACACGATTTCCTCCAGCGCCATCACCCCGTCCGGGGAGCGCTCCGAGTGTATGTGCAGGTCTAATTTCAGCTCCATAATTACCTTCTCAGCAGTGTATTTCGCAGGTAGCGCCGCCACGGCGCAGGGTCGTCCCCGGCGGACAGGGCTTCCCGGGCCCGGAACCAGTCGGCCACCCCCTGGAAAAAGGGGCCGGGCCGCCCGCGGCGCAGGTAGTCCAGCATGGCCGCGCCGTCGTTGAGGGTGAAGCGCATGCGCACCCCGGTTTTATAATCCTGGGGCCGGTAGTCCAGCCGCTCCCCCATCGCGGCCCGGGCGTAACGCTGGGCGAAGGGGCTGTCCGCCCGCTCGGTCATGGGGAAGCTGCCCCAGACCCGGGGGTTGACCTCCAGCACGAAAGCACCCTTGAACTCCACCATGGCCATGCCCACAAACCTGAAGGAAGACAGCAGGCGATACGCCTGGGCAATCATACCCTCGTCGTAAAAGCTCTCGCAGCAGGTGGACGGCCCGCCGGAGACGGGGTATTCCCGGACGCGGCGGTGGCAGATGGCGGAAACGAGCCGCCCCTCCCGGTCCAGCAGCAGGCTGGCCCCCGCGCCCGCCCCCTCCACCTTCTCCTGAACGATGGGGCTGGGATCGTACCGGGACATGAGCAGCCGGTAGATCTCATAATCCTGGGCATTGTTTGCCTGGGCGTAGCGATCCTGGGCCTTCAGCCCGAATTTTTCCCCGCAGTGGGGCTTGATAATCACGGGATAGCAATCCGGCTCCCCGTCAAACGAGCGGGGGACGGGTATGCCAAGTTCCCGGCAGCGCCGGTGGACCGCCTCCTTGTCGTTCAGGGCGTCCAGCACGTCCGGGGAGGCGATGAGGAAATCGCACGCCTGGGAAAACCGCTCCCGCTGCCCTGACACGGCGTTGAGGGTGGCTGCCCCCGCGCAGAACAGCACAGGATGGCCGTACCCCTCCAGCAGGGCATACAGCCGGTCCGGGTAGTCCAAATCGGCGGCGGAGCCGTCCAGCCAGCGGGCTTCGGACACATAGCGGGAGGTAAATACCGGCGGCTCCAGGGGGCAGTCCCCCCGGCTCTGGACGGCGACGACCCGCCACCCCGCCCGGCCCAGCATCCGGGCGGCGGCGATGGAGGAGCGGTATTTCCCGTCGGTGATAACCACAGTGCCCATAACACCCCTCCTTATATTTAGATAGATTCACGAGCATTATATCAAAGCGGCGGGGAGATTGCAAGGGCCGTGCGGGCTTTGACAGCCCGGCCCGGACGGCGTATAATAAGGGCGGAATATCCAGCGAAAGGAGCAAGGGCCCTATGGTTTCCCTCCAGGATTATCTCGCCGACCCCTGCGGAACGCTGTCCATTCCCTATTGGAAGGCAAAGCGGATTTCCGTGCCCCCTGGGATGGATATCGTACACCACAGCCGGTTTTGCCCGCAGATGGCGCAGGGCCGCGGCCACAGCAGCTTTTTCCGGCTAATGCACCGCCTGCGGGCCGTGCCCCGCTTTGAGCCCCCGCCCGGCGTGGTTCTGGCCCCCCTCCCCCTGGAGCGGGCGGGGGAGGCTGCGGCGCTCATCAACCGCTGTTACCGCCGCTCCGGCATCCGGGTGACGCAGGAGGAGGTGCGCGGTTGGGCCGGTTCCCCGGTTTACCGCCCCGAACTGTGGGCAGGGGCCTTTGCGGACGGGGCGCTCATCGGCTCGGTGGTGGGGGAGTTTGACCCGGAGGCGGGAGAGGGAATCATCGAGTGGCTCCAGGTGCTGCCGGCATACCGGGGGCATGGGATTGCCGCCGCGCTGACGTCCTGGGCGCTGGAGGCCATGGGCGGCTTTGCGGACTTCGCCACGGTGTCCGGCGAGCGGGAGAACCCCACCCGGCCGGAGCGTGTCTACCGCGCCTGCGGTTTCCAGGGGGACGATGTGTGGCACATCTTGCGCTGAGGCGCGGCGGCCGTTTTTCTTTTTTTCTAAAATACGGTTGATAAATCCTCCCAGCCGTGATAAAATAACTGGGTCTTGCAAGCGCCCCGGCGCAAAGCAAGGCCGCGCTAGTCGGGGAGATAGCGGTGCCCTGTACCTGCAATCCGCTACAGCAGGGATGAATCCCGGCCCCCGGAGGCAGACTGTGCCGTCTGCCCCATATAAGCAGCGATGATGGACCGGTCCCGCGCAACGCTCACCCGTGAATCGTGTCAGGCGGGGAACCGAGCAGCACTAAGCGGACCTGGGCGTGTGCCGCGGGCGCGCCGGTCCTGAGCCGGCTGTATGGGTAACGGGCATATCCTGTCCTTCAAAGGCCGGTGCGCGGTCTTGTTTTGCGCCGAAGCGCGAGGGCAGGCGCATAGGGGAGCTTGGAGCGGAGCGAAAGCAAAAGCGCGGAGCCTGCGCAGCGGGATCAGGTTTTGCTTGAGCCGCAGCGAAAGCGGCCCGGCCATGCGCCCAGCCCGAGCGTGACACCGCCGAAGCGCGATGACAAACGCAGGCCGGTTTTATGAAACGTCCGAGCGCTCAAAGCGCAGCGTTGCAACAGCGCTGCGCGTTTCTTTTATGTTGGAGAGGTGATTTCAATGTACCAGGCCCTGTACCGCAAGTGGCGCTCCCGCACCTTCGACCAGGTGGTGGGCCAGGGCCACGTCACCCAGACCCTCAAGCGCCAGGTGGAGTCCGGGCGGCTGTCCCACGCCTACCTGTTCACCGGCACCCGGGGGACGGGCAAAACCTCCTGCGCCAAGCTGCTGGCCCGGGCGGTGAACTGTGAGCGCCCCCAGGACGGCAACCCCTGCAATGCCTGCCCCGCCTGCCTGGGCATTGAGAACGGCTCCATCCTGGATGTGCTGGAGCTGGACGCCGCCTCCAACAACCGCGTGGACGACATCCGCGCCATCCTGGACGAGGCGGTGTACACCCCCGCGGCGGTGAAAAAGCGGGTGTACATCGTGGACGAGGTGCACATGCTCTCCGCCCAGGCGTTCAACGCCCTGCTCCAGATTCTGGAGGAGCCTCCGGCGCATCTGATGTTCATCCTGGCCACCACCGAGGTGAACAAGGTGCCCGCCACCATCAAGAGCCGCTGCCAGCAGTTCGCCTTCAAGCGGATCCGGGCGGAGGACATCGCAGCCCACCTGCTCCATGTGGCGGGGGAGGAGGGCTTCGCCCTGTCCCAGGACGCCGCAGCCCTCATCGCCCGGCTGGCCGACGGCGGTATGCGGGACGCTCTGTCCCTGCTGGACCAGTGCTCTGGGGGCGGGGGCGGGGTGGACGGGGAGCGGGTGCTGTCCACCCTGGGGCTGGCGGGCAACCTGGAGGCCGCCGCCCTGCTGGACTGCGCCGCCGACGGCGACACCGCCGCCGCCCTGGAACGGCTGGACAAGCTGTACGCCGGAGGGAAGGAGATGGCCGCGCTGGCGGGGGAGCTGTCCGCCCTGGCGCGGGACCTGCTGGTGCGCAAAACCGCCCCCCGGGCGGGCGCGGCGCTGATGACCGGGGGCTTCGACGGGGAGACGCTGAAACGGCTGTCCGCCCGGTTCGATGCACCCCGGCTGGTGCAGATGCTCACCCTTCTGCAAAAAACGGCGGCGGAACTGGCCCGGTCGGCCAACCGCCGCACCGATATGGAGCTGTGCCTGGCCGCCCTGTGCGACCCGGCGCTGGACCCCTCGCCGTCGGGGCTGTCCGCCCGGGTGGCCCGGCTGGAGCAGGGGGAAGGGAGTCCCCCCCGGCACACGCCCTCCCCCACGCCCCGCAGGGAGCCCCGCCCCGCCCCCCGGCAGGCGGAACCGGCCCGGGAAGAGCCCACCTGGGAGGAACCTCCCCTGCCCGACGAGCCCCCGCCCCGGGAGGAGGACGCCCCCCCCTGGGACGTGGAGCCGGAGCCCCGCCCTGCCCCGGCGAAAGGGCGCGCGCCCGGAGCCCCGCCCCGCGTCCCCCCGCGGGAGGACGGGCCCGCCCCCGCGGCGGCGCAGCCGTCCCCGCCCCAGGGGGCCATGGAGGGCTGGCCGGGTTGGCCCACCTTCCGGGAGCAGCTTAAAGCGAAGCTGGCGGTGAGCGACTACAGCTTTATCAGCAATCCCGCCATGGCGGAGGGCCGCTTCGACGGGCGGCAGCTCACCCTGTGGACGGCCAACGATTTCCTGCGGGACATGCTGGACCGCCCTGCTATCACCCGGCCCATGGCGGAGCTGTGCCAGGCATTCACCGGCACGGCCCACACAGTGGCGGTAAAGGTGGGGAAAGCCCCGCCGGAGGCCGCCCCCACGGCCCAGGGCGCCCCGGTGGATGCGCTGGACGTGTTTTTGGCCCAGGGCGGGAGCAATATCATTGTGGAGTGACCTGACAAAACAAACTTCCCGCGAACCCTTGTCCAGCGTCCGCGGGAATAGAAATACAGCTACGGCGACATAAGGAGGCAGACATATGGCAAAAGGATTCAACAGCCGCGGTATGGGCGGCATGGGGGGCGGGAACATGAACAGCATGATCCGCCAGGCCCAGAAGATGCAGCAGGACATGCTCAAGGCCCAGGAGGAGCTGGAGGCCAAGACCTATAAGGCCGGGGCGGGGGGCGGCGTGGTCACCGCCACCGTGTCCGGCAAAAAGGAGCTGGTGAGTGTGGCCATCGACCCAGAGGCAGTGGACCCGGAGGACGTGGAGATGCTCCAGGACCTGATCGTGGCCGCCGTCAACGAGGCGCTGCGCAAGGCCGCAGAGGACGCTGCCGGGCAGATGTCCAAGCTGACGGGCGGTTTGAACCTGCCCTTCTAGGGCTTGCTTGAAAATTGTCAACACGCCCAATCGGCGGGCCTTTTTCCGCCGAGCTGCGTTGCTTTGCCTTGAAATACACAAAGTATTTCTGCGCCAAATCGCCTTGCCCAGCGAAAAAATTCCTTGCCGCTGGGCATATTGCCAATTTTCAAACGGCGCCTAGCGTCCAAGCCGTTGGCAGCGGCCCCAATGGGGCCCCCGCAAAGCCGTCCCTTGGCTTTGTGGGGGGAGGAGGCACAGCGGAGGAGTCTTTCCCGAGGGGGAAAGCGAGTGGGCGCTGCTTGTGCCGGCGAGGCGGGGCGTGATGACGGGAGGAAACAAATTATGTACAACAGCACGTTGTGCTACCTGGAAAACCCCCGGGGGGAGTATCTGATGCTCCACCGGGTCAAGAAAAAGGCGGATATCAACAAGGGCAAATGGATCGGCGTGGGGGGCAAGTTCGAGGAGGGGGAGAGCCCCGACGAATGCCTGCGCCGGGAGGTGCGGGAGGAGACCGGCCTCACCCTCACCCATTGGCGTTTCCGGGGGGTGGTCACCTTCCTGTGTAACGACAGCGGCTCCGACCAATTTATGTACCTGTTCACCGCCGGGGGGTGGACGGGGGAGCTGCGCATGGACTGCGACGAGGGCGAGCTGGCCTGGGTGCCCAAGGAGAAGGTCACGCAGCTGCCCATCTGGGAGGGGGACGAGATCTTCCTCAAGCTGCTGGCGGAGGACCGCCCGCCCTTCCTGCTCACCCTGGACTACAGGAGCGGGGACGAGCGGCTGATCCGGGCAGTGCTGGATGGAGAGCGCGTCGTTTAAACCGTTTCACGTGAAACGTTCGTTCTAAATACATCAAGGAGGAATCATCATGAAGTTTTCCCAGATGCCCTATGAGCGCCCCGACCTGGAGGGGATGAAGCAGACCCTGTCCGGCTTGGTGGAGCGGCTGAAGGGCGCCGCCAGCTACGAGGAGGCCAAGGCCGTGTTCCTGGAGAAGGAGCAGGAGCTGAAGCACATCGACACCCAGGCCACCCTGGCCAGCGTGCGCCACTCCATCGACACCCGGGACCAGTTCTACGACGGGGAGGAGACCTTCTGGAACAGCGCTTTCCCCCAGCTCCAGGAGTACATGCAGGCGTGGACCGCGGCTATGCTGGCCTCCCCCTTCCGCAAGGATTTTGAGGCGGAGTACGGCGATCTGCTGTTTGTCAATGCGGAGATCCAGCTCAAGACCTTCTCCCCGGAGATCATCCCCCAGCTCCAGCAGGAGAACGACCTGACCACCGAGTATGAGAAGCTGCTGGCCTCCGCCCAGATCCCCTTTGAGGGCAAAACCTACACCCTGTCCCAGCTCACCCCCTTCAAGACGGACGCGGACGACGAGCGCCGCCTGGCGGCCTGGAAGGCGGAGGGCCAGTGGTACAAGGACCACCAGGGCGACCTGGACCGCATCTACGACCAGCTCACCCACCTGCGGGACGCCATGGGCAAAAAGCTGGGCTACGAGGGGTACACCACCCTGGGCTACTACCGCATGGGCCGCAACTGCTACACCAAGGAGGACGTGGAGAAGTTCCGCGCCGCCGTGGTGAAGTACCTGGTGCCGGTGGCCGACCGCATCTACAAGGAGCAGGCCAAGCGGCTGGGCAAGCAGTACCCCATGAGCTTTGCCGATAACGCCCTGGAGTTCCGCTCCGGCAACCCCCGGCCACAGGGGACTCCCGACGATATCCTGGCCCAGGGAAAGAAGTTCTATGATGAGCTGTCCCCCGAGACCAGCGAGTTCTTCCAGACCATGCTGGACAATGAGCTGCTGGACGTGCTGTCCACCGAGGGCAAGCGCTCCGGCGGCTACTGCACCTCCATCGCGGACTACCGGGTGCCCTTCATCTTCGCCAACTTCAACGGCACCCAGGGGGATGTGGAGGTGGTCACCCACGAGGCGGGCCACGCCTTCGCCGCCTGGATGAACCGGGACCGGGTGCCCATGGAGTACGTCTGGCCCGGCATGGAGGCCTGCGAGGTCCACTCCATGTCCATGGAGTTCATGGCCTGGCCCTGGGCCGAGGGCTTCTTCGGCAAGGACACCAAGAAGTTCCTGTACAGTCACCTGTCCGGCGCCCTCACCTTCATCCCCTATGGCACCATGGTGGACCACTTCCAGCACCAGGTTTACGCTAACCCGGATATGACCCCGGCCCAGCGCCACGCTGTCTGGAAGGAGCTGCTGGGGGTGTATATGCCCTGGGTGAAGCTGGACGGGGACATCCCCTTCTATGCCGAGGGGGAGGGCTGGCAGCGCCAGCACCACATCTATTCCAGCCCCTTCTACTATATCGACTACTGCCTGGCCCAGACCGTGTCCCTCCAGTTCTGGGCCCTGCTCCAGAAGGACCGCGGGCTGGCCTGGGAGAAGTACATGGCCTACACGAAGCAGGGCGGCAGCCGCACCTTCACCG
>CAJUQD010000052.1 GCA_910588105.1 uncultured Oscillospiraceae bacterium | reverse complement strand
TCTTTCGCGGTGCAGGCGATGTTCAGCTCGTCCAGCTGTCTTTGCTCCACAAAACTTGGCGCGCCCTTGTCGCCGCAAGCTTTATATCCCTCGCTTCCGCCTGCGGCGAAAGCTCGCTCATTTTGCTGCGGCTCCTCTCCCCACAAAGCCTGGAGTACGGCTTTGCGGGGGCCCCGATGATGGGCGCTTGGTCAGTTCTCCTCTTTCGCGGTGCAGGCGATGTTCAGCTCGTCCAGCTGTCTTTGCTCCACAAAACTTGGCGCGCCCATCATCACGTCCTGGGCGTTTTTGTTCATGGGGAAGGGGATGATCTCCCGGATGGAGTCCTCGCCCGCCAGCAGCATGACCATTCGGTCCACGCCGGGGGCGATGCCCGCGTGGGGGGGCGCGCCGTAGGTAAAGGCGTTATACATGGCGGGGAATTTGGCCTTCACATCGTCCTCGCCCAGCCGGACAAGCTGGAAGGCCTCGATCATGATCTCCGGGTCGTGGTTCCGCACCGCCCCGGAGGACAGCTCCACGCCGTTGCAAACCAGGTCGTACTGGTAAGCGGTGATGGTCAAGGGATCAACCTCCCCCGCGGCGGCCTTTTGCAGAATCTCCAGCCCGCCGTTGGGCATGGAGAAGGGGTTGTGGCAGAACTCCAGCTCGCCGCTCTCCTCCCCGATCTCGTACATGGGGAAGTCCACAATCCAGCAGAATTCGTACCGCTCCTTGTCCATGTGGCCGGGGCAGAACGCCCCCAGCTTGTTGCGCAGCACCCCGGCCGTCTTTTGGGCGGTGGGCAGCTTCCCCGCCGTCAGACCTACGAAGCACCCCGGCGTGAGGCCCAGGGCCTTTACAACCTCTTCCTTTATGGGCTGGACAAACTTGGCGATGCCGCCCACGATCTCCCCGTTCTCGTCATAGCGGAACCAGTAGGCCTTCTCCCCGGCCTGCACCTCCACCTCATTGCACAGCCCGTCGATCTGCTTGCGGGTGCCCTGGAAGTCCGTCACCACGATGGCCTTGACGGTATTGCCCGCAAAGGGCGGGAACCCGCACCCGGCCAGCAGCCGGGTGGCGTCGGTGAGGGTCAGGTCGATGCGCAGGTCCGGCTTGTCGGAGCCGTACCGGTCCATGGCCTCCAGGAAGGGGATCCGCTGGAACGGGGCCTGGGACGCCACGTTATACGTGCCGTAACTGGCGAAGATGGGGGGGAGCACCCGCTCCAGCACGGCGAACACATCGTCCTGGTCGGCGAAAGCCATCTCCATGTCCAGCTGGTAGAACTCGCCGGGGGAGCGGTCGCCCCGGGCGTCCTCGTCCCGGAAGCAGGGGGCGATCTGGAAGTACCTGTCGAAGCCGGAGGCCATGAGCAGCTGCTTGAACTGCTGGGGGGCCTGGGGCAGGGCGTAGAACTTGCCGGGGTGCTTGCGGGAGGGGACGAGGTAGTCCCGCGCCCCCTCGGGGGAGGAGGCGGTGAGGATGGGGGTGGTGATCTCCAAAAATCCCTCGCCGGTCATGGCGGCGCGCAGGGCGGCCACCACGTTGCAGCGCAGGACGATGTTGTTTTTCACCTCCGGGTTGCGCAGGTCCAAATAGCGGTACTTGAGCCGCTGGGTCTCGTCCGCCTCCCGGGAGCGGTTGATGGGGAAGGGCAGCTCGTTGTGCCGGCAGCGGCCCAGCACCTCGATCCTGGCGGGGACGACCTCGATGTCGCCGGTGGGCAGCTTGGGGTTTTTGCTGTCCCGCTCCCGGACCACGCCCTCCACCGAGATGGTGGACTCCTTGTTCAGCCCCTTGACAGCGGCCATCATCTCCTCCGTCTCGATGACCACCTGGGTGGCGCCGTAGAAGTCCCGGAGCACCAGGAAGGCCAGGTTCTGGCCCACCTCCCGGATGTTCTCCATCCAGCCCACGAGTTTGACCTGCTGCCCCGCGTGTTCGATGCGAAGGTCGTTACAGGTGTGTGTGCGCGATTGAACCATGATAATCAACTCCAATTTGTAATATTATTATAGTTTGACAACAATTTGTTTTCACCCTGCCGCGCCGTATTCCCGCAAAATGTCAAATACCTGTTGGAACAGGTCCGTTTCCGTTTGATAGGATCGGCAGCCCTCCAGTCTCGAGGTGATCCCCCCTGTAACCACCTGCCCATTGCTGTAGATGGTGACCAGGTTGAACAGGCCGCCTTGGATACGCAGGTAGAACTGGAGGGCGTCTGCCCCGGGTACTTCGATGCGGTCCCGAGCAATGGGGCTCAGATTGGACAGGCTGGCCCGGTATTCGTGTTCCTCCAGGGCGTTGGCGATGGCCTGGGCGGCGGGGTGCTTGTTGGGTACCGCCAGATGGTATGAGCCGTATTCTTTGACCTCCTCCGACACGTCATACAGCACAGACCCGGAAAAGGAAAATGAGTCGGTTTGATCTGTACCGATGATGTCGGCCCAGCTTTTAGGAACGAGGGTGTATCGGAGGCAAAATGCCGCCAGCGCCGCCAGGACTACCCCCGCGATGATAAGGCCCTTGTATTTTTTCATGGCTCACGCTTTTTCCCGGATAGGGGGCGCATTCCGCCCCGCCTCCAGGATGGCCAGCACAACCCCCGCCGCCTCCTCTGCGGCCAGCAGCCGCTGTTCCCCGGAGGCCATGTCCTTTAGCGACACCTTGCCCTGGACGATCTCATCCTCACCCAAAAATGCGGTGAAAGGGACGCCCAGCCTGTCGGCATAGGACATCTTCTGCTTGAACTTCTTTTGCTCGGTGTACAGTTGGGCTCGCACCCCGGCCCTCCGCAGCCGGGTGGCAAAGGCGATGGCGGGGGAGAGGTCATCCGTCATGGGCAGGATGAGCACGTCGGCGGGGGCGGTGATGAGCTGGTCGTTGAGCAGGCCCTGTTCCTCCAGTACATAGAACAGCCGGGTCAAACCGATGGAGATGCCGACGCCGGGAAGTTGTTTATCCGTGTAATATTCCGCCAAGTTGTCATACCGTCCCCCGGAGCAGATAGAGCCGATCTCCGGGTGCTGGGTCATGAAGGTTTCGTACACGGTGCCGGTGTAGTAGTCCAGCCCCCGGGCGATGGTCAGGTCCACCGCGAATTTCTCCTGGGGCACCCCGAAGGCCCCCAGGTACTTCACCACTGTGGCCAGCTCGTCCAGTCCCTGGTGGAACAGCTCATGCCGTCCCCGGTACGCCTCCAGGGAATTTAGGACTTCATTATTACTGCCCGTAATAGAGATGAACTTCAAAATCTCGTCCGCCTGCTCCCCGGTGAGGGAAATCCCCTCCCCAAGGAGCATGTCCCGCACCTTGTCCGGGCCGATCTTGGGCAGCTTGTCCACGGTGCGCATCACGTCCCCGGACTTTTCGGTGAGGCCCAGCATGGCGTAGAACCCGTTGAGGATTTTGCGGTTGTTTACCCGGATCTGGAACTGTTCCAGCCCCAGGGCGGTGAAGGTCTGGCAGATGATGGCGGGGATCTCCGCCTCGTTCACGATGTCCAGTTTGCCGTCGCCGATGATATCGATATCCGCCTGGTAGAACTCCCGGAACCGGCCCCGCTGGGCCCGCTCCCCCCGGTAGACCTTGCCGATCTGGAACCGCCGGAAGGGGAAGGACAGCTCGGCATAGTGGAGGGCCACATACTTGGCCAGCGGCACGGTGAGGTCAAAGCGCAGGGACAGGTCGGAGTCCCCCTTGGAAAAGCGGTAGATCTGCTTTTCCGTCTCGCCGCCGGCCTTGGCCAGCAGCACCTCGCTGGCCTCGATGACGGGGGTGTCCAGGGGGGTGAAGCCGTAGCGGGAGTAGGACTGGCGGAGCAGCTCCACCATTCGGTCAAACTGGGCCTGTCTGGGGGGGAGCAGCTCCATGAACCCGGACAGGGTGCGGGGTTTCTGCTTTGCCATGTATGATTCTCCTTTCAGGTAGCGGGGTGAAAAAAATATGCTCCCGCCCCACAGCTATGGGACGAGAGCGTTTTCACAAACACTTCGTGGTACCACCCACATTCGGCGGACACAGCCCGCCCTTTGGCCTTCTGGTGCGGGAAGGGGACCGGCCCGTCTCCGGGCCCGCTCAGCCGGCGTCTTTCCCGTCCCCCTGCCGTAAGCGCTTCCAGCCATGGCGCTTTTCTCTGTCCGGCGGCGTGGGCGGTACTCATCCGGCCTCAACGCGGCGTATTCAATTGCAGGTTTGATTACACTTTCAGGGGCGCGGTGGGTTTTAAGATCAGCCGCCAGTCCAAATCGCCCCGGGCCAGGCCGTGGATAAGCATCTCGGCGGAGGCGGCGTTGGTGGCGATGGGGACGTTGTGCTGGTCGCACAGGTTGATGATATAGCTCATGTCCTTGTCCAGCTCGTCGCTGGTGGGGTCGTTGAAGAACAGCACCATGTCGATCTCGTCGTAGGCGATGCGGGCGCCGATCTGCTGGCTGCCCCCCTGGGCATGGGCCAGGAAGAGCTGGACGGGCAGGCCGGTGGCCTCCGCCACCTGCTTGCCGGTGTTGCTGGTGGCGCACACGGTATGCTTGGACAGGATACCGCAGTAGGCGATGCAGAATTGGACCATCAGTTCTTTTTTGTTGTCGTGGCTCATCAGGGCAATATTCATGCGGATCGTCCTTTCTATGGTGCCGCTGGGTCAGCGGATGCGCAGCAGGGGGACCCGCTGTCCCATAAGGCGTTTGGAGATGTTGAGGTAGGCGGGGGCGGCCCCCTTGTAGGTGGCGAGCACCAGGGGCACGCCGGAGGCGGCGGCCATGGTGACGGCGGCGTCCTCGGGCACCACCCCCAGCAGGGGCAGTCCGGCGGTGTCCATGGCGCTGTCGATGGAGGTGCGCAGCTTGCGGATAAGCTTGGGCTGCACCCGGTTCATCACCAGGTGGAGCTGGGGCAGGTCGTGGAGCTCGGCCACCGCCCGCTGGGCGTCCCGCAGGGCGGCGGGGTCCACGGCGGACACCACGATGGCCCGGTCTGCGGCTGCGCGGGCCAGCTGGAAGCCGTCCCCCAGCCCGGCGGGGGAGTCCATAAGCACAAAGTCGAAGCAGTCCTTGGCCTCGTCCACCACGGCGCGGAACCGTTCCCGGTCCAGGGCGTCGGGGGAGAGGGGGGCGGTGAGCAGAAACAGCCCCTTGATCTCAGGCTGTTCCGCCGCCGCCTCCAGCAGGGAGCAGCGGTAGTCCATCACGTCGGAGAAATCCATCACCGCCCGGTCGGACAGGCCCAGTACCAGATCCAGGTTGCGCAGGCCGATGTCCACGTCCACGCACAGCACCCGGCGGCCCAAAGCCGCCAGGCAGGACCCCACCCCCGCGGTGAGGGAGGTCTTGCCGGTGCCGCCCTTTCCAGATGTGACCATGACGGCGGTTCCCATGGGACGCCTCCTTCCGATACTCTCCAAAATCATACCACGAATTTGTGAAAATGGCAACAAAAAATCTGAAAATAATGAAAAAACCCCGCGGCCCCCGGCTGCGGGGCTTGGCCCGCAAAGATATGCGCTGAGTCTGTTGGTACAGCTTCTAAGAGCCTGTTTCATATCCCGAAGAATGCCGGGCCGGACGGGAGGTTTTAAACAGGCTCTAGGGCTTGTTTGAAAATTGTCAACACGCCCAATCGGCGGGCCTTTTTCCGCTGAGCCGCGTTGATTTGCCTTGAAATACACAAAGTATTTCTGCGCCAAATCGCCTTGCCCGGCGAAAAAATTCCTCGCCGCTGGGCATATTGCCAATTTTCAAACGGCGCCTAAAGGGGCGCCTTTTGCATTTTAGCCCACCGGCGCGGATAGTTCTCCGGGGTGGGGGCGGCCTTTTCCACCACCACCACCCGGTGGGTGACCTGGGTGTGGGGGACGGAGTAGTCAAACCGCGCCGCAACCTCCCCGCCCAGCAGGCGGATGGCGGGCAGGGCGGCGTCGATCTCGCCGCCGCAGTCCGGCCCCTTCATGGCCAAAAAGCGTCCGCCAACCTTGACGAAGGGCAGGCACAGCTCACATAGGAGCCGGAGGTCGGCCACCGCCCGGGCGGCGGCGAAGTCGAACCGCTCCCGGAGGGCGGGGCCGCGCCCCGCCTCCTCGGCCCGCTGGTGGACGGTCTCCAGCCCCTCCAGGCCCAGCCCGGCCCCCACCCCGTCCAGCCAGTCCAGCCGTTTGGCCAAACTGTCCAGCAGGGTGACGCCCAGGGAGGGGACGAGGATTTTCAGGGCCATCCCGGGGAAGCCCGCCCCGGTGCCCACGTCGATGAGGGTTTTGCCCGCGAAATCCGCGCAGCCCAGCAGGGCGGCGCAGTCCAGCATGTGGAGGGTGGCCACGTCCCGGGGCTGGGTGATGGCGGTGAGGTTCATCACCTGGTTTTTTTCCAGCAGCATTTCGCCGTACCGGGCCAGCAGGGCGGGGGCGTTGTCCGGGACGCGCCCGGCCAGCCCCAGCTCCCCCAGCCCGGCGCGGATGAACTCCTCCATACCTATCCCCCCAGGGCGGCCAGCAGGGCGGGCACGCCCAGCGACAGGCCGATGACGGCGCCGGCGGCGCACGCGGCCAGCACGGTTACCCCTCCTGCGGTCCCCCCGGCGGCGGTTTTGTTCCTCATGCGGTGGATCACCACCACCGCCAGGGCCACCGATACGGGCACTAGAAACAGGGGGAAGGTGCCGGGCAGCTGCCGCCCCCCGGTGAACAGGGTGAAGTTGAGGATAAACAGCAGCATGAGCATGTATACGACGCCCATCCAGGCGGCGGCCCGCTTTTCAAAGGAGGCAGGGGTGCCGTCGGGACAAGCTCCACATCCTCCGCTTCCGCCTTCCGGCGAGGGCTCATTCATTTGGCTGTCCCTCCCTTCCCCACGCGGACCGCTTTGCTGGGTCTGTGCGGGGGCCCCGCTGTGCTCCTGCTGGATAATTTCGTCAGCCATTGCCCTTCTCCTTTAAGAGATCCCGGATCTCAGTGAGTAATATCTCCTCGTTGGAGGGCCCAGGCGGGGGAGGGGACGCCTCCTCCTTTTTGCGGTGGAGCTTGTTCAGCCCCTTCAACAGGCAGAATACCACAAAGGCCATTACAAGGAAATTGAGCACGGAGGTGAGGAAGCTGCCCAGCAGCAGCTCGCCCCCGCCGGGCAGGCGGAAGGAGAGGGATGCGGCCAGAGCCGTCCCGTCCCCGGCGAACATCCCCAGAATAGGGTTGATGATGCAGTCAATGAGGGAGGTGATGATGCCGTTGAATGCCCCGCCGATGATGACGCCCACCGCCATATCCATCACGTTCCCCCGGGCGATGAACTGCTTGAACTCGCCGAAAAACGTTTTCATAGGTGCGCCTTCCCTTACAGCTCGGGATCAAAATCGGCCTCGCCGGCCTCCTCCTCGGTGGTGATGGCGGCCTCGTGCTCGGCAATGGCCGCTTCCTCCGCGGCGATGGCGGCGGCATCCGGGTCGTCGTCGGCAAAGAGGACGGCCTCCTCGGGGTTGTCGGTGAACAGGCCGTCCTCCTCATCCGGGCCAAAGGACAGGAATTTGAGGGTGATATCCTTTTGGCCGTCTGCGCCGGTTTTTTTGGTAAACTTCCAGAACAGGGCCTTCACGGTCATGGAGCCGGTCTCCTTGTCCTCGTCGACGTGGTAGGGGATGAGCGTGGCGGCCAGAGCGGTGAGGCCCAGGGCTTTCCAGAATTTTTTCATAGCGAATTCTCCTTAATATAAAATGGGGGATGTGCCGGGTCCCGCGCGGGCCCGGCGCAGCGGGTCGCGTGGGAAGAAGAGGGGCAGCGGAGCGGGGGAGCTTTCCCCAAAGGGGGGAGCGAACGGGCGCAGCTTGCACTGAGCGTTTCACGTGAAACGCTCAGTGCTTGGGAACCAGCGCCTCCATGCCGCCCATGTAAGGCCGCAGCACGGCGGGCACCTTCACCGACCCGTCGGCCTGGAGGTTGTTTTCCAGCAGGGCGATGAGCATACGGGGGGGTGCGGCCACGGTGTTGTTCAGGGTGTGGGGCAGGTAGGCGCCGTTTTCCCCCTTCACCCGCATTTTCAGGCGGCGGGCCTGGGCGTCCCCCAGGTTGGAGCAGGAGCACACCTCAAAATATTTCTTCTGCCGGGGGGACCACGCCTCAATGTCGCAGGACTTCACCTTCAAATCGGCTAGGTCGCCGGAGCAGCACTCCAGCTGGCGTACCGGGATGTCCATGGAGCGGAACAGCTCCACGCTGTACCGCCACATCTTCTCGTACCAGTCCATGGAGTCCTCGGGTTTGCACACCACGATCATCTCCTGCTTCTCAAACTGGTGGATGCGGTACACGCCCCGCTCCTCGATGCCGTGGGCACCCTTCTCCTTACGGAAGCAGGGGGAATAGGAGGTGAGGGTCTGGGGCAGGTTTCCGGCGGGGAGAATCTGGTCGATGAACCGGCCGATCATGGAGTGCTCGCAGGTGCCGATGAGGTACAGGTCCTCCCCCTCGATCTTGTACATCATGGCGTCCATGTCGGTCTGGGACATGACACCCTCCACCACGTTGCCGTGGATCATGAAGGGGGGGATGCAGAAGGTGAAGCCCTTGCCGATCATGAAGTCCCGGGCGTAGGCCAGCACCGCCTCGTGGAGCCGGGCGATATCCCCCATCAGGTAGTAGAAGCCCGCGCCGGACACCCGGCCCGCCGCGTCCATGTCCACCCCGTCGAAGCGCTCCATAATATCGGTGTGGTAGGGGATATCAAACTCCGGGACGATGGGCTCGCCGAACTTCTCCACCTCCACGTTCTCGCTGTCGTCCTTCCCGATGGGGACGGAGGGGTCGATGATGTTGGGGATCTGGAGCATGATCCTGCGGATCTCCGCGGCCAGCTCGGTTTCCTGCTGCTCCAGCTGGGCCAGCCGGTCGGCGTTGGCCTTCACCTGGGCCTTGGCGGCCTCCGCCTCCTCCAGCTTGGAGGGGTCCTTCTTGGCCTGGCCCATGAGCATCCCCACCTGCTTGGACAGCTTGTTGCGCTCGGAGCGCAGGTTATTGGCCTCCGTCATGGCGTCCCGGTTGCGGCGGTCCAGCTCAATGACCTCATCCACCAGGGGGAGCTTTTCCTCCTGGAACTTCTTCTTGATGTTTTCCTTGACGATTTCCGGGTTGTCCCGGACAAATTTGATGTCTAACATACTATCACCTTTTCTGTTGATATCATGGGGCCCCCGCGAAAACGGCCTCCAGTGCTTGCACCGACGCGTTTCACGTGAAACGCCTAACCGGCGAGCTTATCATAGATTTCCCGGTAACGCTCGGCGGGGGAGGGCCAGTCGGCCATATAGCCGCTGTTGTCGTAGCTGTCGCGATCCGCAGTGTCCGGGAGGTAATTTTTCAGCGGGTCGGCTTCCGGGGCCTCCAGCAGCTCAATCAGCTCTCGGCAGCGCTGGCTGTGGCCCTGGCTGTAAGCCCTGTCCAACTGCCAGAACAGCTCTATGGCCTCGCTGCGTTTACACAAACAGTATTCCAGATGGGACGCGCTGCTACGGGCCCCATCGTAGAGGGTCTGAAATTCCTGGCTGGATTCCTGCTCCTGCTTGAGTTGTTCTTCCAGCTGCGTGATTTGGCCCTCCAGCCCCAGTTTTTCCTCCTCCAGCCCCTGGATCTCCTCCATCAGCTCCTCCCGGGAGAGATCCATGGTGGAGCGCAGCTCGCTGATGGCGGTCTCATTGTTGCGCCGCTGGACGAAGTAGGCCAGCAGCAGCATCAAAAACGCCGCCCCGAACAGCACCACCAGGTAGACATAGAAGGAGGAGCGCTTGTTTTTCCCCAGGGCCTCCCCAGGGCCGTCCGGCGTTTCACGTGAAACGGTTGGGGCGTTGGGCTGCCCCTCCGGGGGCGTTTCACGTGAAACGCCCGGGGACGGATTCCGCCCGCCCGCTTCCGCCTGCGGCGAAAGCCCGTCCGCTGCGCTGCCCCGCCTCTCCCCACCGAAACCGCTTTGCTGGGTTTCAGCGGGGGCCCCGGAATGTTCTTTGTCGCTCATGCCTCAACCTCCTTCTTCTCCGCGGGGCGCAGCTGTTCCAGCAGGTCCAGCAGGTCGTTGAGGTCGTCCACGTTGTAGAACTCCAGCTCCAGCCGCCCCTTTTTGGCCCCGTTCTTGATGGTGACCTTTCTCCCCAGCCGCTGGGACAGGCTCTGTTCCACCGCCTTGGTGTAAATTTCGTGGGGGTCGGGGGTGTTCTCCGGGGGCAGGTCCCACTTGGAGGGGAGGGCAAAGTTTTTGGCCCTGGCCTCCGCCTGCCGGACGCTCCAGCCCTCGTCCACGATTTTTTGGGCAAAGGCGGCCTGGGCCTGTTCCCCCTCCACCATCAGCACCGCCCGGCCGTGGCCGGCGGACAGCACGCCCTCGATCATCAGCTCCCGCACCGGGGGGGGCAGGGCAGTGAGCCGCAGGGCGTTGGAGATGGCGGGGCGGGACTTGCCCATGCGCTGGGCCAGCTCCTCCTTGGTGAGCCCGAAGTCGGTGAGCAGGGCCAGGTAGCCCTCCGCCTCCTCCACCGGGTTCAGGTCCTCCCGCTGGAGGTTTTCGATAAGGCCCAGCTCCAGCACTTTGCGGTCGTCCGCCTCGATGATGACCACCGGCACCTCCCGGCGGCCCGCCAGCTTGGCCGCCCGCCAGCGGCGCTCCCCGGCGATGATCTGGTAGTACCCGGAGGACAGCCGCCGGACAGTGAGGGGCTGGATGATGCCGTGCTCCCGGATGGAGGCGGCCAGGTCGGCCAGGGCGTCCTCATCGAACCGCTTCCGGGGCTGGTTCAGGCCGGGCTCCACCTGGGAGATGGGCAGCGTGACCGATCCGGCTTCCTGGTTCTGCATGGTGGCGGAATCGCCCATCAGGGCGTCCAGGCCCTTTCCTAAGCCTTTGGCCATAGCCATCTGGTTCATTCCTTTCTATCTTTTTATGGTGAGGGGGTTTTTCTTCAGAAATTCACGTGCCAGCGCCTCATAGGCCTCCGCCCCCCGGGACAGGGGGTCGTAGACGGACACGGGCACGCCATGGCTGGGGGCCTCGGACAGCCGGACGTTCCGGGGGATCACCGAGGCGTACACCTTGCCGGGGAAGTGCCGTTTGACCTGCTCCGCCACCTGGAGGGACAGGTTGGTGCGCCCGTCGTACATGGTGAGCAGCACCCCCTCGATCTCCAGGCCGGGGTTGAGCCGCTGCTTGGCCAGCCGGACGGTGTACAGCAGGTCGGACAGGCCCTCCAGGGCGTAGTACTCGCACTGAACGGGGACCAGCAGGGTGTCGGCGGCGCACAGCCCGTCCAGGGTGAGCAGCTCCAGGGAGGGGGGGCAGTCGATGAAAATCACGTCGTAGCTGCCCTTGACTTCCTCGATGGCGTCCTTCAGCCGGAATTCCCGCCGCTCCAGGGCGATGAGTTCCACCGTGGCCCCGGACAGGGCCTTGTTGGCGGGCACCACGTCCCCCCATTTGGTGCCGACCACCGCCTTGGACATGGGGGCGTCCCCAAGAATCACGTCGTAGACGCTGGGGGAGCGGCTTTTGTCCAGGCCAAAGCCGGAGGTGGCGTTGCCCTGGGGGTCAAAGTCGCACACCAGCACCCGGGCGCCCAGGGCGGTGAGGGCGGCGGCCAGGTTGACGCAGGAGGTGGTTTTGCCCACGCCCCCCTTTTGATTGACGATGGCGATGCTCTTGCCCATGGGACATTCCCTCTCTCTTTGTTAAAATCCGGCGCTGGGGCAGTAAAATTTATTATATCCTGTTCCGGGCGTGATTTCAACCGTTTTAAAAAATAAAAGGACAGGCGGCGCCTGTCCTTTTATGGGGAAAGCGTTTCACGTGAAACGCGCCGGGTCTAAGCCTGCATCAATAGCCGCAAAGATGTGTGCTGGGAGGTCGATTGGTACGGCTTCTAAAGTCCGCGCTGCCCGGGGCCGCCCTTGGGTCTCCTCTCCCCGCAAAGCCTGGGGGCGGCTTTGCGGGGCCCCTATTTTGGGATGCGGATGGTGAGGGTGATCTCCCGGTCGGTCTCCTCCTTGCCGCAGCGGGCGTCCACCCCGGCGGACTGCATCATTGCCAGGCTCTTTTTCACGGTGTTGAGGAACAGCCGCACGTCCCGGATGCGGTAGACCGGCGCGGCCCGGCGGGGGGCCGCCTTGCGCTGCACCAGATGGTCTATGTATGCCTCCGTCTGGGCCACGTTGAGTCCGCGCTTCAAAATCTCCTCCAGGGCGGCGCGCTGGGCGTCCGGGCTGTCCAGCCGGAGCAGGGCCCGGGCGTGGCGCTCGGTAAGGCGGCGGGCGCGGAGGGTATCAATGACGTCCTCCGGCAGCTTGAGCAGCCGCAGCTTGTTGGCCACGGCGGATTGGCTCTTGCCCACCTGCTGGGCGGCCTCCTCCTGGGAGAGGTGGTGGCGGTCGATGAGCTGGCGCAGGGCGGCGGCCTCCTCCCAGACGGTGAGGTCCTGGCGCTGGAGGTTTTCCACCAGGGCCAGCAGGGCGGAGGTGTCGCCGTCCGCCTCCATGGGGAGGCAGGGCACCTGGGTAAGCCCCGCCAGCTGGGCTGCCCGGAGGCGGCGCTCCCCGGCGATCAGTTCCCACCCCCCGGGGGTGCGGCGGACGGTGAGGGGCTGGAGCACCCCCAGCTGGGAGATGGACAGGGCCAGCTCGGACAGCTCCCCGGGGGGAAAGTCCCGGCGGGGCTGGTGGGGGTTGGGGCGGATGCCGGCCACAGGCAGGTTCAACACCTGCCGTTTGGCTGCTTTTGTAAAGAGGGACATGAAAACGCCTCCCTGCTTTTATAAAGGTGGCTTTATGATACCACCGGCAGGGGGGCGAATTCCATCGAAGGGAAGAAGAGATGGGCCCGCAGTGCGTTTCACGTGAAACGCACCGGCCCACCGTTTCACGTGAAACGGGCAGGCCCCTGGGAGCAGGCGGCGCGGAAGCCCAGGCGCGGCCCCGGGAACCGCAGGTCATTCAGGACAGCAGTACAGGCGGCAGCACAAATAAGAACGCCCCCGACAGACCCCATATGCCTGAAGGGACTGTCGGGAGCGTTTCACGTGAAACGGAGAAGCGCGGCTATCCTCGCGCTCCCTTTGTCACGCTCGGATTGGCCGCGCGGCCGGGTCGCTTTCCCTCCGACTCGGGCAAGACCCGCCCCGCTGCGCGGGCGGCCGGGCTCTTGCCCTCGCTCCGGTCCAAGCTCCCCTGCGCGGCTATCCTCGCGCTCATGTGCGCATAAACCCTTTGCCAAAGATCTCGCTGGAGTTGGTCACCAGGATGAAGGCGTGGGGGTCGGCGGTCTTGAGGTACAGCCGCAGGGCCACCGCCTGGGAACGGGACAGGGCGGTGAGCACAATCCACTTGGGCTCGTGGGTGTAGGCCCCCTCCGCCTGCCAGTAGGTGGCGGAGCGGTTGAGGGTGTGGGTGATGAAATCGCACACCTGATCCGGGCAGGAGGTGACGGCGATGAAGCTCTTGCGGCGGTTGAGGGATTCGATCACCGTGTCCACCACCACCGATTTCAGCACAAGGCCCAAGATAGAGTAGAGCCCGGCCTCAATATTCACAAAATACAGGGTGGAGGCGGCGATAAGCACATCCACGCATAAGAGGGCGTTGCCGATGTCCATGCTGGAAAACCGCTTGAGGATCATGGCCAGGATGTCGGTGCCGCCGGTGGAGCTCTGCATATTGAACAGGATGGCGGAGCCCAGGGAGGGGAGGATGACGGCGAAAAACAGCTCCAGGGTCTTCTGGTTCGTCAAGGGGGCGGACAGGGGGACCAGCCACTCCAGCCCGGACAGCATGGCGGAGAACATCGCAGAACAGTAGATGGTGTTCACCCCGAAGCTCTTGTCCACAAAGAGGACGCCCACCACCATAAAGGCGATATTGATGAGGGAAGCAAAGGTAGACGGGCTCACCGCCGGCACCACGGCGTTGAGGATCACCGCCAGGCCAGTGACGCCGCCGGTGTTGAAGTGGTTGGGGAACTTGAAGAAATATACACCTGCGGCCACCAGGAAGGTGCCCAAGGTGAGCAGGGGAAGCTGGCGCAGGGTCTGCTTGACGCGCTGCATGGCAGAAGCCTTCTTTCGGAACGTTTTTTGAGGTGGGGGCCCGCCCCCGCCGCGTTTCACGTGAAACGCGCGGCCCCCGCCAAAACGCGGATTCAGCTGCGTCCAACCGCAGCCGCCGCTTATTGTAACAGAAAATGTTGGGAAGGGCAAGGGGATTTTGGGGGAAAACGGTGGAAACGGGGCGGCGGTTCTGGTAGAATGGAGCTATGCACAGAAAGGGGAGAGGACCATGCGGGAATTGGAGGAGCGCATCCGCCGGGACGGCATTGTGGAGGACGGGGACGTGCTCAAGGTGGACAGCTTTCTCAACCACCAGATGGACGTGGAGCTGTTTGCGGCCATGGGGCGGGAGTGGGCGCGGCTGTTCGCCGGAGCGGGGGTCAACAAGATTTTGACCATTGAGGCGTCGGGCATCGGCATCGCCTGCGTGGCCGCGCAGCAGTTCGGCGTGCCGGTGGTGTTCGCCAAAAAGAGCCGCACCAAAAACATCGCCGGGGAGGTGTACCGCACTGAGGTACCCTCCTTCACCCACGGGGGGAGCAGCACTGTTATCGTGTCCAGGCGTTTTTTGGGGCCGGCGGACCGGCTGCTGCTCATCGACGACTTCCTGGCTAACGGCGCGGCGCTGGAGGGGCTGCTGGATCTGGCCCGGCAGGCCGGGGCGGCGGTGGCCGGGGCGGGGATCGCCGTGGAAAAGGCGTTCCAGCCCGGCGGGGCGCGCATCCGGGCAAAAGGGGTGCGGGTGGAGGCCCTGGCGCGGATCAAGTCCATGACGCCAGGGCATATTGAGTTTTGCTGACGGCCCAGGGGCGGCACTTCCGTCTGCCGTGGACGGGGACAAGAAAACCGAGGCCTTTCGGCCCCGGTTTTCTTGAGGATGGAGGATAGAATGAAAAAGAAAGGATTATCTCTTGCAAGTATTAAGATACCGCAGAGATATTTCAGAAGTTTGCGCTAAAGTGTTACAGCTTTGTTAAATCTTCCGCAGGTTCTGGAAAAATTCCGTCAGCAGGGCCCGGCACTCCCCCTCCAGCAGGGGGCCGTATACCCGGGGATGGTGGTTGAAGGGCTCGCAGAAGAGGTTCAAAATGGACCCGCAGCAGCCGGATTTCTCCTCCTTTGCCCCGAAATACAGCTGGGAAATTCGGGAATTGATGATGGCCCCGGCGCACATGGGGCAGGGCTCCAGGGTGACGTACAGGGTGCAGCCCGTGAGCCGCCAGCTGCCCAGGGCGGCGCAGGCGTCGTTGATGGCCTCGATCTCCGCGTGGGCGGTGGCGCGGCTGTCCGCCTCCCGGCGGTTGCGGCCCCGGCCGATGATCTCGCCGTCGGGGGACACTACCACGCAGCCAACGGGAACATCCCCGTCGGGGATGCACTCCCGGGCAAGGTTGATGGCCTGGCGCATGTAGTCCTCGTGGGTCATGGCGGCTTTCCTCCTGCTTGTTTTTGAAAATGGAACGCCTTCCCCCCGGCGGGGGAGTCCATTTTATCATAGGTTAGGAAAAAAGGAAAGAGGTCAATCCCAAAGGCCAAGCTGGGCGTCGGCGGCATCGTACCAGGGCTTATTGACGATGACCGTATCAGGGACAAGCTCGCTAGGGAGAGGGTTGCCGTCTGTGGAGTGGTTTTCCGCGTTCCATTTGTGGTATTCAACCAGTTCCCCATCCACGTCGTAGTAGGTTGTATAGGTGTTCCAGCCGCCGCCGCTGTAGCCGCCCAGGGGCATCTCCATCCATATCTGCCAGCCGTAGTCCTCCGGCGTACCGCCTACGATCAGGTAATTCTTCAAGCCGGAGTCCGGGTCCTCGCCCTCCAGAATATAGGGCGTGTCCTCGTCAATGAGGTCGGTGACGTCGATGCGCTCATCTGCCAGCACCAGCCACAGCCGGCCGTCCTCCAGCATAATGGGGGTATTGATGTCCTTCCAGCTGATGTGGAGGTAATACTGGCCTGTGGGGTCGGTTTGAATGAGCACGGAATCGCCGGAAACCATGCGGTATAACTGGGTGAGCGGTCCAGCCGCCGCGATGCACAACACACAGCCCACCGCCAGCGCCGCCGCCAGCAGGGTCATCTTCAGCGGCATCCGCCGCCGCTTCGCTGGGGCGGCCTGGGCCAGCACCCGGGCCTTCACCGCCTGTAGGTCGGCGGTTTCGCCCCCCTGGGGGAAAAACTCGTTGTCCTCGTATTCATCCATCAGCCTGGAAATCTCCAGCCGCTTCATATCCATAGCCCTCCTGTTCCAAAATGGTTTTCAGCGTCTCCCGCCCCCGGCGCAGCCAGGTCTTGGCGGTGGACAGGTTCAGCCCCATGGCCAGCGCCGCCTCCCGCACCGTCTGGCCGTAGTAGTAGTGCCGGACAAAGAGCTCCCGCTGGGGCTTGTCCAGCCGGGACAGCGCCTGGTTGATAATGCGGGCGGTCTCCTTTTTGTCCAGCGCCCGGTCGGGGCCGTCTGTCTCCAAAAGCAGCGCGTCCTCCTCCAGGGGCAGGGACTCCCGGCTTGCCCGGAGGAGGTTGAACGCCCGGTTGCGGGCCACCGCTCCTAGCCAGCCCTTCACCTGGCCGGGGCGCAGCTTGTTCCGGTTGTCCCAGGCGGCCAGGAATACGTCCGCCGTCAGCTCCTCCGCGTCCGCCGGGCGGCCCGGCAGAATGCGGGACGCGATGGAGGACACGTAGGGCGTGTATCGGTCCATCAGCGCCTCCAGGGCGGACAGCTCCCCCCGGCGCAGGGCCTTCACCAGCTGTTCTTCCGTCAATGGATCACCTCCCAATGTTTCACGTGAAACGCGTCGGCGCAAGCTCAGCCGCGCCGACGGGTTCCGCGGCCCCGTTGAAGAAGCTGCGCGCCGCCGCGCGGTTTGAAAAACGTTTTTCACCTATCATAACACGGTAAGGGGGAAAATGGTTTCAGCCGCCGCTCTCAAATTTTGGCGCAAAAAAGAGAGGACAAGGGCGGGGGGGTGGAGTATACTATACCCAGTTGCGCAACAGAAAAGGAGCGAGGCACATGGAATGGATAGAGCGTCTGAACCGGGCCGTGGAGTACCTGGAGGAGCATTTGGAGGAGCCTGATCCGCGGGAGGCGGCGAAAATCGCCTGCTGCTCCCCCTACCACTTTCAGCGGATGTTCGGGCTGCTGGCGGGGGTCCCGCTGTCGGAGTACCTCCGCCGCCGGAAAATGTCCCGGGCGGCGGCGGACCTCCAGAGCGGGGAGCGGATTGTGGACGCGGCGGTGAAATACGGCTACAGCTCGCCCACCGCCTTCAACAGGGCCTTTCAGGCTGTCCACGGCCTGCCGCCCTCGGCGGCCAAAACGCCGGGGGCGGTGCTGAAAAGCTATCCGCCCCTGCGCTTCGCCATCACGGTACAAGGAGTGGAAAAAATGGAATATCGGATTGAAAAACGGGACGCATTCCGCATTGTGGGGGTGTCCGCGCCCCTGGGAAAGGACATGGAGGAGAGCTTCCAGTACGTGCCCCAGCTCTGGGGCCGGGCGGCGGCGGACGGCACCATCCCCCGGCTGGCGGCGCTGATGGACGGGGAGCCCCGGGGTATGCTGGGGGTGTGCGACGGGCTGGACAGCTCCAAGTATTATATCGCGGTGGCCTCCTCCGCCCCGGCGGGGGAGGGGCTGGAGGAGTATACCGTCCCCGCCTTCACCTGGGCGGTATTCCCCGGGAAGGGGGACACCGCCGCCGCCATCCAGGAGCTGGAGCGGCGGGTGGTGACAGAGTGGCTGCCCACCTCCGGCTACGAGTACGCCGAAGGGCCGGATGTGGAGGTCTATCTGGACCCGGAGTGCACGCGCTTTGAGGTGTGGATTCCCGTGGCCAAGGCAAAAGGGTGAGAGAAAGCCCGCACGGCATAAGCCGTGCGGGCTTTTTGCTGCTGGGTATGTATCAGCGCTTGCTGCTCCTGCGCCAGATGCCCATTTTTTCGGCGCTGGCGATGAGCTCCTCCCGGAAGTCCGGGTGGGCGATGCTGATGATGCCCGCCGCCCGCTCCCAGGTGGACAGGCCCTTCAGGTTCACCATGCCGTACTCGGTGACCAGGTACTGCACGCAGGACCGGGGATCGGTGGCGATGGAGCCCTGGGTCAGGGTGGGGACGATGCGGCTCTTCACCGTGCCGTCCTTGCCGGTGACGGTGGAGGACAGGCAGATGAAGCTCTTGCCGCCGTTGGACAGGTACGCGCCCATCACGAAATCCAGCTGGCCGCCGGT
>CAJUQD010000051.1 GCA_910588105.1 uncultured Oscillospiraceae bacterium | reverse complement strand
GTTTTGAGGGGGAGAGTGTGAGAGGGGGAGGGCGTGGGAGGTGCCAGGGCCGCAAGCGGGCAGACTTTCCCCCAGGCGTGGCGTTCATCGTCCTGCCTCCCTGTCCCTCTGCCGCTTGCGGTACATCTCCAAAGCCTTCACGATGGTGTCCTCGATGGTCTGCGCGGGCGTCCCCGGCTTGAAAAACTTGCTGATGCGGTCTTTCGGCATTTTGAATTGCTCCACCTGGTTTGGCTTTTCCTCCTGCATGATGGAGAGGATCACGTCTGCGTTCAGCTTGCCCTTTTCGGAGAAGTCACGCATTTTGATGGCCTGGGCATGGGAGGGGGTGCAGTCCTCCACGGACATGGTTTCCAATAGGGCTATTTGCTCGGATTCGGTCAGGTAGGACAGCTCCACGGCGGGACGGAGGGCCATCTGTAACTTGTCCTTTTCTTTCAGCACAGAATTGTCCACCATGTCAAGGATTTCGGGGATAAGGTTGGTCAGGCGGATAAAACGGTGGATTTGTCTTGAGCTGTCGGGCGCTTCTGCGGCTAAATCATTTCTGGAATTGATAACGGGGGACTTTTGGCCCATTGGGCCAGAAGTTAAATCTGTGCGTTGCCCCTGCCGTTTCATGGCGTCCAGCTTCATTTTATAAGCAAACGCTTTTTCCGAGGGCAGGACTTGTTCACGCTGGAGGTTGCTGTCCACCATGACGATGATGGCTTCATCATCGGTCATTTCCCGGACGATGCAGGGCAAAGCAGGCAGTTCCGCCAGCTCCGCCGCCCGCTTGCGCCGGTGGCCCGACACCATCTGATAGCCGCCGTCCGGCATGGGGCGTACCAAAACCGGGGATAGGACGCCCCGCTCCTTGACACTCTCCGCCAACTTCTCCATTTCCTCGTCCATCCGCACCTTGAACGGGTGGTTGGGAAAGTCGCTGATTTCAGCGGCGGGGAGGTCGGTCACATAGCTGCGCTGGGCGTTGTCCCGTTCCTCCTGAGTGGTAAACATACTATCTACCGAGGTCAGAAGTCCGGCTGCGCTGTTTGTCGCCAATCTTCAACACCTCCTTTGTCAGACTGCGGTAGGCTTCCGCCGCCCGCCCCCTGGGTTCATGCTGGAAAATGCTCTTGTCCGCCGTGCTGATCTCCGCCAGTCGAACGGTCGCCGGGATCACCGCGTCCATCACGGGCAGGTGTTTCCCAAAGTTCGCCTTGACGGTGGCGACAATATCCTTGCGGAAGTTGGTTTCATTCGCCATCGTCAGGAACACGCCGCCGATTTTCAGCTTGGGGTTGATCTGCCGCTTGATGCTCTGCACCGTGCCCACCAGCTCCGTCATGTCCTCCGCCGCCAGATAGTCCGCCTGGACGGGGACAAGAACATAGTCGGACGCGGACAGGGCGTTGATGACCAGCATACCCAGCGAGGGGCGGCAATCCAGCAGAACATAGTCATAGTCCCGCTTCACGCTGTCCACATACTGACGCAGTACCGTTTCCCGGCTCATCACGTTCACCAGACTGACTTCCACGGCGGACAGGCTGCGGTTCCCCGGCACGAAGTCAAAGCCCTCATGGTGGTGCATGATCTCCGGGTGGTCGCAGGGCATTGTCCCAGCCACCACGTCGCTCATAACATTGGCGAGGGTCAGGGGCAGGTCGTGGGGCTTGCGCTGGCCCAGCATTTTGGTAAGATCACCCTGGGGGTCTACGTCCAGCAGCAGGACTTTCTTTCCGTCCATAGCAAGACCGGCCCCCAGGTTGTAGACAGTGGTGCTTTTACCTACACCCCCTTTTTGGTTCGCTACGCTGATTACCTTGGGTTTCGCCATTTTGGGGTTCCCTCCTTTCATAGATTTAGCCGCCTGCGGTGAAACAGGCGGCTATGTAAGTGGGCCGGTGGCCCACGTCAGTGTGATCACTGGCCCTCGTTCATCAGAAGTTCCAGCACATCGTCCATGCCCACGTCGAAGATGAAATCCTCGCTCTCCGCCAGAAATTCCTCCATGAACATCTGCGCCAGGGCCGGGTGCTGCTGACAGTCGGTGAAGTTCTCGGACGGCGCGATCTCCACAAGGGCGTAGATGCCCTCCAGCACCTTCATCGCCCCGGTGTAGTCGCCGCTGCTGGTCATCAGGCGCAGGGATTTCTCGGTGGCCCTCACCATGTCCAACTCTCCGACCTCCAGGAAGGCGCTCCAAAGGCCCTCCACGCTCTGGCAGGCGGTGTCACGGACTTCATCACACAGTTTGTCGATGCGCTCCACCTCGTCATTCCGTTTGCTTCTTCTCAACTTCATTGCGGTATCCTCCTTCAAAGAATGTCATAGCTGCCCAGCGTTTGGGGCAGCTATGTATGCGTTTGGGCAGGGGGAATACACTCGGACTGACTATTTGAACAAAAAAGAGCGGCAATTCATCTATAAAAACAAATTGCCGCTCTATGTAAGGTGGAGCTATGAACAGTATTTAGTTATGCCAGATCAGGTCAAATCAGGTGAAAAGATTGGTTTGCTTACATGGCTCTGAAGGTAAGAATATCACCCATAGCGGCCTGCCCTAAGACCACGCTAAAATTGACTTCTTTCGCTCTGTCAGTTAGCCCATTTTTTAACCCAAAACAGCCGGTTAGCCCATATTTAACCCAAAAAATCGGGGTTAAAACAGGTCAAATTAGGCCAAATCAGGCCAAAGGCTATTAGAGTTTTTCAAAAGAAAAAACCCTGGAAAATCGGAATTTTCCAGGGTTTTTGAGGATTTCTGATATAAAATCAGCGCTTGCTGAACTGCGGAGCCCGGCGGGCGGCCTTCAAGCCGTACTTCTTGCGCTCCTTCATGCGAGGATCGCGGGTAAGGAACCCGGCGGCCTTCAGGGCGGGGCGGAACTCAGGATCCATCTCCAACAGGGCGCGGGAGATGCCGTGACGCAGGGCGCCGGCCTGGCCGGACACACCGCCGCCTGTGACGGTAGCGGTGATGTCCACCTTGCCCACAACGCCGGTGGTGTTCAGGGGCTGGCGAACCACCATCTTCAGAGTCTCCAGACCGAAATACTCGTCAATATCCCGGCCGTTGATGGTGATAGCGCCGGAACCGCTGGGGAACAGGTGAACCCGGGCCACGGAGGACTTCCGGCGGCCGGTGCCGTAATGATAAGGCTTCTTGCTCTTGTACATGATCGGTTACCTCCTTATTCCACGGTCCAGGTCTCGGGCTTCTGGGCGGCGTGGGGGTGGCTGTCGCCGCGGTAGATCTTCAGCCGGGTGAGCGAATCCTTGGTGACAATGTTGCGGGGCAACATGCCGCGTACCGCCAACCGAACGGCCAGCTCGGGCTTTTGCTGCATCAGCAGACGATACTTGGTCTCCTTGAGGCCGCCCACCCAGCCCGAATGGGTACGGTAGTACTTCTGCTCCAGCTTCTTGCCGGTGAGCACCGCCTTCTCAGCGTTGATGACGATGACGAAATCGCCGCAGTCGGCGTGGGGGGTGTACTCGGGCTTGTGCTTGCCCCGCAGGATGGTGGCGGCGGCCACGGCGGTCTTGCCCAGAGGCTTGCCGGCGGCATCCAGCACATACCACTTGCGCTGGATGTTGGCCTTGTTTGCCATAAAGGTAGACATTCTGGTTTCCTCCATTTATCTCAAATTTGTACGAAGCATGGGAAAACTCCCCTTTACATCAGGGAGCATGGTGTATTATAATGCGGAGAAGCGGATGTGTCAACCAAAATGCGTGGATTTTTCAAATTATTTTTGAAATGCTCTCCATATCTCTTATATCCATTTAAATTCTCTTATTTTCTCATTTTGATATTTCTCTTTTGTGAGGGGGCGGCCCGCCATGCGGTTAATTTTATCCCATATGCGCCGGTGCGTAGAGGACTATAACATGATTCAGCCCGGCGACAAGATCGCCGTAGGGGTGTCCGGCGGCAAGGATTCGCTGGTACTGCTGTATGCCATGGCCAAGCTGCGGGCGTTCTACCCCGCCCCTTTTGAGCTCCACGCTGTCACCGTCCATCCCGGCCCTGAAGAGATGGACTTCTCCGCCGTAGCGGCGCTGTGTGGGGAACTGGGAGTAGAGTACCACCTGGTCCCGACGGAAATTTTCCGCATCATCTTTGACGTGCGCAAGGAGAAAAATCCCTGCTCCATGTGCGCGAAGATGCGCCGGGGAGCCATGCACAACGCCCTGAAGGAGCTGGGCATCCAAAAGGTGGCGCTGGGCCACCACTTCGACGACGCGGTGGAGACCTTTTTTCTCTCCCTGTTTTACGAGGGGCGGCTGTCCTGCTTCCAGCCGGTGACTTATCTGGACCGCACAGGCATCACCCAGATCCGCCCCCTGCTCTACTGCGGGGAGGGGACGCTGCGCAGCGCCGCCGCCCGGTATCACCTGCCGGTGGTCCACAACCCCTGCCCTGCCGACGGTAATACACGTCGGCAGGAGGTGAAGGAGCTGGTGGCAAAGCTCTCCAAGCGCTATCCCAAGCTGAAGGACTACGTGTTCGGGGCCATGCAGCGGCTCCCTCTGCCGGAATGGGGGCCCGTGGAAAACAGCCACGGCATCAAGCGGTATGGGGCAGACTACCAGGAGCAGGGCTGACACGGGAAGTCCTCCTCTGGCTACCGAAGGGTCTTCCCACTCTCAGGATGCCTTATTATCAACGTCCGGCGCAGCCTGGCCTGTCCCCTCCTGGCGGGACATCCCCGCCATTCCGGCCAGCTGCTCCTGAAACAGCCCCGCCGACGGCGGTTGTGCTCCCCCCTTTTGGCAAAAAAAGCGGCGCGCGGCAAAAGACCGCGCGCCGCTTCCGTCACTCCCCCGCCAGCTCTTCCAACCGCTCGATGGGGAAGGGCGGGCAAGCCACTGGCTTCATGGCGATGGACACCAGCTTCCTGGGGTTGTCGTCCGCCGCCACCCTGTTGGAGGACAGCGCCCCGCACCGGCGGCAGCGGTGGATCACCGCCCACTCGCCCCCCTTGCGCACCCACACCGCGATGGGCTCCATGATGCCGCCGCAATCAGAAGCCCGGTCACCGGGCTCCATGTCCATATGGAGGCTGGTCAGGCAGTTGGGACAGTGGTTGCGGTGTTCGCTCCCCGCCCCCTGGGGGCTTGCCAACCGACCACACACCCGGCAGGTGAAACTGTCGCGGCAGGGATGGGTTTTGTAGTAACCTTTTTCGTATTGCTTACGCTTGTTTTCTCGATTCATGGAATTGCCCTCCTAAAAGATTTGATTCTTTTGGGAGGTTTGGGTGATAGTCTGTGACGCAAACCTCCCGGTCAGGCCACAATCACCGAATCCGTATAGTTGTTAAACATAGTAAAAATCTCCTGATGTTTTTTAGGCGCCCTACAGCGAAAGGATGAATTGCAGGGCGGTTCTGGGGGTCTGCGCCCCATGGAACCGCTCCCAGGCCACCGCCCGGCGGTGGAGCTCCTCTAGGGGCAGGTTCACGCCATTCTGCCCCGCCAGCATATCCACCAGGGCCAGATACTCCCCCTTGCCCAGCCCCTGGAACAGCACCCGCACCCCGAAACGGTCGGCCAAGGAGGTCTTTTCCCGGATGGTCTCGGAGCGATCCATCTCGTCCCCCGCCCGCTCGGAAATGGTCTGGCGCACCAGGTGACGGCGGTTGGAGGTGGCGTATACCGCCACGTTTTGGGGCCTGCGCTCCACGCCCCCCTCCAAAATGGTCTTCAGCACCGAATATGTAGGGTCGTCCCGGTCAAAGGTGAGGTCGTCGATGAACACGATGAACTTCTGCCGCCGCCCGTCCAGCTTCCGGATGAGGGCGGGCAGTCCGCCCAGATCCGCCTTGTCCGCCTCGATGAGCCGCAGCTCCTCCATCCCCGGCAGGGTGAGCAGGTGCTTCACCGTGGCCGACTTGCCCGTGCCGCTCTCGCCGTAGAGGAGCACGTTGTTCACATACTTCCCCTCCATAAGCGCTCGGGTGTTGCGCTCCACCTCCGCCCGCTGCTCCTCATAGCCCAAAAGCTGGTCCGAGGTCGGGCAGTCCGGCCGCTCCACCGGGATGAGCGCCCCATTCTCCCACACAAAAGCCCGGAAGCGGGCAAACTGGCCCGCGCCCTCCTCCCGGTAGGCAGCGGTAAGCTGGTCAAAGGAGAAGGGCACCCCCCGCTGCCACCGGGGCAGGGAGGTGAGCACCCCCTGGTAGTCGCTGTCCAGCAGCCTGCCCAGGTGGCTAAGCCACCTGTCGCAGTCCACACTGGCCAGCAGCTCAAAGGCGGAGATATCCAGCCGCGCCGCCTGCTCCAGCGCCGGGTCCCGATCCCCCCGCTGGGCCAGTAGCGGATAGGGCCCCTCCGACCAGCGCAGGGCCTCCCCCAGCCACTGGCCCAGCCCGGGCTGCCCCTCCATGCGCAGCCGGTGGAACAGGTCGGTATACGCCTCCAGCCCGCCCAGGCCGTCCCCGTGGGCGGCCCCGGCCAGCAGGCGCAGGGCGCACTCCATCACCGGCTGGGCCAGGATGTCCTTATAGGCCGTCACCCCCCGCAGGGCGGCCAGCATGGTCTTTACATTCATCAAATTCACCTCGATGGGGATATTATAAAGTATCCGCGTCCAAATGGCAATCCCTCAATTTCCCGGGAAAATCTGACTTTGGACTTCCTATTTTCCCTCCGCTGTGGTAAAATACCTAAAATGTGAAAATAACGTGCCGGGAGGTATTCCGCATGGAACTGAGTGAGAAAACGCTGTCCAGCAGCCAGGTTTTTGACGGGCGGCTGCTGAAGGTCTATCTGGACCAGGTGGGGCTGGCCAACGGGGACACCGCCATCCGGGAGTTTGTCCACCATCCCGGCGGGGCGGCGGTGGTGGCGCTGGATGGAGAGGGGAACGTCTATCTGGAGCGCCAGTTCCGCTATCCCTACCACAAGGTGGTCACCGAGATCCCGGCGGGCAAGCTGGAGCCAGGGGAGGATCCCTTTGACGCCATCCGCCGGGAGCTGAAAGAGGAGATCGGAGCCGAGGCGGAGCGGTGGGACGCCCTGGGCCACATTATGCCCACCGTGGGATACACCGATGAGATGCTCTACCTGTTCCTGGCCCGCGGCCTCACCTTTGGGGAGCGCCACCTGGACCGTGATGAGTTTTTGGAGCCCTTCAAGCTGCCCTTTGGCGAGGCGCTCTCCCAGGCGGCGGACGGACGCATCAACGACGCCAAGACCCTGGCCGCCCTGTTCCGGGCGGACCGGCTGATGAAGGCGGAGGCCGGGGAGTAACCCCCGCCGCCGGAAAAAACAGGAGGAACGCTATGGGTAAAAAAATCCTGGTGGTGGAGGACGAACGCAACATTGTGGACATCCTCACCTTCAACCTCCAGCGGGAGGGATACGATACTCTGGAGGCCCTGGATGGGGCCGCGGGGCTGCGCCTGGCCCTGGATCAGGACCCGGACCTGATCCTGCTGGATCTGATGCTGCCCAAAATGGACGGCTTCCAGGTGTGCCGCACCCTGCGCGACCAGGGGCGGGCCACCCCCATTATCATGCTCACCGCCCGGGAGGAAGAGACGGACAAGGTGCTGGGCCTGGAGCTGGGGGCGGACGACTATATCACCAAGCCCTTCTCCATGCGGGAGCTGCTGGCCCGGGTGAAGAGCAATATCCGCCGCACGGAAATGCTGGCAAAGGCCAATCCCCAGGCTGCGGCCAACCGCCTGGAGCTGGGGCGGGTCCAGGTGGATCTGGATGCCATGCTGGTGTACAAGGATGGGGAGGCCCTGGATCTGACCCAGCGGGAATACGAGCTGGTGAAAACGCTGGCCTCCGCCCGCGGACAGGCGGTGAGCCGGGAGTCGTTGATGGAGCAGGTCTGGAACTACGACGGTTACGTGGGCGACATGCGGGCGGTGGACGTGGCCATCCGGCGCCTTCGCGAAAAGCTGGAGGACGACCCCGCCGACCCCAAATTCATTGTCACCCGCCGGGGGCTGGGCTACGCGTTTGGTGCATAAAATACGAGCCGCCTGTGCCTGGGCGCTGAGGCGCGGCCCGTAGACCGCCCCTCAGCGCCCAGGCACAGGCGGCAGCACCAATCAGGGGTTCCAGCGCCAGAGCAGCCCTGTGCGCCTGAAAACAATTGCCCAACGGCCGTATAGGGCGTCCCTAGGGGAATCCAAAGGGGGTTCTGCACTTATATATTGTGTCTTTGCCCGCTTTCCGCACAAGCGGAAAGCGGGCCCTTGGAGGGGACCCTTCCGCCGACGGCGGAGAGAAAGGAGGCGCCGCCATGCGCCGCAACCTGCACATTAAACTGGTGCTTATCATGGTGCTGCTCATCGTATCTCTGATGGTGGTGGTGGGCGCGTTTTTGATGAATTCGGTCACCGGCTACTATATCAACGACTTTTACCAGCAGATCGCCGACGCTTTCGGCCCGGACAACGCCGACTTCGTCCGAAACCTCCAGACCGCCACCCCGGACGAGGAGGACGGCGCGGCCATGGTACAGGAGGTGCTGTCCGCTTACGCCGGCATCCTGGGGGTAGACAGGCGCAACCGTAACTTTTTCGTGCTGGACGGGTCCACTGGGCGCTGCCTGGGCGGCTCCGCCGTCCCACCGGAGGGGGGCGTCACCGTCACCCCCAATATCTCCACCGCCCTTCTAGGGACGCCCGGCTTCGACAGCAGCGTTACCGCCGATTATATGGACGCCGCCATCCCCATCACCCGGGACGGGCATTCCTATATCGTCTATATCCTGGACAGCCGGGAGACCGCCCGCAGCCTCAACGCCGAAATGTTCTCCCTCATCATGGAGGCGCTGGCCCTTGGCCTCATCATCTCCGTCCTGCTCTCCTTCCTGCTGTCCAAGACCATGGTGGATCCCCTCCAGCGGCTCACCGACGGTATTGAGCAGGTGGCCCAGGGGGATTTCTCCCGGAAGCTGGAAATCACCTCCAGCGATGAGATCGGCCAGCTCACCGAGAGTTTCAACGCCATGGCCCAGCAGCTGGAAACCAATATCGCCGAGCTGGAAAAGGCCGAACAGCAGCGCAAGGATTTTGTGGCCAATGTGTCCCACGAGCTGCGCACCCCTTTGACCAACATCAAAAGCTATGCCGAAACCCTGGCCGATGGGGTGGGCGAACTGCCCGCCGAGATGGAGCAGCGCTTTTTGGGGGTCATTCTCAATGAATCTGATCGCATGACCCACATTCTTCAGGATCTGCTCACCCTGTCCCGGTTCGACTCAGGCCGCAGCGAGCTGCGCCTGACCGCTTTCCCCTTTGCCAAGGCGGTGGACGACACCTACCAGGCCGTTTTGATGGACGCCCAGAACCACGCCCACACGGTGGAGCTGCGCCTGCCGGAACACCTCCCCCAGGTGCGGGCGGACCGGGAGCGGATCATGCAGGTGATGATGAACATTGTGTCCAACGCCATCAAGTACACCCCCGACGGGGGGCGGATTGTGCTGTCTGCCGGGCAGACGGGGGACCGGGTGTGGATGGAGGTGGACGACAACGGCATCGGCATTCCAAAGGGCGACCGGGGACGTATTTTCGAGCGGTTCTACCGGGTGGACAAGGCCCGCTCCCGCCAGTCCGGGGGGACAGGGCTTGGGCTGTCCATCGCCCAGGAGATCATGAAGCAGCACGAGGGCAGGCTGTATCTGGTTGACAAGTCCGAGCCGGGCCTCACCATCCGCATGGAGCTGCCGGTCCGCGGGCCCGGGGAGGAGGCCGGCCATGGAGGATAAGCGCCGCCTTGTTGAGTGGGGCAAGGACGCCCTTATCGTCCTGCTGTCCCTGTCCGCCGCCTACCTGCTGTCCATGACCCCTTTAGTCCGGGACAGCGGCGTGCTGGAGCTGCTCTCCCCCCAGGAGAGCCTTAACCCCAGTGCCTCCACCGCCAGCCAGGGGGTTGCCATGCTCCCCGCCCGGCTGGCCGTCTCCGGGGAAGGGGGGCGCTGCGGCGTACAGTATGACCAGACACAGCTGGAGGAGCTCTTTCCCCCCCTGGGCGCCCTGCTGGGGGATGCGCTGGCCTCCGCCGGAGATGCCCTGCCCATCTCCGAGGCACAGTGGCGCCGGTATTTGACTGGTAAGGGCGTCTATTTTGATTTCGCCGGGGATGTCCCCCTGTCCGCCCTGGAACATTGGCTCCAGGGCGCGGGGACGGCGGAGCCGGACGGCTCGGCCCGCCGGGTGCTGCTGTGCGCCGGCCAGGGGGATGAGGTTTTATTGTGCTGGCAGGAGGCGGAGGGGGGGCAGTTCTTCTGCTGCTCCACCGCCCTGACCCAGACCCTCCATCTGGATCCCGCCACCGCCGCCGTCACATCCAACGCAGCCTATTTTGCCTTTGAAAACCCGGAGCTGTCCCAGCTCCTCTCCCCCTATACCCTGGTCACTGAGGTGGCCCAGCAAGGGCCCTGCTACGCCGCAGCCAATCCCCTGGGGGGCGGCGTGTCCGCAGTGCTGGACGCGCTGTCCTTCAACAGCCAGAACCATGCCCCGGTAAGCGATGGCGAGGTCTATGTGGACGGCGACGACCGGCTGGTGGTCGGCACAAACGGCACCGTAACCTACCGGGCGTCCTGGGGGGGAAAATACCCCACAGGGCCCGCTCTGGCCGGTGCGGTGGACAAGGCCCGCTCGCTGGCCGAGGGCACGCTAGGCGCGCTGTGCGGGGAGGCCCGGCTCTACCTCGTCTCCGCCCAAAAGGACCAGGAGGCACTGTGCCTGCGCTTTGGATACCTGCTGGGCGGCTGCCCCGTCTATCTGGGCGGCGAGGGCTGGGCGGCGGAGTTCTGGGTCAAAGACGGGTATATCACCCAGTTCACCCTCCACTTTCGCAGCTATACCCCCAACGGCGAACACACACTGCTGCTGCCCATCGACAAGGCCGCCGCCATGCTGCCCAGCATCGCCCGGGAGCAGCGGGAACTGGTCATCCAATATCTGGACACAGGCGGCCCATCCGTCTCCCCCCATTGGGCGGCGGCTTGAACAGGAAGGAGGCGGCCGAACCGTGGAGTGGCGAAAGCTGAAAAACCTTATCATCCTCATCCTGCTGGTGGTCAACGGCTTTTTGCTGGTGCTGGTGGCCTCCCGCGGCCGGGAATCCGCCCAATATGAGCGCTCCGCCCTGGAGCATACCGTGCAGGTTCTGGAGCGCGGCGGCATCCAGGTGGACCGCTCCGCCATCTTCCCTGCCACCGGTATGGCCCCCTTATCCATGGAGCGGGATCTGGAGCAGGAGGCCCGGCTGGCCCGGGCCCTGCTGGGCGGCGATGCCCAGGGGGACAACCAGGTGGGCGGGGTATACCTCTACCGCAGCGCCCTGGGGGAGGTGTCCCTGCGGGCAGGCGGCGAGCTGACCGCTGAGCTTGCCCCCAATTCCCGCTGGGAAACCGCCCGCCCGGAGGATCACGCCGCCGCGCTTTTGAAGGATCTGGGGGTGGACGCCGCGCTGTCCGGCCTGAGCCAGGAAAACGGCCAGACCACCCTGCGCTTCACCCAGCGCTGGGACGGCGCGCCGGTGTTCTCCTGCCATGTGGAATTTACCTACCGGGAGGGACGGCTGTGCTCCCTGGGCGGCACCCTGCTGATAACCGCCGGGGGAACGGCGGAGCCGGGAGAGGCCCTCACCCTTCCCACCGCGCTGCTGCGCTTTTCCGAGGAAATTGCCGCTGCCGGCGATGTATGTACCAACCTGCGCTCTATGGAACCGGGCTGGCGGGGGACGGCCCCCTCCCTGTCCGGCGGCATCCGGCTGACCCCGGTATGGCTGGTGACCACCGACACGGCCAGCTATTACCTGGACTGCGCCACCGGCGCCCTTGCCCGGGCCGCAGAAACAAGAAGCGCGGAGAAGCCGGGCGCAGGGGACTAAACCCAGCTCCACCCTAACGCATGTCTGACAAGCCCCCCTTCATATAATCGAAGAAGTTGAAAACAATTTGTTCGATTATATGAAGGGGGGCGGGTTTTTTGTCCACGATCCTGGCCGGAACCCTGCTGCTCACCGCCACCGGCCTGTTCTCCCAGGTAGTGGGGTTTTTGTACCGCATGGCCCTGTCCCGGCTCATCGGCGCGGAGACCATGGGGCTGTACCAGCTGGTGATGCCGGTGTACTCCATGTTCATGTCCCTCACCGCCGTTGGGCTGACGGTGGCGGTGTCCACCCTGTCCGCCCGGCACCACGCCCTGGGGGACAACGGCACTGTGCGGCTGGTGCTGCGCCGCGCCCTGGGGTGTTTTTTCCTGCTGGCCCTCCCCCTGGGAGCGGCGGTGGTTCTGCTGTCCGACCCCATCTCCGTATACCTTCTGGGGGACGCCCGCACCCGGCTGGGGGTGGCGCTGCTGGTGCCCTGCGTGCTGCTCACCGGGGTGGAAAACCTTCACAAGCACTGTTTTTACGGCATTGGCCGGGTGCGTCCTCCGGCCGCCGTGGAGACTGTCGAGCAGCTTATCCGGGCGGGGGCGGTGCTGGGGCTGCTCATCGCGCTGCTCCCCCGGTCCGCCGAGGAGACGGTGGGGCTCATTGTACTGGGAATGGTGGTCTGCGAGATATTCTCCGCTTGCGCCCTCACCCTGCTGTTCCGGCGGCACTGGCAGCGCTTTCCCCCAGGGGAACCGGGGGCTGGAATCAGCGCCCGGCAGCTGATGGCCATCGCCGCCCCGGTGGGGGCCACCTCCCTGCTGGGCACCCTGCTGGGGTCGGCCAACGCGGTTCTCATCCCGGCCAAGCTGGTGGAGGGGGGCATGACCCTGTCCGGGGCCATGGCGGAATTCGGGGTGCTCAGCGGCATGACCCTGCCGCTGCTGGCCCTCCCGACCGGGTTTATCGGGGCGCTGTGCCTGGTGATGGTGCCCGACCTCTCCCGGCGTACCGCCCAGGGGGACCGGCGTGCGGCAGCAGGCTTTCTGGACCGGGTGATGTCCGCCACCTCCCTGCTCATGGCCCCGGCCATGGCCCTGCTCACCGTTGTCGGTCCCACAGTCGGCCGGGCCATGTTCAGGGAACAGCGGGTAGGAGAACTGATGCTGCCCCTGGCTGTGGGAACCCTCCTGGGGTGCTGGCAGTCGGTGCTGTCCGGCGCACTCAACGGCCTGGGCCTCCAGGGGAAAGCCGCCCGCAACGCCATTCTCAGCGACGCTGTCCAGCTGGCTTTCACTTTTTTCGCCGTGTCCCGGTTCGGGCTGGCAGGGTTTGCCGCCGGCTACGCCGCCTCCGCCCTTGCGGGTGCGGGGCTCAACCTGGCATCGGTGCTCCGCGCCGCACAGCTGCGGGTGAATTGGCTACGCTGGTTTATCCGCCCCCTGCTGGCGGCGGTGCTCATGGGCCTGTGGTGCAATCTGCTGTTTCGGGTCATGCTGGATGCGGGGTGCGGCCGGGGCTGGGCGGTGCTTGCCTGCGCCGCGTTGGGGCTGGCAGTATACGCCGCCGCCCTGCTGGCCCAGGGCGTTGCAGTTTCCCGGCCCTCTTTTTTCCGGGAGAAGCAGTAAGCGGAAAGGCCTTGCGCCGCCGCACCCACCGCCCAAGCAGCGGTGGGTGCAGCAGCGGTTGATAGAAACGAAAACAGGAGGATGTGCCATGAACCCCAGGATTTTGATCTCCACCGGCGGCGGGGATGCCGGAAACTATCTCAACGCCATCCAGGCCGCAGGCGGGATAGGTGAGGCCCGCTACCTCCCCGCCCCGGATCTGGGTTACGACGGCCTGCTTCTCTCCGGCGGGGAGGACGTGGACCCCGCCCTCTTCGGCCAGAAAAACCGGGGCTCAAAAGGGATTGACCGGAACCGGGACCGGGCGGAGCTGGCCCTGCTGGAAGCCTTTTGTAACGCGGGAAAGCCGGTTTTTGCCATCTGCCGGGGACATCAGGTGGTCAATGTTTGGCTGGGCGGCGATCTCGTCCAGGATCTGGGCCCTGGCCTGGTCCCATTTCATCAAAAGCCGGGCGGTGATCTCGTCCACCCGGTCCAGGCGGAAAAGGGCACGCTCCTCCACCGTCTGTATGGCCCGGCGTTCCCGGTGAACAGCCGCCACCACCAAGGCCTGGGGCGGCTGGGACAAGGGCTGCGGGGCACGGCCTGGTCTGAGGACGGGGTTGCGGAGGCCGTGGAGCACCAGACCCTGCCCCTGATTTCCGTCCAGTTCCACCCGGAGCGGATGACAGGGGCGCTGGCAAGGCCAGACACAGTGGACGGCGGGGCGCTGTTCCGGGTGTTTTTGGGGTTGTGCGAATAACTTGGATTTGTCACGCTTCACCTATTCACGACGCGCGGTTCGCGATGGTTCAGCGCCTCTTGTTAGCACTCTCATATCGAGAGTGCTAATTGTTTACATGGAGTTCATGAAATCTGGGGCGGTTGGGGTATACTACACAGTGAAACTACAGATTGGAGCGCGGATTAGAGCGCGGAGGATAGACATGCAGGTGAACCTTGAAGTGAAGCGATGGCAAAAGCCCAGAGCCCGCGCAGCGGGATCGGGTTTTGCCTGAGCCGCAACGCAAGCGACCCAGCCGCGTGTCCAATCCGCAGCGTGATTACAAGCTGCGTTTCCCTGAAAAGGAGTGAATTTCACCATGAACATGAACCAATTTACTCAAAAATCCCTGGAGGCCATCCAGGGCGCCCAAAGCCTTGCCGTCCAGCACGGCAACCAGCAGATCGAACAGCCCCACCTGCTGCTGGCCCTGGCGGATCAGGAGGGGGGCTTCATCCCCCAGCTGCTCACCCACATGGGGCTCACCCTGGAGTCTTTCCGGGCCGCCGCCCGCCACGAGGTGGAAATACTGCCCAAGGTGTCCGGCGCCGGCCGGGAGGCGGACAAGGTATACATTGCCCCCGGCGTGGACAAGGCGCTCAGCCAGGCCCTCGCCATCGCAGGAGGCATGAAGGACGAGTTTGTATCGGTTGAACACATCCTCCTGGCCCTCATCGACACGGCGGAGGGCAGGCTGAAGGAGCTGCTGCGCACCTACAATGTGGACAAGGAGAAGGTCATGCAGGCCCTGGCCGCCCTGCGGGGGAACCAGCGTGTGACCTCAGATAACCCGGAGGAAACCTACGAGGCGCTGAAAAAGTACGGCTCCGACCTGGTGGAGCGGGCGCGGCAAAACAAGCTGGACCCGGTGATCGGCCGGGACGACGAAATCCGCAATGTCATCCGCATCCTGTCCCGGAAGAGCAAGAACAACCCCGTCCTCATCGGCGAACCCGGCGTGGGCAAGACCGCCATTGCCGAGGGATTGGCCCAGCGGATTGTCAAGGGGGACGTGCCCGCAGGGCTGAAGGACAAGACCATCTTTGCCCTGGACATGGGCGCCCTTATCGCCGGGGCCAAGTACCGGGGGGAATTTGAGGAGCGGCTGAAGGCCGTTTTGAACGAGGTGAAGCAGTCGGAGGGCCGCATCCTGCTGTTTATCGACGAGCTGCATACCATCGTAGGCGCGGGCAAGACCGAGGGGGCCATGGATGCGGGCAACCTCTTGAAGCCCATGCTGGCCCGGGGCGAGCTGCACTGCATCGGGGCCACCACCCTCAACGAGTACCGGCAGTATATTGAAAAGGACGCCGCCCTGGAGCGCCGGTTCCAGCCCGTGATGGTAAACGAGCCCACGGCGGAGGACGCGGTAGCCATACTCCGTGGCCTTAAGGAGCGCTACGAGGTGTTCCACGGGGTAAAGATCACCGACGGGGCCATCGTGGCCGCCGCCACACTGAGCAACCGCTATATCACCGACCGCTTCCTGCCTGACAAGGCCATCGACCTCATCGACGAGGCCTGCGCCCTGATCCGCACCGAGATGGACTCCATGCCCACCGAGCTGGACGTGATTTCCCGGAAGATTATCCAATGCGAGATTGAGGAGGCGGCTCTAAAAAAGGAGGACGACCCCCTCTCCCAGGCCCGGCTGGCCGACATCCAGAAGGAGCTGGCCGAGCTGCGGGATGAATTTAACGCGGGCAAAGCCAAGTGGGAGAACGAAAAGAACGCCATCGGGAAAGTGCAGAAGCTACGGGAGGATCTGGAAGCCGCCAATGCCGCCCTGGAAAAGGCCCAGCGGGAGTATGACCTGGAAAAGGCCGCCCAATTGCAGTACGGGACCATCCCAGAGCTGAAAAAACAGCTGGAGGAGCAGGAGGGTTATGCCGCCCAATCCAAGGAGGGCAACCTGCTCCGGGACAAGGTGACAGAGGAGGAAATCGCCCGGATTGTGGAACGCTGGACGGGCATCCCGGTGTCCAAGCTGATGGAGGGCGAGCGGGAAAAGCTGCTCCATCTGGAGGATATCCTGCATCAGCGGGTTGTGGGCCAGGATGAGGCGGTGCGGCTAGTGAGCGAGGCCATTCTCCGCTCCCGGGCAGGCATCGCCGACCCTGAAAAACCCATCGGCTCCTTCCTGTTCCTGGGCCCCACCGGGGTTGGCAAGACCGAACTGGCCAAGGCGCTGGCCGAGGCCCTGTTTGACAGTGAGAAAAATCTGGTGCGCATCGACATGAGCGAGTATATGGAAAAGTTTTCCGTTTCCCGGCTCATCGGCGCCCCTCCGGGGTACGTGGGCTACGAAGAGGGCGGCCAGCTCACCGAGGCGGTGCGCCGCCGCCCCTATTGTGTCATCCTGTTCGACGAGGTGGAAAAGGCCCACCCAGACGTGTTCAACGTGCTTTTGCAGGTGCTGGACGACGGACGCATTACCGACAGCCAGGGCCGGACGGTGGACTTCAAGAATACCGTCATCATCCTCACCTCCAACCTGGGCAGCCAGTACCTGTTGGACGGCATCGGCCCGGACGGGGAAATCGACGCCCAGGCCCGCGCCCAGGTGGACGAGCTTTTGAAGCGCTCCTTCCGGCCCGAATTCCTCAACCGGCTGGACGAGATCGTGTTCTACAAGCCGCTGACCAGGGAAAACATCTGCCGCATTATCGACCTGCTGCTGCGTGATTTGAACCGCCGCCTGGAGGATAAGCGTCTCCAGGTAGAGTTGACCGATTCCGCCAAATCGCTGATCCTGGACGCCGCCTACGACCCCATGTACGGAGCCCGGCCCCTGCGCCGGTATCTCCAGCATACCGTAGAAAATCTAGTAGGCCGCCGGATCATTGCCGGAGAGGCCGCCCCCGGTTCCGCCCTGACAGTGGACGCAGTGGACACCGGGCTGGTGGTTCGGTGAAAATCCCGCCACAGCCCCTATGTGAAAGAGGGCCCGCGTGTTTGCACACGCGGGCCCTCTTTACCGCTTTTACAGCTCCTTCACAAAGGAGTACGGCACATAGGTCACGCCGTCAATAACCACGGCGCTGCCGTCGCCGGTGGAGACGGTCTTGGTGGTGGAGCCCTTGGTGAGGGTCACTGCCTTGGTCGCGGTGTTCCAGGTCACAGTGTAGCCCTTGGCCTCGGCGGCGGTGCGCAGGGGCACATTGGGCTCAAAGGTCTTAGCCCGACTGGCGGCATAGCCGGCGTTCCGGCTCACCAGGGTCAGCAGCTCACCGAACAGGGCCTCGGACTTCTTCATCAGATCGTCCAGGTTGTTAGACAGATAGGCGTTGGCATACTCCGCCGCCTTGGCTGGGTCGTTCCCGGCCAGCTTCTTCAGCTCGGCCATCTGGGCGTCGATCTGGGCGATGTAGACCTCCTCCTGGAGTTTCCAGAAATCCTGGACGCCCTTGCTGTACAGGGCGCGGTTGGTATCGGCCAGACCGCAGATGCGCTTGAAAGCCCAGTAGGCGCTGTCGGCGTCGTAGCTCTCAGCGGCCAGCCCCAGGGCTTTGGGCAGCTGGGTGGCGCCAGGCAGCTCAGGGAAGAACACGCTGTGTTCACCGCCTGTCAGGGCCAGCCAGGTGACGGCGGCATACTCCGCAGGCATATCCGGGAACATCTGGATCACGTGGGTGTCGGGGGTGCCGGACACGGCGATGGCCCGGTTACCCTCCTGTCCCTCCAGGCTCAGGTCATAGGGGGTGCCCTCGTAGCGGCAGCGGTAGACTTCAAACACATCCTGAAGGGTCACTTTTTCATCGGGGGTATACAGCAGGGGATAAAAGGTGTCGGTGTCGTACTTCTCCCCGGCCAGGGAGGGGGCCAGCAGGTGCATACCGCCCCAGTTGCGCAGGTTGGACCCGTCACCGCGCTTGCCGTCGCACACGGACTGGGCGGCCAGCACCCTGCCGTCCTCGTCCTTCTTTGTCAGCTCAGCCTTGTCCAGCGCCTCCACGAAGCCCTTGGACACCACAAAATTCTCCGTGTCCCCAGCGTCGATGGCGCCAACCATAAAGTGGTTGCCAAACACAGCTACCTGGTCGTCGGCCAGCTTCATGGCCACATACTGCTTGCCGCCATAGATCTCCAGAATCCATGCCTCATTCTGGTCGGCCATCAGGATGACATTGCCCTCGGCGGAACCGTAGGTGTCCACCGCCTTGCACAGCACGTCCACGGCCTCCCTGGCGGTGGACGCAGTGGCGGCGGCCAGACAGGGGATCACAGCCTCCCGCAGGCCCTCGTCCACATAGGGATCGGCCTCTTCCCACGCCTCGCAGCCGGAGGCGGACACGGTGCCGGTGATGGCCACGCCCTTCTCATTGACGCAGACGGCGGCGTACAGGCCGTCCCCGGCGTCAGGGTGGTCCTCCATCTGGGTATAAGCATAGGTGTGGTCGGGCAGCGGAAAGGAGAAGCCGTTGATGTCGTCCATGGTGCGGCCCGCCTCATCGGAAGCAGGCACGTAGGTCTGGAGCTTGTCGTACACCGCCCCGATGTCCTCACAGCGGCCGATGATGATAGAACCATCGGCGCTCACGTCTTTGCCGACATAAAGCCCGGTGCACGCAAAGGCGCTTCCAAAGCTGTTCAGCAGCAGAAAGGCCGCCAGGGCAGTTACCAGGAGCCGGGTAAAATGCTTTTTCATGCGTTTCAACCTCTCTTCATTTTTTGTGACATTTCCCCAAATCCGCCTGGGGATAATACCGCTTACAGTGTCATATATTTACAAAGCATTGGCTAGTATCCGCCAAAACAATTCCTTGTATAAAACGTGGAACTCAATGGCGCTCCCCCTCGTCCGGGGCTTTTCATCGCAGCCGGCCAAATGGATGGAGCGAATACGCCGAAACCCGCGTGTTCATATCCCTCAACCTTTCCAGGCAAATCTTATCCGCCATTATTGCATATTAATTCGGTTTTGTCAAGGATAAACCGAAAATACACACGGGTATGCGCATACCCCGGCGCGCTTCCACGCGCCGGGGCGGTGTCAAAATACTCTTAGAGCCTGTTTAAAATCTTCTAATGAAGATGGCAATGAGGGCAAACGTGAG
>CAJUQD010000050.1 GCA_910588105.1 uncultured Oscillospiraceae bacterium | reverse complement strand
TGTCCCTTCTTTCGATGTCGCTCTCTTTACCGCTTTTCAACTGTGGTGACTATACCACATAACGGCCATGCTGTTCCACAACAGCGTCTTCCAACTTTTTGACCTCGCCTGGAAGGTAGGCGGCAAAGCTCTCCTTTTGTGCGGCCACCCGTTCCTGGGCCAGGGACAGGGCGGCTTTTGCGTCCTCCTCCGTCTCAAATTCCAGCAGGGCCAGCTCCGAAGCGGTGGCCCCGCTGCCTATATAGAGCTGGAATGATACCGCATTATCGATGCTGTATAGTTTTTTTGCGATCCCGTCATCGACCGGAGTAAGCGTTTCCTCAAACACATCGCTGCTCAGCAGTTCCGTCGCTAGCCCATCCAACGCTACGTCCTGATTTGCGTTTGGCGAGGCGGAACAAGCGGACATCAGGATTAGCACGACGGTAAGCAGGACGATCAAAGTATTTTTCATTTGTGCGGCCACCCCTTTCTCACTGCGCGGCGGTGTGGCCCATCAGGTAGTCCAGCCACTTCTCGCAGTAGGAGCGCACCAGGTGGATGCCGTCTGGGGCGGCGTCCTCCGGGAGGGCCCCGTCCTCGCCTGCCACCGCGCCGGCGGTGTCCAGGTAATAGACCCGCTTTTCCTCCGCCAAGCCCTGCAGCAGCTGGTTATATGTGCTGATCTTGGCGTTTTTGATGTAGCTGTGGCTGTCCGAGACCGTTTGGGAGACGGGCATGATGGCCTGGATATAAAGGATGGCTTCCGGGTTGATTTCCCGGATGGCGTCGATGAGCTCGCCATATTTCTGGACAAAGACCGAGCTGTATGCCCAGCCTGTTTCATTGATCCCCAGCATGATGTATACCTTTGAAAAATCGGCGGCTTTCAGCGCGTCGATGACGGACACCTTTTCCCCATCGACGTTGAACAGCGGCCTGGTAAAAACGGTGTCCACCATCAACCCCATGTGGGCAAGGAACGTGGCGTTGGACAGCCCGGTGTTGAGGAACAGCCCCTCCGTCCGGGAGTCGCCGATGAACACCGCGTCGTCAAAATAGGCGGCGTCCACCGGGTTCGAGATCGGTACGGGCTTTGAAAAGTCATACGCCCCGGACAGCGCGGGTCCAGCCTCCTCCTGAACCGCCTGCAAAGGTTCCGCATCCGGCGGGTTACCGGCGGCCCCGCCCAATCGTTCATCCGAAATGACCTCCTCCGGCGGCGCATCGGCTGTTTCCGTGGAGCCGGTTTCCTCAATGGGGGCGCTTTCTGCGCTCCAGGCCGTAACGGCCTGCACCCCCGCAGATATGGCCAGCAGGGACAGGCCGATCATCACCAGCATCAAAAAAATATCCGCAGCCCGCCGCCTTCTGGCCCGGGCCCTTTTCCCGGCCCGTTTGGACGCGTAAAGCTGTTCGGTGCATCTCATAAAATGATCCCTCCGTTTTGTCTTTCTGTGTATTAGACGCTCCGGCGGCGGGAAAAGTTGAAGGAGACGCGGAAAAATTTTGATACGTGCCGTTAAAACGCGCCGGCTGGGCAGACAAAAACCCCCATGGCTTGCGCCGCAGGGGTTCAGCTGCGTACCGGCTTTATTTCCAGGGGAACTGCAAGGTGTTTTCCGGCCTCAGCCTTCATGGGGCAGCTTTCCCAGCAACAGCGCCGCCCCTGCCTGGGCCAGCAGCAGGTCGGGGGAACAGCCGTCCCGGGGTATAACCAGCTCTTGCCGCTCCACCGCATGGCCGTCCAGGGAGACAAACTCCCACTGCACGGCCACCGAAGCCCGCTGCTCGTCCAGGCTGGACAGGGTTAGGGTGTTCCGGCTGGATGAGCCGTAGCTGAGCACAGTGCCGGCGGGGAGCAGCCGGGTGAGGGCGGAGCGTCCGCCGGGGAGCAGCGCCATGCGGCAGTTGAGGGTGCCCGCCCCCGCCCAGCCGGTGGCGCCGGGGGACACCACCAGCAGATCCATCGGGGTGCCTGCCAGCAGCGCCGGGTGGCGGCAGGCCCGCACCAGGGCGGGAACGCCCCGCACCAGGGCGCTCACCCGGTCCGCCAGGCCCTCGTCCCGCTCCCACACGCCGATCTGCCACATAGCAGCACCATCTCCCTCTCCGTATGTACCTGCCGGGGGATAGTGTGCGCGGGGAACCGGATTTTATGCGCGCCTATCGCCGCGCTTCCTTTCGGTGGACAAACAGCACGTAGTTGACCGCGTTGCCCATGATGAGGATGTTGCCGCACAGGTAAAGCCACACCAGCAGCAGAATCACCGACGCCAGCGAGCCGTAGATCAGTGAGTACCGGGCGGAATTGCCCATGAGCAGGGAGAACACCATGGAGGCGATGGCCAGCGCCGCCGACGCGGCCATGGCCCCGGGCACCACCGGGGGCCGGGGTTTATCCAGCGGAGCGGCAAAGCGGTAAAGGAGGAGGATAAACAGAAACACCATGCCCAGCAGCAGCAGGTATTTCACCCACTGCCAGGTGCCGAACCGCTCCACCAGATCCTCCAGCCGGAGCACCTGGCCCAGCAGGTGGAAGAACCAGTTGCCGGTGACCACCACCGCCAGTGACAGGTAGATGGTAGACAGCAGGAGGATGGAAAAGAGGATGCTGGCAATGAGCTGGCCGATTCCCCGGAAGGTGGAGCGACCGTACAGCTCCGCCATGATGTTCATCAGCCCCCGGACGGCGGCAGAGGCGAACAGCACCGTGAGAAAGACCCCGGATAACAGCATGGCGGAGGACTGGTTGGTGTCGATATAGGTGAGATAGTCCTGAAAAAGGCGCAGCACGCCCTCGGGCAGGAAGGGGTCGGCGTGATCCACCAGGGAGGGCAGGTCCAGCCGGAGCTCGTTGACAAAGGCGGAGATGCAGATCATAATGGGGAAAAAGGTGAGGATGAGAAAATAGGCCAGCTCGGCGGCGGCGCGGCTGACCCGCTTGGAAAAGTATACGTCCACCACGTCCGCCGCGAAGCGGACGGGCGGGTGGGCGCGTAAAAACCGGTCCAGCTGTTGTTTCACGGGATATCCCCCTCCTGTCGGCCATTTGGCCAATTATACCAGAAGCGAGGGGATATGACAACCGAAAATAATGCCGAACGGCGTCGAAGGGTACGGACATTGCAAGGGCGCTGTCACGCTGCGAAACAGCCAGGGCGCTCGGCCGCTTTCTCTCCAACTCGGCCTGGCCTGCGGGCGGCCGCCCCGCGCCCGGCCTCGCTCCGATCCAAGCGCACCTCGCTGACCGCTTCTCCGCGCTTCTACTCCAGCAGCATGTCCAAATCCTCCACCGTCAGCGACGGATTCAGCGCCCGGCTGACGGCGTAGCCCAGCACCTTGCCCAGGTCGGCTACCCGCTGGTCCACCTCCCGGGGGGTGACAAAAAAGCCGTCCCCCTGGGGCAGCTCCCCCCGGTCCGGCGCCGGCTTGCCCGCCTGCTCCAGCAGGTCCAGGGCCAGGGTGGCCCCGTCCACCACCGTAGGCACCCCCACGGTGAACACCGGGGCCCCCAGGCTGCCCCGGTCCAGGGCCTGGCGGTGGTTGCCCACGCCGGAGCCGGGGATGACCCCGGTGTCCGACAGCTGCACCGTCCGGCACAGCCGGTCCAGGGAGCGGGAGGCCAGGGCGTCCACCACAATGACGCAGGCGGGGTTGAGCCGCCGGGCCAGGGCCTGGGCCACCAGGCTGCTCTCCATGCCGGTGGAGGCCAGCACCCCGGGGGCGGCGGCGGCCACCGGGCGCAGGTCGCCAAAGTGCTCCGGCACCTGCTCCACCAGGTGGCGGGTGACCAGCAGGTGGTCCACTGCCAGGGGGCCGATAAGGTCGGGGGTAACCGCCCGGTTGCCCAGGCCGATGACCAGAGCAGGGCCGTGCTGGGGCAGCAGGGGGCGCAGGCATTCCGACACCGCAGACACCGCCCGGGCAAAGGCCCCCTCCTCCCGGCGGAGCAGGCCGTCCAGCTCCACGGTGACGTACACCCCCTGGGGCTTGCCCAGGGCGCGGGCCCCCTCGGGACTGGAGATGGTGACGGTGTTTACCGCAAAGCCCTCCCGGACGCCCTCCTCCGCCCGGACGCCGGTGAGGGCCGCCCCCGCCTGGGCCCCCTCCCGCCAGAGCTGGTGGGCCTCCACCGCCAGATCGGTGCGGCGCTGCGCCATGAAAGATTCCCCCTTGTACCAGATATTGTGGCCGCTGGGCCCTTTTGCTCCTATTTTCTGCCGGGAGAAAGTTTCTATGCGAAAAATTGAAAAAAAGTGTTGCAATTTTTCTGTTCAAATGTTAAAATACATATCTGCGACGGGAAACCGTACAGGAGAATAAATTGAAATCGGAGGAGGTGTTTGGTTTGCCCAATATCAAGTCTGCCAAGAAGCGCGTCTTGGTCAATACCACCAAGGCGGCGCAGAACAAGGCGCAGAAGTCCGCACTCAAGACCGACCTGAAGAAGTTTGAGGCCGCGGTGGCCGGCGGCAACCGCAGCGAGGCCGATGCCGCATATAAGGTGGCCGTCAAGGCCGTGGATCAGGCCGCCGCGAAGGGCCTGCTGCACAGCAATAACGCTGCCCACAAGAAGAGCGCAATGACCGTGAAGCTGAATAAGCTGGCCTAACGGGGCGCCCCTACAGTTACAGAAAACAGATCAAGAGCAGAGGGCGGCGGGCCGTTCTGCTCTTGATATTTTTCTCGTACCACGAAATAGCCGGGCCGGACGCGTCAAAAAGTGCGTCCGGCCCGGCTGTTATCACTTTTTCCAGCGCTTGAGCATGGGGAAAAACTGGCGCATCTGGTCCTTGGCCTGATCCTGGGTCATGCCGGGGTTGGACTGGGCCATCATGGGGGCGCAGAAGTCGATCATCTCCTCCATGGTCATCTCCCCCTTGAACTTCCCCCCCTTGTAGCAATAGGAGCAGTAGTCGGGGCTGGGGGAGCCGTCGGCCTCGGTGCCCAGCTCCGTGCCGGGGAGCAGGGGCATCCCGCAGGACTGGCAGAATTTCATGTCTTTGTATTGTTCCATGGTGGGAACCTCCTTTGTTGTGGATGATCCCATCATAGCACCGCAACCCTGACAGGGTGTGTCATGTTCCGGGGCGTGGGCCCGATAAATTTCCCACCCCAGGGCGGCCAGCCGGCGGCGGAGGGCATCCGGGGCGAGCACCTCCACCCCCACGCCGAAGCTGAGCAGGTAGCCGTACAGCCACTGGTCCTCGGGGAACACCGCCTCCACCAGAAGCGAACCGTCCGGCTGGGGGGCCACGCAGTCCTGGCCGAACTCGTCGTACACCCGGTAGGCCATGTGGGGGGCAAAGCGCAGCTTGGCCTCCACCCGGAACAGGGGCGGGATGTCCCCGGAAAATTCCACGTCCGGCGGCTCCAGGCGGCGGTGGAACACCTCCCCGGCAGGCTCCGGGGATAGAATCCGGGACAGCCGGAAGGTGCGGTAGTCCTCCCGTTCCTCGTCAAAGGCCTGGAGATACCACCCCTGCCCCTTAAACACCAGCCGGGCGGGGAGCACCCGCCGGGGCCGGATGGAGCCGTAGGAGCTGGCGTAGTCAAAGCGGAGGGCCTGCCGCTCCAGTATCGCCCGCTTGAGAAGCCGGAACTTTTCGTTGTCTGCCTCCCCCGCCCCCCAGCGTGACAGGTTCACCTGGAGCCAGTCCTCCTGCCCCCGGCGGAACAGGGCGGACAGCTTGGTCAGCGCCTGGGCCCCCTCCTGCCCCGGCAGGCTTTGCAGGGCGAGAAGGAGCTGGCGCTGCTCTTCATCGGTGAAGGCTGCCCGGTCCAGCACGTAACCGGGCAGCAAAGACACCCCGCCCCCCGTCCCCTGTGTGGTGTAGACGGGCACCCCGGCGGCAGACAGGGCGTCCACGTCCCGCAGCACCGTGCGCTGGGAGACCTCCAGCCGCTGGGCCAGCTCCCCGGCGGTCATGCGGCCCTTTTCCAGCAGGAGGTAGACCATTTGGAATTGGCGGGTAACCACGGACACAGACATCCCTCCCCCTCTCTTTTCTCCATTGTAACATACAAAAAGAGGAAGGGGAAGCCCCCGATGGGTGCTTCCCCTTCAAGTTGCCGGAAAAGCCACTGCGGCTGCGCGCGCCGTTTTCCGGCCCTGCGGGCCGAAAAGCCGTCCACTCCGCTCCGTGTCTTAGCCGCCTGCTCCCGGGCGCTCCGCGCTTCTAATCCAGCTCGAATTGCCCGGTGTAGAGCTGGTAATACCGTCCCTGCTCCTCCATGAGCTGGGCGTGACTGCCCTTCTCCATGATTTGGCCCCCCTCGATGACCACGATACAGTCCGCGTTGCGCACGGTGGACAATCGGTGGGCGATGACAAACACGGTGCGCCCGTCCATCAGCGCGTCCATGCCCTGCTGTATATGCTGCTCGGTGCGGGTGTCGATGGAGGAGGTGGCCTCGTCCAGCACCATGATGGGCGGGTCCTTCACCGCCGCCCGGGCGATGGACAAAAGCTGCCGCTGGCCCTGGGACAGGTTGGCCCCGTCGCCGGTGAGCATCGTTTGGTAGCCCTCGGGCAGGCGGCGGATGAAGCCGTCGGCGTTGGCCGTCTTGGCGGCGGCTATGCACTCCTCGTCGGTGGCGTCCAGCCGGCCGTAGCGGATGTTGTCCATCACCGTGCCGGTGAACAGGTGGGTGTCCTGGAGCACCGCGCCCTGGCTCAGCCGCAGGGAGTACTTCTCAATGTCCCGCACGTCGATGCCGTCGCAGGTGATAAGCCCCCCCTGGATTTCATAAAAGCGGTTGATAAGGTTGGTGACGGTGGTTTTGCCCGCCCCGGTGGAGCCCACAAAGGCGATCTTCTGCCCCGGGTTGGCGTAGACGGTGACCTCCTTCAGAATCCGCTTGCCCTCCACATAGGAGAAGTCCACCTGGCTGAGCCGCACCGCACCGCGAAGCTCGGTGTAGCAAAATTCCTCGCCGGGGACGTTGCGCACCGCCCCCCGGATCAGGTGCAGGCCCATCTCCCCGTCAGGGCCGGGGTACTTCCAGGCCCAGCCGTGGGAGGCCATTTCCTCCAGGGTGAGGGGGGTGAGGCCCCCGTCCGCCTCCAGCCGCACCCACAGCCCGGTTTTGGAGTCCTGTCCCGGGGGGAGCAGCTTGAGGGCGCCGTTTTCCTCGTCCGCCTGGCCCAGCTCCCGGAGGGTCTCGTCCTCCCCCACAGACACGGGCACCAGGGAGAGGGCGCAGCCGCGGGGCACCTTCCAGGCCCAGTTTTTGGGCCTGCCCTGGCCGCTGAATTTGGACAGGGAGCCGTTGGCGTCTTTTTCCACCGGAACCAGGGTGATCTTGCCCCGGTCCACCTCGGGCTGGGCGTCCATGACGGCAAAGATGCGCTCTGCCCCCGCCATGGCGGACAGCAGGGAGGTCATCTGCATGGAAATCTGGTTGACGGGCTGGGTGACCTGCCGGTTGTATTGCAGATAGATCACCAGCGAGCCCAGGGTGAAGCCGGCGCTCCCTCCCCCGCCCATGGCCAGGATGCCCCCCAGCACGGCGGTGACGGCGTAGCCGATATTGGTCAGGTTGGAGGCCACGGGCATGATGGCGGAGGAGTAGAACCCAGCCTCACTGGCGGCGGCGCGGTAGTCCTCGTTGAGGCCGCTGAACTGCGCCTTGGCCTGCTCCTCGTGGTTGAAGGCCTTGACTACCTTCATCCCCTCGATCATTTCCTGGATATTGCCGTTTACCGCCCCCAGGGCGGCCTGCTGCTGGGCGTAGAACTTCCGGCTGCGCTTGCCGAACACCAGGAATACCGCCGTCACGCATCCCAGCATCACTAGGGAGGCCAGAAACAGCAGCGGGGACAGGGACACCATCATGGCCACCACCCCCACAAAGGTGATGGCGCTGGAGAGGAGCGACACCACCGACTGCTCCAGAGCCATCTGCACGTTGTCCGCGTCGTTGGTGAAGCGGCTCATCAGCTCGCCGTGGGTGTGGGCGTCGAAGAAACCCAGGGGGAGCTCCTGGAGCTTGTCAAACAGCTCCCGGCGCAGGCGGTTGCAGCCCTTCTGGGCCAGCTGGGCCATAAGGTTGGCCTGGACATAGGAGCAAGCCGCGGCCAGCAGGTAAACGCCCATGAGCTGGAGGCAGGCGGCCAGCAGGCCGGGCAGCTGGGCCTGGCCCGCCTTGAAGGCCAGGGTGATGTTGTCGATAATGGGTTTTTGCAGGTAGGTGGCCGCCACGCCCAAAAGGGCGGATACCGCCACGCACACCAGCGCCGCCACAAGCAGTGCGGGACGGTTGAGGATATAGCCCATGGTGCGCAGGGCGGTGCGGCGCAGATCCTTGGGCTTGCCAAAGCCGCCCCGGGGCCCCCCGTGGGGGCCGTGGCCGCCGCCGTGGGGTTTCCTGTTCTCAGCCATTGTCCCCGCCCCCTTCCTGCTGGGAATCATAGATTTCACGGTAAATGGGGCTGCGCTCCATCAGCTCGCTGTGGGCGCCCACGTCGGCCACCGTGCCTTCGTCCAGCACCACGATTTTGTCGGCGTACTGCACGGAGCTGATGCGTTGGGCAATGATGATGACGGTGGTGCCCTTGAGGTTTTGCCGGAAGGATTCCCGGATGCGTCCCTCGGTAGCCGAGTCCACGGCGGAGGTCGAGTCGTCCAGTATGAGGACGGCGGGCTTGCGCACCATGGCCCGGGCGATGCAAAGGCGCTGCTTCTGCCCGCCGGACACGTTCACGCCCCCCTGTTCCAGGTAGGTGTCAAAGCCCTCGGGGAAGGACATGATGAAGTCATAGGCCTGGGCGTCCTTGGCCGCCTGGATAAGCTCCTCCTCCGTGGCGTTTTCATTGCCCCAGAGCAGGTTCTCCCGGATGGTGCCGGAGAAGAGCACGTTGTTTTGCAGCACCATGCCGATCCGGCCCCGCAAGCCGTCCAGGGGGTAGTCCCGCACGTCCAGCCCGTCCACCAGCACCTTGCCGCTGTGTACGTCGTAGAACCGGGGGATCAGGTTGACCAGGGAGGACTTGCCCGTGCCAGTGCCCCCCACGATGGCCACGAACTCGCCTGGCTCCACCGTCAGATTGATGTGCTTCAGCACGTCCTCCCCCGCCCCCTCGGTCTGGTAGCGGAAGGACACGTCCCGGAATTCCACCCTGCCCTGGGGGGCGGGCAGACTGGTTTCGCCGCCGTCGGTGATGGCGCTTTGGGCGTCCAGCACCTCGAATACTCGGCGGATGGACGCCTGGGCCCGGGTGTATTGGAGCACCGCCATGCCGATCATCATGGCGGACATGAGGATCTGCATGATGTAGCCGGTGACAGTCTGGAGGTAGCCGATCTCCAGCTCGCCCCCCAGCACCATATTGCCGCCGTTGTAGAGCACCAGCACCGTGGCCACCGAGAAGCAGATCATCATCACCGGCTGGATGGCCACCATGCGCAGCACCGCGTTCAACCCGGCGGTAGTAAAGCCGTCGTTGGCGTCCATGAATTTCCGCCGCTCATGGTCCTCCCGGACGTAGGACTTCACCACCCGCACGGCGATGAGGTTTTCCTGCACTGTCTCATTGAGGTGGTCCAGGGTTTTCTGCATCTTCTCAAACAGGGGGAAGCAGATTTTCATCAGCAGGCCCAGGGCAACGGCCATAAAGGGCAGCACCACGCACACCACCAGCGCCAGTTTGGGGCTGATGGCCAGGGTGAGGATGACGCTGGCTACCGTCATGGTGACGCCCCGGATGAGGACACGCAGGCACATAATGGCCACATTCTGGATATTAGTCAGGTCGTTGGTGAGGCGGGTGATGAGGGAGGAAGAGGAGAATCGGTCGATGTCCGCGAAGGAGAAAGACGCGATTTTTTCAAACTCCGCCCGCCGCAGGTTCGCACCCAGGCCCTGGGCGGCAAAGGCGGCGCACCGGGCGGCGTACCCGCCCACCACTGTGGCGATGAGGGCCACCGCCACCATCAGTGCGCCGGACTGCCAGATCACCGTCATGTTGTTTCCCTCAATGCCCTGGTTGATGATCCGGGCCATGAGCAGGGGGAGGATCAGCTCGCAGGCCGTCTCCAGCACCACCAGCAGGGGGGAGGCGGCGGCATAGCCCTGATAGCCCATGAGATAGGACGCAAGGCGTTTTAGCAAAGATCACACTTCCTTTCAAAATGGGTCGTGGGAGGGCCCAGGCGGCGGGGGCGCCGGACCCAGGGGGTCGGGGGGCGGGTCGCACCGTCTGTCGCCGCCGATCTGGTACAGGTTTTCCAGCATCCGGGACAGAAGGCCGTCCGCCAGCGCCCGCTCCTCCGGGGGGAAGCCGTGGTACATATGCTCTTCCACCTGCCGGAAGGCGTCCATGCTCTGGGCGATGACGTCCCGCCCCTTTTGGGTGATGGCCACCCGGTTGCGGCGGGTGTCCCTCTCGTCGGTGCGGCGGGCCACATAGCCTTGCCGCTCCAGCACCTTCAGCGAGGCGGCCACCGTGGGTGGCGCACTGTGGAGCTTGTCGGCCAGCTCCTTCTGGGTAGGGGCGCGGGCGGGGTCGTCCGAATAGGTGGAAAGCTCCCACAGCAGCCGGGGGGAGCCCACGTCCCGCACCCCACGGCGGGCCAGCGCCGCCATGCAGGCATTGTGGTGGGCGCGCATGAGCTGCTGGAGCAGGATGCCGGTCTGGCTGCCCATAGAAATCCCTCCGAATCGTTCGCACACGAATGATTAGTGTGCGTATTATTTTACTCCGCCGCCGGAAAATGTCAAGGGGGCGGGTGTGAACAGTTTGTGAATTCCGCAACGGAGGTTGTGGAAGAAATTTTTGATTTCCCCCTTGACAAGCGGGGGTTTTCCTGTTACAATCTCCCTTGTTCATGCGAGTGTAGCTCATCTGGTAGAGCGCCACCTTGCCAAGGTGGAGGTAGCGAGTTCGAGCCTCGTCACTCGCTCCAAAAAAGGAAGGGCCGGTTTAACTGGCCCTTCCTTTTTTGGAATCCGTGGATGATTTGGATGCTCGGGCCGGCAAAGCCGCCCCTGCGCGGCACAAAGAATATCGACCGCATATTTTCCCGGGACAACAGAAAGAGGCAGGGCAAATGATTCGCCCTGCCCTCTTTCCATTTTTATCACATGGACTCGGGCGCGGTAACGCCCAGCAGGTCCAGGGCGTTGCGCAGGGTTACCTTCAGTGCCTTCACCAAGCCAAGCCGCTGGTTGGTCAGCTCCGGGTCGTCGGGGTTGTTCACCCGGGAGACGTTGTAGTAGCTATGGTACAGCTTCACCAGCGACAGGATATAGTCGGCGATAAGGTTTGGCTTGCGTACCTTGGCGGCCTTGGCCACGGTGGCGGGGAACTCTCCCATCATCTTGAGCAGCTGGAGCTCCTTCTCGTCGGTGAGGCGGTCATAGCTCTCCTCCCGGCGGAAGGCAGGGATATCCTTGTTCTTCAGGATAGAGCACATACGGGAGTGGGCGTACTGGGCGTAGTACACGGGGTTGTCGTTGTCCTTGGCGGCGGCCTGCTTCATATCGAAGTCCATCTGGGAAGAGATATCCTTGGACACGAAGAACCACCGGGCGGCGTCCACACCCACGTCCTCGCACAGCTCCCGCAGGGTGATGGCGTTGCCGGTACGCTTGGACATTTTGACCTCTACGCCGTTTTCCACCATGCGCACCATCTGGATAATGTCCACCGACAGCGATCCCTTGGGATAGCCTAGGGCGGTGAGGGCGGCCTGCATCCGGGTGATATAGGAGTGGTGGTCGGCGCCCCACAGGTTCACCATCACGGGATAGCCCCGCTCCACCTTATAGACGTGGTTGGCAATATCGGGGGTGAGGTAGGACAGGGTGCCGTCGCTTTTGCGCAGGACCCGGTCCTTGTCATCGCCATAGTTGGTACTCTTCAGCCAGAGGGCCCCGTCCTGCTCATACAGCAGCCCCAGCTCGTCCATCCGCTTGAGACAAGCGTTGATGCGCTCCATATTGTTCTCATAGAAGAAAGTCTCATGAATCCAGGACTGCATGTGCACCCGGTAGAGCTCCAGATCCTTCTCAATCTTCTTCAGCTCCCGGGTTTTGCCCTCCAGCATGAAGTACTCCAGGCGCTCCTTGGGGTCGGCGTCCAGCCACTTGTCCCCGTCCTGCTGGGCGATATCAATGGCGATCTGCTTCACATCGTCGGCGTGGTAGCCGTTGTCGGGCAGGGGGTACTCCTTGCCGAAATGCTCGAAATACCGGGAGATCAGCGACTCGCCCAGCATGACGATCTGGTTGCCCGCGTCGTTGACATAGAACTCCCGCAGCACGTCATAGCCGCTCTTTTCCAGCAGGCGGCAGATGGCGTCCCCCCAGGCCGCGCCCCGGGCGTGGCCGCAGTGCAAATCGCCGGTGGGGTTGGCAGACACCCACTCCACCAGGATGTGCACCCCGTCGCCGGAGGTGTTTTTGCCGTAGTCGTCCCCGGCATCCAGGATCTGGTTGATGAGTGCGGCCAAGGCGCCGCTCTTCAGCTTGAAGTTGATGAAGCCGGGCTTGGCCACGGTGATGGACTCGGCCTCGGGCAGCAGCTCCTTGAGCTTGTCCACAATGGGCGCGGCGATGTCCATGGGGCTCTTGTGCAGCGTCTTGGCCAGCTTCATAGCCGCGCCGGTGGCGTAGTCGCCCAGCTTGGGGTCACGGGGAACCTCCACCGTCAGCACATCGGGGCTGGGCTCTAGGCCGTAGACCTCCTGGAAGGCCTGGCCAACCGCGGCAAAAATCTTTTGTTCAAAATCGCTCATAAAACGTCTGCCTCCGTATTTTTATTAATCGGCCGCCCCGGCGGCCCGTTTTTCTCCAGCGTCTTTCCCGCCGAACAGTAGCTCCCTCAGATCCCGGCACAGCGCCTGGGCGGACGCGCTGTCCTTGATGATGAGCAGGATGGTGTCGTTCCCGGCGATGCTGCCCACCAGGCCCTGTTCCTCCAGCTTATCGGCGAAGGAGCCCACCGCATGGGCCAGCCCCGGCATGGTTTTGATGACAATGATATTGCAGGCCGCCTCAATGGACAGGGAGGCCAGCCGCGCGATGTTCAGCAGCTTGCTGGCGTCGTTCCCCGCCGTGGGGACAGGCTCCACCCCATAGCGCACCCCGCCGCCGGGGGAGGGGAGCTTTACCAGGTTGAGGGCGTGGATGTCCCGGGACAAGGTGGCCTGCGTGCATCGAACCCCCCGGGCGGACAGCAGCTCCAGCAGCTGCTGCTGGGTCCCCACGTCCTGCCCGGAAATCAGCTCTAATATCAGCTTCTGCCGGTCTGTTTTCATCGGTCCTTCCTCCCTATACTGGCCCTTGGAAGCTGTGTCAACCGCCAAAGTATTCAGAATTGTGAGCCCAAATCGTTGCCGGCAAGGCAAAAAATTGCAGGAACACTTTGCGCATTTCAAGATTTTTTAACGCAGCCAGCGGCGGTTTTGGCCGCAAGGTTGGGCGCCGAGGCGATTGGTACGGCCGCTCAGATATGAAAGCGGGCCGGAAAGGTCTTACCAGTATACACCCTTCTGGCCTATAATGCAATCTTTTTTCGCATGGTTTTTGCATATTATGCTTTTTCGCGCTCCTGGCCCCGCTTTCCGCTGCCGCCGGTCTCGCTGCCGTCCGCCTTTTGCAGGGTAATCCGATTGCGGAACTCGGTGGGGGTCATGCCTTTGTATTTGGAAAAGTTCATGTTGAAGGTTTTGATGTTGTTATACCCCACCTCAAAGGCCACGTCGATGACATATTTCTCCGTGGAGGCCAGCAGCTCGCACGCCCGGTTCACCCGCACAAAATTCAGCAGGGTTTCAAAGTTCTTCTCGGAGTAGTAGAGCATCAGCCGGTTCATCTCCGGGATGGATATGCCGAAGTGGGAGGCCACTTGGCTGGCGGTGAGATTTTCTGCGGCATAGTTCTTGTAAATATAGTCAGTGGCGGCAAAGGCCACGTTTTTGTCGGTACGGTTGAATTTTGTCTTGGATTTCTTGTATATTTTGCGGTATTTCATGGGGGTGGTGCCCACTTGGGCGCTGAAATTCTTGGACAGGTGGGGGGCGTCCACAAAGCCCGCCAGCACGGCGATTTCGTCCAGGGTCAGGTCGGTGTAGATCAGGTAGTCGGATACCTTTTCAATGCGGATGCCGGTGAGCAGCTTGGAAAAGGTGGTGCCGGTGATGTCGGAGATGTTCTTGGACAGGGTGGACTCGGAGATGAAGAAGGCCCCCGCCACGCTGGACAGGGTGAGCTTTTCGGAGGAGTGGGCGTAGATGTAGCTGAGGATGGAGCTCTGGGTGGAGATGTCCCGCTCATAATCCTTTTCCCCGCGCACCGCCATGATGTAGCGGCGGTACATAATCATCAGCTCGATGATCTTGTTGGTGACGTATAGCTGCGCCATGGGGCGGTCCGGCTGGCTGACCCGGGTGGACTCCACCCCAAGCTCCGCCTTGAGCTGCTCGGTGAGCCCGTCCATATACTGGGCCTGCACCGAGTCCAGATAGACCACCGGCTCCATGGATAAAAACTGGAGCAGCTCGGAGCTGTCGTCCTCAGAGCCGGGCACGCCCTTGAGTACGGAGTTGACATATTGGTAGTCGTAGACGATGCGCATGAACTGCAGCGTCTCCCCTACCGCCGTGATTTCGGAAATCTTCCAGGGGGTGATGGCGATGAGGGTGTCGGGCTTTACCTCGTACTCCACCCCGCCGATCTCAATGGCGCCTTGGCCCCGCTTGATGTAGAGAAAGCGGGCAGCCTGGTGGATGAGGGGTTTGGTGGGGGATTGGATAGCCTCGTAGTCAAAGGAGCAGATGGCGGCCGGGTCCTTGGTGGCGGCCAGGTTGTCCTGCAAGGTCGCAGGTCTGTTCAAAACGATCACCTTCAGCCTTTCTGGTGTATGGCGCACAGACACAGGAAAGCCCGGCCGCACGACCAGGGCCCGTGCGACCGGCTTTCCCGTTGAGAGGAGGTTCTATGCTGTTAACGTGAAACGGTCCGTCAGCTGAGGACCATCATAGCCACGGTCAGCACCACGGCGGAGAACACCGCGATGACGGCCAGCAGTTTGGCAGACCACTTCACCCAGGTGTCCCAGGGCACACGGGCCAGGGCCAGGCCGCCCATGATGAAGCCGCAGGTGGGGGTGAACAGGTTGACGAAGCCGTTGGCGGCCACGTTGATCATAATGGAGGTTTCCACAGACCAGCCCATGCCCGCCACGATGGGGGAAACGATGGGGGAGGACAGGCCCGCCAGGCCGGAGGAGGACGGCACCAGGAAGCTCAGCCCCACATGGAGCACATAGTCCAGGAAGCCGAAGATGGGGGCGGGCAGGCCGGAGGCGGTCAGCGCGGTAATGGACGCCTCTACCAGCCAGGCACCCAGGCCGGTGGAGCTCATAATCACGGTGGTGGCACGGGCCAGGGCGATGACCAGGTTGACGGAGATCATGTCGGTAAAGCCGTTGATCACGCAGGGCATGAGCTTTTTCTTGTCTTCCAGGCCGATGAAGCCCATCACAAAGCCCATGAGCAGGAACCAGGTGGCGGCCTCATTGAAGTACCAGTCGCCCAGCTGGCTGCCGGTAATCACGCTGGTGAAGCCCAGGGCATTGTAGATGCCCTCGTTCAAGCTGCCCCAGGGGATGAAGCCCAGGATCATAATCAAGAAGGAGAAGGCGAACACGATCAGCACGCCCTTCTGCCGGCCGGTGAGGCGGACGTTGCTGGAGATCTCGGTGGAGGTGCCGTAAGCGGCCTTGCACTCGCTGATCTGCTCAGCGGTGAGGATGGAGCCCTTGCCGTCCTTCACCTTCTTGGCGTAGGCAGTGACGAACAGGGCAGAGAGGATAAAGGTGCCCAGCCAGAGGATGATGGCCACAACAAAAATGGTGCCCATGTTCACATCAACGCCGGCCGCAGCCACGGCCGCGCCGGTGGCGAAGGGGTTCAGGGTGGAGCCCAGCACGCCGGAGCCGGCACCCAGCAGGACGGTGGCCGCGCCCACCATGGGATCGAAGCCCGCCGCCATCATGGTGGCCGCCAGCAGAATATAGAAGCCCACAGTCTCCTCGCCCATGCCATAGGTGGTGCCGCCGATGGAGAACAGGAACATCAGGATCCAGACCAGCACCAGCTCTTTGCCGTGGAGCGCCTTCACCAGCACCTGAATGCCGGTTTCCAGCGCGCCGGTGGCGGTCAGGATGGACAGGAAAATGCCCAGGCAGAACACGAAGCCGATTACATCTCCGGCGTCATGCCAGCCATTGAGGGGAGCCATCAGGATGTCGCTGAGGGAAGCGCCCTGCACAGCCATCTCCACGGCCTCGCCGGTCTCCTCGTCAAAGCCGGTGTAGGTCTGGCCGCTGGCAATCCAGGTGACGATGGAAACCGCCAGCAAAACCACCAGCAGAATCACAAATGTATTTAACGAGCGCCTCTTTTTCTTCTCTGCCATGACAATCTCTCCTTTTACGTTAGACGTTTCATTGTACCTGCGGATATCACCTCAAACGCCGTCCGGGCGGGGGCTCAGGGCCCCCGCCTTTCCGGCACTTTTCAGTCAGTTGCGGCGCGGGGACGTTACTTCTCCACCACCGTGCCCGTCTTGCCGTCCAGCGCCTCGGCGGCGCGGGCCAGGGAGGTGATGAGGGCGGTGCCGCCGTGGGTGTTGCTGGCGACGAACTCCATGCAGGACTGCACCTTGGGCAGCATGCTGCCGGGGGCGAACTGGCCCTGCTTGATATACTCCTCGGCCTCGGCCAGGGTCATGGAGGGCAGCTCCTGCTGGTCGGGCTTGTTGAAGTTGACGCACACGCGGTCCACCGCAGTGAGGATGATGAGCTGGTCGGCCTTCACGTCCCGGGCCAGCAGGGAGCTGGCGCGGTCCTTGTCGATGACGGCGGCCACACCCTTCAGGCCCGTGCCGGTCTCGACGACGGGGATGCCGCCGCCGCCCACGGTGATGACGATGACGCCGGCGGAAACCAGCTGCTCCACCGTCTCAATTTCCACGATGCGCTTGGGGATGGGGGAGGGGACCACCCGGCGGTAGCCGCGCCCGGAGTCCTCCACGAAGGTGAAGCCCTTTTCCGCCGCGATGGCGTCGGCCTCCTCCTTGGTGTAGAAGCTGCCCACGGGCTTGGTGGGGTTCTGGAAGCCGGGGTCGGACTCGTCCACCACCACCTGGGTGACCACGGTGGCGCACGCCTTTTTGATGCCGCGGGCGTTCAGCTCGTCCTGGATGGCCTGCTGGAGGTGGTAGCCGATATAGCCCTGGGTCATGGCCCCGCACTCGGGGAAGGGCATATAGGGGGTGTTGCCGCCCTTGTTGGCGGAAAACTCCATGGCCAAGTTAATCATGCCCACCTGGGGGCCGTTGCCGTGGCCGATGATGACGTCATAGCCCTTTTCCACCAGGTCCACGATGGGCTTGGCGGTGCCCTTCACCAGTTCCAGCTGCTGCTCGGGGGTATTGCCCAGGGCATTGCCGCCCAGGGCCACTACAATACGCTTACCCATGGCCGCACCCTTACTTCAGCGTGGCGTACATGACGGCCTTGATGGTGTGCATACGGTTCTCGGCCTCGTCGAACTGGCGGGCCTGCTTGCCCAGGAACACGTCATCGGTGACCTCCATGGCGGGCAGGTTGAACTTCTGGTAGATATCCTCGCCGATGGTGGTGTCCCGGTCGTGGAAGGAGGGCAGGCAGTGCAGGAAGATGGCGGTGGGCTTGGCCTGCTCCATCAGCTCCTTGTTCACCTGATAGGGCCGCAGCAGCTTGATGCGCTCCGCCCAGATCTCGTCGGGCTCGCCCATGGAGACCCAGATATCGGTGTACAGCACGTCGCAGTCGCGGGCGCCCTGCTTCACGTCATCGGTCAGCTCGATGGTGGCGCCGGTCTCGGCGGCCACGGCCTTGCACTTCTCCACCAGGTCGGCGGCGGGCATCAGCTCCTTGGGCCCGCAGGCGCAGAAGTGCATACCCAGCTTGGCGCACACCACCATCAGGGAGTTGGCCACGTTGTTGCGGGCGTCGCCGAAGAAGGTGAGCTTGCGGCCGCGCACGTCGCCGAACTCCTCCTTCACGGTGAGGATGTCGGCCAGCATCTGGGTGGGGTGGAAGGCGTCGGTCAGGCCGTTCCACACGGGCACGCCGGAGTAGCGGGCCAGGTCCTCTACCACGGACTGCTTGAAGCCGCGGTACTCAATGCCGTCGTACATGCGGCCCAGCACCTTGGCGGTGTCGGCCAGGGACTCCTTCTTGCCCATCTGGGAGGAGCCGGGATCCAGGAAGGTGACGCCCATGCCCAAATCGCGGGCGCCCACCTCGAAGGCGCAGCGGGTGCGGGTGGAGGTCTTTTCAAACAGCAGCACCACCTGCTTGCCGGTGAGCCACTTGTGCTCCACACCGTTGTTCTTCATCCGCTTGAACTCAGCGGACAGGTCCAGCATATAGTTGATCTCGGCGGGGGTAAAGTCCAGCAGGGTCAGGAAGCTCCTGCCGCGAATGTTGATGCCCATGGTAAATTCCTCCTAAATTAAAGTAGTGGTATGACGGGAAAAACAGCACAGTGAAACTTACTCGGCGCGGATCAGGGGCATGGACATGCAGCGCGGGCCGCCGCGGCCGCGGGACAGCTCGGCGGAAGGCATCTCCAGCACCGTCAGGCCGTTGTCGCGCAGGATGGCGTTGGACACATCGTTGCGCTGATAGACCACGATCTTGCCCGGGGCGATGCACAGGGTGTTGGAGCCGTCGTTCCACTGCTCGCGGGCCGCCGCGATCAGGTCGTCGCCGCCGCAGAAGATGAGCTGCACGTCGTCCACGTGGGTGTACTGCTCCAGGATGTGCTTCAGGTCGGAGTCCACCCGCTTGATGTGCAGGTCGGCGGGGTCGTCCTGGCCCGGGGTGATCTCGTACACGGTGAGGGGGCCCAAGATGGCGGGATGGACGGTGTACTTGTTCACGTCAATCTGGGTGAACACGGTGTCCAGGTGCATGAAGGCACGGCTCTTGGGGATGTCGAAGGCCAGCACGGTGCGGATCTTGGCCTCGGGGTCGGTGAACAGGTTGCGGGCCGCCGCCTCGATGGCGTCGGGGGAGGTGCGCTGGGAGATGCCGATGGCCAGGGTGTCCTCGGTGAGGTTGAGCACGTCGCCGCCCTCGATGTTGGCGTGGAGGTCCCGGTCATAGTAGCGGGTCACCAGGCCCTCGAAGTCGGGATGGTACTTGAAGATATAGTCGGCGTAGATGGTCTCGCGGCAGCGGGTGACGGAGTACATCTTGTGGAGGAACACGCCGGTGCCCACGCTGGCGAAGGGGTCGCGGGTGAAGTACAGGTTGGGCATGGGATGGACCACCAGGTCGTCGGGCGGGGCCACCAGGTCCTGGAGGGAGTAGGCCCGGGCGGCGTCGCCCATCTCCTTCAGGGTGATGCCCTCCATGGTCTTTTCCACCAGGGCCTTGCCCTTGAAGTTGGCGGTCAGGTACTCCAGGCACTTGTCCTGCCAGCGCCGGGTCTTGATATTGCCCTCGAACAGCCACTGGCGCAGGAAGGGCTCCACCAGCTTGGGATTGAGGCTGAGCACGTC
>CAJUQD010000049.1 GCA_910588105.1 uncultured Oscillospiraceae bacterium | reverse complement strand
TTTCTGCCCTCCCCCTAATTTGGAGACTATTATAACATATTTTTATTGACGACGCTATCTAAGTTGACCCTTGATTACTTCTTCATTTAGGGCTTGTTTGAAAATTGTCAACACGCCCAATCGGCGGGCCTTTTTCTGCCGAGCTGCGTTGCTTTGCCTTGAAATACACAAAGTATTTCTGCGCCAAATCGCCTTGCCCGGCGAAAAAATCCCTTGCCGCTGGGCATATTGCCAATTTTCAAACGGCGCCTAATCTTCATGGTTTCATCCTCCACATTAAGATTTTCAGAAGGATGGGCGCACGTCGTCGCCTCTGGCCCGCTCCAGGTTGATCCGCTTTTTCCGATCGGAGGCCCGGGCCAGCATATCCCGCAGGGCCTCCTTGTCGCCCGCTTCCATGGCCTGGCGGTACTGCCGCATCCGCCCCTCCAGCGTCCGCACCACCTGGGTCAGCGCGGGGGCGTTGAGGGAAAAGAGCTGTACCCACATGGCGGGGTCCAGAGCCGCCACCCGGGTGCAGTCCCGGAAGGAGCCGCCCTCGAAGCCCTGGCAGGCAAACAGCTCGTCGTTGTCGCACACCGACAGGGCGATGACGTGCATGAGCTGGCTGGTGTAGGCGATCATCTCGTCGTGGCGCGCCGGGGTAGTGACGATCACGTCGCCGAATTTGCACCAATCCGCCATCCGGCGCAGCAGATCCAGGTGCCCCGACGTGGCGTTGGGACCGGGGGTGACGATGAAGTGGGTGTTGCGGAAAAGGGTGCCCTCGGCATTGGCGATGCCCGACATCTCCTTGCCTGCCATGGGGTGGCAGCCGATGAAGTCCACCCCGGCCGGCAAGCATTTTGCCGCCTCCATCACGGCGGTTTTCACGCCGCACACGTCCCAGACGAGGCAGCCGGGCTTGAAACGGTCCCGGTGTTCTTCCAGAAAGGCGATGATGCCCGCCGGGTCCTGGCACAGCACCACCACGTCCGCCCCGGGCAGCTCCCCGGCGGGGTCAAAGGTGAGCCGGTCTGCTGCGTCCATGGCCTCCGCCTTGTCATAGGTAGCTTGGGAGCGCACCGCCCCCACTACCTCAAAGTCCTCAAAGCCCCGCAGGGCCATGGCCAGGGAACCGCCGATGAGGCCCAGGCCTACTATTAGAATTTTTTTCATAGCAACCACTCCCGCATTGTATCTGTGAACGGTCAAATGTGTATCTGAAAGGAGCCAAAATCAAAGATGCCTGCGCCCTGCTTCAGCCTGTCGGTTCGCTCCAGCTGGCGGAACCCGCGCTCAATTTCCCCAATGAGACCGGCGGGAACGTCCAGCCGGTGATGGCCGGGCAGTACCCTCTGAATGCCCAGACGGTTGATTTTTTGCACCGATTCAAAGAACTGCCTGGGGTCGGTGGTGGGGTAAAACGCGTCCAGGCAGCCTAGGTAGGTCAGGTCGCCGGAGTACAGGTATTTCCTCTGGGCCTCATAAAAGCAGCAGTGGCCTGGCGAGTGGCCGGGGGTGTGGAGGGCGGCCACCACCCTGCCGCCCAGGTCGAATTGGAAACCATCGTCAAAGACCAGTTGGGGCGCGCCCTGAAAGACCTGATAGCGTTCCGGGTCGAAACCCTTTGGGAAAGCGCAGGGCTTGGCCGTCAGATTGCCCTTGACCACAGCCGAAGGAAGGGGGAACTGCCCGTCCAGCCAGTGCCGCTCCAATGTGTGGACGGCGATGGCATCGAAATGCCGGTGGCCGCCAATGTGGTCCCAGTGGACGTGGGTGGTGGCCACCGTGACGGGAAGCTGGGTCAGCCCCCTGACCACGGCTCCGATGTCCGCCACCCCCAGGCCCGTGTCGATGAGCAGGGCCCGCTCCAGCCCCAGCAGCAGGTAGCAGTGAGTCTCCTCCCAGTGCCGGTATTCGCTGATGGCGAAGGTGTCCCGGTCGATTTCCTCTACGGTAAACCAGCCGGACATGTCACAGCTCCCGGCCCAAGCAGGCGGCCACCGCCCGGAGCTTGTCCATCATGCCGCTGAACTGCTCCGGCGTCACCGACTGGGCCCCGTCGCACAAAGCGCAGGCGGGGTTGTTGTGCACCTCGACGATGAGCCCGTCCGCCCCGGCGGCCACCGCCGCCATGGCCATACGCTCCACCATCCACGCCTTGCCGCAGGCATGGGAGGGATCCACCACCACCGGCAGGTGGCTCTGGGCCTTCACCGCCAGCACCGCCGAAAGGTCCAGGGTGTTGCGGGTGTAGGTCTCGAAGGTGCGGATGCCCCGCTCGCACAGGATGACGTTGGGATTACCACCGGCCATGATATACTCCGCGCTCATCAGCCACTCCTCAATGGTGGAGGACAGCCCCCGCTTGAGCAGGACGGGCTTGCTGGTGTGGCCAACCTTTTTCAAAAGGTCGAAATTCTGCATGTTCCGCGCCCCGATCTGGATCACGTCCACCGCCTCCTCAAAGAGGGGGAGCTGGTCGGCGCTCATCAGCTCGGACACGATGGGCAGGCCGGTGGCCTTTCTGGCCTCGTCCAGCAGGAGCACCCCTTCCACCCCCTTGCCCTGGAAGGCGTAGGGGGAGGTGCGGGGCTTGTAAGCGCCTCCCCGAAGGGCAGCGGCCCCGGAAGCCTGGACGGATCTGGCCACCTCCAGGATCTGTTCCTCGCTCTCCACCGAGCAGGGCCCGGCGATGACGGCCAGCTTGTTCCCGCCGATGGACACCCCGCCGCCGATGCCGATCACCGAGTCGTCCGGGTGGTACTTGCGGTTGGCCTTTTTGTAGGGCTCGCTCACCCGCATGACCCGTTCCACGCCGGGGAGCTGGGCCAGCTGCTCCTGGTTCAGCCCGCCCGCGTCGCCCTCCGCGCCCAGAATGGTGGTCTCGCTGCCCTTGGACACCATCACCCGCACGCCCCCCGCCTCCATGGCGCGGACGGCGGCCTCCAGCTGGCCGGGGGAGAACTCCCGCTTCATAATGACTACCATAGTCGATTCGCTCCTTTTTAAGATGATTTAAGCATACAAAAAGCGGCCCCCCGGGGCCGCCGCACACGTTCTATGCCGCACCGCCGCTCAAGGGTATGACAAAACGCCGCTATCGTAATAGCGGTAATAGCCATACCCGTAGTTCCGGCTGGTCATGCGCGGTCCCTCCCTTTTTACACTGATGATACTCTAGCACTTTTAATCATGAAAGTCAAGGGGGAATTTTCGCGTCAGGGAAAAGCGCGCCCGCCGCGGGGGGCTGTAATCCCTGCGGCGGGCATATTTCAAGTCCGGCTGGCTTGCGCGGCAGGGGGCTGTAATCCCTGCAAAAACAAATATAGCATTGATTTGGTATTAGGTCAATACTAAATTAGCCCTATTTTAAATTCTGTTGGTAAAATCATCCTTGAGGTGATCGTAATGGATGTAAAGTTTACAATGGTCATGGAAGAGGAGCTGGCCCGTAAACTGAGCTATATTGGAAAGTACTATGGCCGCTCCCGGACAAAGGAAATCGAGTGGGCCTGTAAACTGTGGGTACAGGAATTTGAGAAAAATGTTGATAAAATTGAACTTGCGGAAGAGGATGCCTGACATGGCCTTTTCAGACGCGCAAAAAGAAGCGACCGCCAGGTACAATAAAAAGGCCTATGATCGGATTGAGATATTTGTCCGCAAGGGCAAAAAGCAGGTGATAAAGGAATTTGCCCAGAAGCAGGGGAAGAGTACCAATAAATTTATAAATGAAGCCATTGAAAAGGCAATGGCCGAGGCAGAGGAAAAAGGGGACGCCTGATATCCAGGCGTCCCCTCGCTGCGCTCCAAGCGTCTTCACTGCCCGCTTCTCCGCGCTTCTAACCCAGCTGATTGAGCCGGTCCAGCACCGTCAGCGTCCGGCACAAATCCTCGGACACGTTCAGCTCGCCGTTCCCGGCGCCCTTGAGCGCGCCCTTGTCCACCGCCTTGGCCACCGCGTCCCGGTAATACTCCGGCACGTCGGCCAGGGTCTTGTAATACACCATTTCGTCGTCCTCCTCTCCGTCCATGGCCTTTGCCACATCGCCCCGGAAGTCGCCCATGTCAAAGCCAAACCGCGGAAACCAGTTGTAGACATCCCCGTGGTTGGACGCCACCCCTCGGCGGTAGCCGTCCTGGTGGCAGATGACCACCCCGTCCGCCAGCGGGTCCAGGCCGTATTCCCGGCACAGCATGGCGGTGAGCTCCACGGCGGTGCGGTACGCCTGCCTGAAGTACGCCGGGTCGGTCAAATCGTCCTCGCACATCTCGAAGGAGATGTGGGTGTCGTTGGCGCTCCTGCCGCTGGTCCCCGTGCCCGCGTGCCAGCCCCGGTGGGCCCAGGGCAGGGTCTGCACCGCCGCCACCGAGCCGTCGGCCAGCCGCCCGATGAAGCCGTGGACGCAAACGTCCAGGCCCGGGCGGTTCCAGTGGTTGCCGTTCCTGTTTTCGCCAAGGGCGGAGAGCAGTCCCTCCCGGTTGGGGGTGGAGGGGACGGGCTGGACATACCGCCGCAGGGCGGGGTTGTTCGCCCCGGTGGAGTGGACCATGACGCCCTGAGGACGTATGGTCCGGCTGGTTTTGCAGCAGTCGTTCTCGGTAAGGATACAGTTCAGCAGCTTCATCCGGCGCCAGTTCCTTTCTGTGCCGTCCGCTCCAGCTGGGTGCCGAAGTAGAAGGCGATGATGACGGTGTATACTGTCATAAAGTCTTGGCCCACCTCTCCCCGCAGGGCCAGCACGGCAAACACCGCCGTCAGGGACAGTGTCACCAGGGATTTGACGCACAGCAGCCGGGTAAGCCGGTGGAATACCGCTTCTTTCATCCGATTCACCTCTCTTTTTTGTGATGCGGGGCGGGGCCTCCGGCCCGGAGGCCCCCAACCACGGCTATGCGCCCCCCGCCGCCGCCGTGCCTGTCCGATTCTCCCGGGCTCCGAAATTCCCGCCCCCAAAGGGTGAAAAGAGACAAAAAAAGAATTGCCTATTGGTGTGCAATTGTGCTATAATACAAATACGGAGGCGGTCCCCGCCCCCAACCGAAAGGAGCTGAGCACATGAAGTTTACGTTTACAGACAAAAAGGTCAACCTGCCCAAGTCCCTGCACAACTACGCCGAGAAGAAGGTAGGCAAGCTGGACCGTTACTTCAAGACCGAGGCGGAGGCCAACCTGGTCTACTCTGTGGAGAAGGATCGGAATAAGGTGGAGCTCACCATTCGTTCCGGCTCCACCATTCTGCGGGTGGCGGAGAGCACCTCCGACATGTTCGCGTCGGTGGATGCGGCGGTCACCTCCATGGAGCGCCAGCTGCGCAAGCATAAGACCCGCCTGGAGAAGCGCCTTCGCACCGGGGCGTTCGCCCCCGCCGAGCCCGCGGAGGAGACCTCCTTTGTGCCCGATGTGGAGGAGGACGAGTTCCATGTTGTGCGCACGAAGAGGTTCCCCATCAAGCCCATGACGGTGGACGAGGCCATTCTCCAGATGAACCTGCTGGGCCACAGCTTCTACGCCTTCAAGGACGAGGCGGGCGGCGCGTTCGCCGTGGTTTACAAGCGCAACGACGGCGGCTACGGGCTCATCGAGGACGAGGCGTGATTCCGGGCCTGGGCCGGTTTCAAATAGAAAGCAGCGTGGGGCAGGGGTTTCCCCTGCCCCACGAGCTTGTGGCAAATGGGAGGGCCTGGATATGATGCGGTGGCTGCTGTACGCGGCGCTGGGATATGGGGCGCTGTACGCGGTGATCTGGCTGCATGAGCTGGGTCACTCGATCTTAGACCACAAATTCGGCTGTAAGGACAACTGGCTCCAGGTGCAGGTGAAGCCCTACCTGTTTTCCTCAAATCCCGGGCCGGTGGACGCGGCGCGCTATTGGGCGATGGAGCCGTGGAAGCGCGCGGCGGCCGCCTATGGCGGCGTGGGGGCCAACCTGTTGTGGGGGCTGGCCGCCGGCGGGCTGCTGTGGGCGGTGAGGCCGGAAGGCGAATACCTGCCGCTCTTCCTCTGGCTGTTTATGACCCTCCACCTGGGGGAGGCGGTGAGCTATCTGTTCATCGGCAATATCTATTTGGTGAGCGATATGGCCATTGTGGCGGCGGAGTGCCCCAGGCTGCGCTGGCCCACCCTGGCGGCGGGCGCGGTGCTGGCGGGTATCTATGTGCTGGCGCTGTGGAAAACGCCCGAAGGGTTTCGGACGTTCGTGGCAGCTTGGAACGTGTGCGCGATGGCGTCCATGTGCGGCGGGCGCATCGCCTTTTCGCTGCGTCAAAAATAGCGGGCGGCAGGGGAGCAATCCCCCGCCGCCCGTCTGCTTTTAGGTCAGGTAATTCACCGCCAGGATGGCCCCGCCCAGCACCGCCAGCACCACGCCGGTGGCCCGGTTAAGGATGATGGGGCTGGCCTTGTTGGCAAAGCGCGCGGCAATGCGCGCCCACAGGAGGGTGGACAGCACGCATAGGGCCAGCACCCATAGGTTGGGCATACCGCCGATGGCAAAGTGGCCGGCGGCCCCGGTGAAGGCGGTGAAGGCCATGATGAACACACTGGTGCCAACGGCGGTTTTTAGCTCATACCCCAGCACAGAAGTGAGGATGAGCAGCAGCATCATGCCGCCCCCGGCCCCCACAAAGCCGCAGATGAAGCCGATAAGCATCCCGCACAGGACGGACTGGACCGCCCGCTTTCCGGGGTCCACCGCCGACATGGATTCCTTGGTGGCCATCACCGGCTTGACGATGAACTTGATGCCCAGCAGCAGGGTCATCCAGGTGGAGAAGCCCCCCATGGCGGAGGAGGGAACCAGGCTGGACACCCAGCTTCCTACCAGGGTAAAGCACAGCACTGCGGCCATCATCACCAGGCCGTTTTTTATGTCCAGGTTCTTGTTTTTGCCGTAGGTGTAGGCGGACACGGCGCTGGCCAGCACATCGCTTGCCAGGGCGATTCCCACCGCCTCGTAGGGCTCCATGTGGAGAAAAGTGATGAGCATGGGGCTGATGACGGCGGCGGCGCTCATCCCCGCGAAGCCGGTGCCCAGGCCGGCGCCGATGCCGGCCAGGAAACAGATGAGAATGGTGAACACAAAAAGACCTCACTTATTCATGGCGTCCCGGATATTCCGGGCGATTTTTTCCGCAATGGCGTCCAGTGCCTGTTCCTCCCCGGGGGTGAAGCCGCGCCGCATGGACTGGAAGAAGGACTGCTGGGCCTCCAGCCCATTCTGAAGGATGGGCTGGGCGGCGGGCAGGGGGGCGAGGAGCAGCGTTTTGCGGTTGCCCTGGGGGTGGCAGGCGGACAGCAGGCCCCGGGCCTTGAGGGCGTGGACCGCCGCCGACACATGGGACTTGGTCCACCGGCGCAGCCTGACGGCCTCCGCCGCCGTGGCGCGGTCCGGGTTATTGTGGAGGAAGAGCAGGAGGTCCAGCTCCATCCGGGTGAGCTTCCACCGCTGGGCCACCGGGTCAAGGGCCTGGTCGTACAGGCCCTTGAGAAGCAGCACATTGTCCCAAAATCCTTCGGTCACGGCGGACCCTCCTTTTTGTTCTGTTTTGAACTATTTGCATTATAGACGCCGGAAAGGCATTTGTCAAGGGGGGGCGGGCTGCCCCGGCGTAAACTGCCCCTTGACAACCCCGCCGTCTCCACTGTATAATACTTTCAAGCAAAAGGCGTGGATGGGAACAAGACGCGGCCCATCCCCCGCTCAGAGAGCCGGCGGCAGGTGCGAGCCGGCGCGGGGAGCCGCGTGGATACTGGCCCCGGAGCCGCCGGCCTGAACCTTTGAGTAGGGCCGGACGGGAGACCCCGTTACAGGTCGCGGCCTTGCTGGAGGCCAAGAGCGCGCACTGGGTGACCGTGCGCGGAATTAAGGGTGGTACCGCGGAGTAGAAGCGCGAAGCCGTGCGTTGTGAGCAGGCGAAGCGTGACAATGCAGAAGCGCACAGCGTGACGGCATTATTTCGCCCCTGACATCATGGTCGGGGGCGTTTTCATATCCCCCGCAAAATCCAGAGGAGGAGAGCCCCATGAATTTGAAGCCCGGATTTGAGAAGTACATCCCCTTTACCCCCCAGCCCATTGAGGGCCGCACCTGGCCGGACAAGACCATCAAAAGGGCCCCGGTGTGGTGTTCCGTGGACCTGCGGGACGGCAACCAGGCTCTGATCGACCCCATGAATTTGGAGGAAAAGCTGGAGTATTTCCACACGCTGGTGGATATCGGGGTGAAGGAGATCGAGATCGGCTTCCCCTCCGCCTCCGAGACGGAGTACGAGATCTGCCGGGAGCTCATTGAGGGGGGGCATATCCCCGGCGACGTGACCATCCAGGTGCTGGTCCAGGCCCGGGAACACCTCATCAAAAGGACCTTTGAGGCCATTGAGGGGGCCAAAAATGTCATCCTCCACTTTTATAACTCCACCTCCACCCTCCAGCGCAAGGTGGTGTTTCATATGGACCGCGCGGGCATCACCAAAATCGCCACCGACGCGGCGGACCTCATCTACGAGATGGCTCGGCCGGTGATTGCGGGCGGTATGAACCTGCGCTATGAATACTCCCCGGAGTCGTTTATGGGGACGGAGATGGACTACGCCGTGGACATCTGCGCGGCGGTGCTGGACCACCTCCACGCCACTGAGCGGGACAAGGTGATCCTCAACCTGCCCACCACCGTGGAGAACTGCCTGCCCAACCAGTTTGCCGACATGATGGAGTATTTCATCCGCAAGCTCCCTGGCCGGGAGCGGGCCATCATCTCCCTCCACCCCCACAACGACCGGGGCACGGGGGTAGCCACCACGGAGCTGGGGCTGCTGGCGGGCGCCGAGCGGGTAGAGGCCACGCTGTTTGGCAACGGCGAGCGCACCGGTAACGTGGACATGGTGACGCTGGCCATGAACATGTGGACCCAGGGGGTGGATCCGTGCCTGGACTTTCACGATATCAACAGGATCCGGGACATGTACGAGCGATGCACCAAGATGAAGGTGGGGGAGCGGCAGCCCTATGTGGGCGAGCTGGTCTTCACCGCCTTCTCCGGCAGCCACCAGGACGCCATCAATAAGGGTGTGCACTATATGCAGGAGAGCGGCACCGACATGTGGGAGGTGCCCTACCTGCCCATCGACCCCGCCGATGTGGGGCGGCAGTATGAGCCCATCATCCGCATCAACTCCCAGTCGGGCAAGGGGGGCGCCGCCTTTGTGATGATGCAGAGCTTCGGTTACGACCTGCCCCGCGCCATGCACGCGGAGTTCGGCGCAGTGGTGCAGAAGGAGTCCGACCGGGTGGGCAAAGAGCTGAAGCCGGAGCAGATTTTCGCCCTGTTCGACCAGGAATACCTGTCCGTGCCCAAGATCTACCAGCTGGAGCGCCACTCCTTCCTGGAGGACGGACGCCACGGCGACGCCAGCCAGGTAGTCTTTATCGGCGAGGTGGGCTGGAAGGGGAAGGTGATGGCTGCCCGGGGAGAGGGCAATGGCCCCATCGACGCCTTCTTCAACGCCCTCCACGACCTGCCGGAGGGGCACATTGAGGGGTACCAGTTTGTGGACTACAAGGAGCACGCCATCTCCTCCGGCTCGGACACCCAGGCGGTGTGCTATATCCACCTGAAGGCCCCCGATGGCCGGGACGTATTCGGTGTGGGCAAGAGCCACAATATCAACCGGGCCTCCCTGCGGGCAATCCTCTGTGCCATCAACCGGTCCTTGCAGGAAAGCTAGGGGGTGCGCCGTTTGAATCTTGTCATCAAGCCCATGGAGACCGGGGAGGAGATGGACGGCAAGGGGTATGTGCACTACAAGTCCTGGCATGAGACCTACGAGGGACTGGTGGACCCGGGGTATCTGGAGGGGATTACCCTTGAAAAATGCATTGAAACAGCGCGCAGGTGGCCGGATAACATCCTCGTCGCCAAGGACGGGGAGCGGGTGGCGGGCTTTGCGGCCTATGGCGCGTACCGGGACGAGACCCTGCCGGGGTGCGGCGAGGTGTTCGCGCTCTACGTACTGAAGGAGTACCACGGGCGGGGGGTTGGCTATGGGCTGATGGACGCCGCCGCAAAGCGGCTTTCCGGCTATGAGCAAATTGCCCTCTGGGTGCTCAGGGGCAACGAGCAGGCCGTCCGCTTTTATGAGCGCTATGGCTTCCGCTTTGACGGCACGCAGGCGCAGCTCATGCTGGGCGCGCCCGCCGTGGAACTGAGAATGGTGTGCCAGCGCCAAGAATAAAGGGCCGGGGTTAAAAGGGAAAAAGCCCCGCCGGTTCACGGCGGAGAAAGGCCCGGCCAAGCGGTGAATTGAGGTTGTAATTACAGGTTCTAAGGTAAATTTTTTAGAAGCGGGGGATATTCATGAAAAAGGCGGCCTTTATCGGCGTGGGGAATATGGGCGGTGCGCTGGCCCGGGCGGCGTGCCGGTCTATCGGGCCGGAGCAGGTGGTGCTGTTCAACCGCACGCCGGCCAAGGCGGAGGCGCTGGGGGCGGAGCTGGGCTGCGACGTGGTGGGCAGCGCCGCCGATGCGGTATGGGCGGCGGAGTACCTCTTCCTGGGGGTGAAGCCGGACGGCATACGGCCCCTGCTGGAGGAGCTGGCGCCCCAGCTCCGGGACCGCCGCCGGGTGGGCGAGGACAAGGCGGTGGTGTCCATGGCGGCGGGGCTGACGATTAAGGATATGCGGCCCCATCTGGCTGGAGCAGGCTATTACGTGCCGGTGGTGCGCATCATGCCAAACACCTGCGTGGCCGTCGGCAAGGGGATTACCGCCCTGTGCGCCGGGGAGGCGGCGGAGCCCTGCGTTCGGGAGCTGGAGAAGATCCTGGCCGCCACGGGCCGGGTGGAGCGCATCCCCGAGGGGTTGATGGACCAGTTTTCCGCCGTGGCCGGGTGCGGCCCCGCCTTTGTCTACCCCTTTATTGAGGCGCTGGCGGACGGCGGGGTGATGGCCGGCCTGCCCAGGGCCCAGGCGGTGGAATACGCCGCCCAGACGGTGCTGGGGGCGGCAGCTATGGTGCTGGAGACGGGCAGGCACCCCGGTGCGCTCAAGGACGAGGTGTGTTCCCCCGGCGGTTCCACCATCGCCGGGGTGGCGGAGCTGGAGCGGGGCGGCCTGCGCTCTGCGGCCATGAACGCAGTGCTGGCCGCATGGCGGCGGGGCACGGAGCTGGGGAAATAGAAAAAACAAAGCAGGGGACGTCCGGCGGCAGCGCCGCCGGACGTCCCCTGCTTTGTCCTCCCCGCTACGATCCTCCGCCGTTGCCGTCCGTAGCCATCATGAAGTCATAGTCCCGGACGCACACCACAATGTCCGGCTGGAACTGGCGGATATAGTCCACCAGGCCCATCTCGTGGTAGTGGCGCAGGTCCAGGGAGTGGGTCTGGTCAAAGCTGAGATAGGCCAAGCACTCCACGGGGTTGGTGAAACTGTCCCCGTAGATGAGGACGCTGGGCAGACTGTCCCGGCCGGTGTCGATGACGGTGCGGGCAATGTCGCCCCCCATGTAGAGGCTGTAGTCCACTGCCCCGTCCCGGCCGCCGGGCAGGCGGTATACGCTGGACTCCACGGGGATGCCGTTGTCCGCCCGGGAGAAGGGGACGGGCTCGACGGGCAGCAGGATGGACAGCCGCTCGTCCCGCCGCTCCAGGTTGAACAGCTTGCGCTCCCGTGAGCCGATATAGTCGTTGGGGAGGGTTTCGAGCTGGAAATCATCCGCTTCCAGGATAGGGAAATCAAGGCCGGTGTCCGCCGCCGCCTTTTCCAGGATCAGGCGGCAGGCCTCAAAGGCCCCCTCTATGGTGTAGTGGTTGTCCACCCGGGAGGCGTATTGCTTTGAACCGCCGCTCCGGGCAAGGATGGCCTCCACGTCCAGGAAGGGGACGCCCTGCTCCTCCATGGCCCGGGCCATGGCCGCGCCCTTCATCCAGCTGCGCCGGGCCTGGCTGTTGAGGAACCAGGGGTACTCGTCCGCGCGGGAGACGGATTGGCAGGGCACCACCGCATAGCAAAAATACCCGCCGTATTCTGTCACCGCGGCGTTGATGTCCGCCAGATTGTCCGCCATGAGGCCGGCCCAGCGGTCGATGTCCGCCTGGTCGTCGGCCATGTAGGGCAGGAAGGGGAGCAGGCTGTCCGCTGTTGGCACCACATCGTTGACAACTGGGCGCCCTGCGGCCAGATCCCAGCGGGTTTTGAACCGAAGCAGGGTGGAGCGCAGGGGGGCGTGGTCGGCCAGGTAGCGTTCCAGCTGGGTGAAATAGCCGCCGTCCCCTATGCTCTGGGAGGCGGGCTCCGGGAGGGAGGCCAGCATACGGTTTTCCCAATAGGAGAAGTCCTGGGGGGATCGGAGCAGGGAGGCTGCCAGCCCCGCCGCCAGGAAACCCACAAAACAGACGGCCATAAACCAATGCGCAATCCGATTCACACTGACCGCCTCCTCAGAATTGGAAGTAGATGAAGGGGTTGAAGCTGCCCGTTGCCAGCTTGAGGTAGGACAGGGCCAGCAGGGCCAGCGCCGCCAGCTTGGGGCACCAGATTTGAACCAGGGAGGCGGGGCCTGTCCCTTCCTCCGGCAGCTTGGATTGCAGCCAGTTTTTCACCGGCAGGGAGGCGATAAGGCAGGCGGCCCACTCAGGCCAATATTGGAGAAGGTAATAGGCGGTCTGCCCGTCCGATGCTCCGCCCAGGCCCAGCATGGCCTGGAAATAGGCCCCGGCATAGGCGGCGGAGGGGGAGCGGAACAGCACCCAGCTAATCATGACCGCCAGCAGGGTATAGCCGCGGCGGAAAACCCGGGGCAGCCGGGCCAGCCCCCGTCCCCACAGCAGCTTTTCCCCCGCCAGCAGCAGGAAGAACCATGCGCCCCACAGCACGAAGGTCCACGCCGCCCCGTGCCACAGCCCGGTGAGCAGCCACACAGCCGCCAGGTTGAGGATGTTCCGAACGGGGGAGCGGCGGCTTCCTCCCAGGGGGATATAGACGTAATCCCGGAACCAGGTGGACAGGGAGATGTGCCACCGCCGCCAGAACTCGGTGACAGACTGGGAGACATAGGGGTAGTTGAAGTTTTCCAGGAAATGAAAGCCAAACATCCGCCCCAGGCCGATGGCCATGTCGGAATAGGCGGAGAAGTCGAAGTAAATCTGGAGGGTGTATGCCGCCGCCCCCGCCCATGCCGTACCGGCGGCCATGGCGGCGGGGGATTGGGCGAACACAGCGTCGGCGACCTCGCCCATGGCGTTGGCCAGCAGCATTTTTTTGCCCAGCCCGAACAGGAACCGCGCCGCCCCCTGGGAGAATTCGGACAGGGACTCCTCCCGGCCGGTGATCTCCCGGGCCACGGTGGAATAGCGTACGATGGGCCCGGCCACCAGTTGGGGGAACAGGGCTACGTAGAGGGCTACGTAGAAGGGGTTGCGCTGGCAGGGGGCGTCTCCGCGGTACACGTCGATGACGTAGCTCAGCCCCTGGAAGGTGAAAAAGGAGATGCCGATGGGCAGAACGATTGGGGGCAGGTTCAGCCGGACCCCCAGGCGGTTGAGGTTGGCGGCGAGGAACCCGGCGTACTTGAACCAGCCCAGCATCCCAAGGCCCAGCAGGACGGCGGCCCAAAGCCCCGCCCGCCGGGCGGCATTGGGCCGCCCCGGGGCGGCCAGCAGCCCGCACAGGTAGTTGACGGCAGTGGAGCACAGCAGCACAGGCAGGTAGTACAGCCCGCCGCAGGCGTAGAAGAACAGGCTGAAAGCCAGCAGCACTCCGTTGCGCCAGGCGCGGAAGCGCCGGGGCAGGCAGAAGTAGCAGAGAAGCAGCGCGGGAAGGAAGAAAAAGAGGAACAGGATGCTGCTGAAAACCATAGGATCACCGCCTAAATGAGTGAACGCGCAAACGCTGAAAAAGGGCGGCAGGACTGGCCTGCCCGACCTTTAGTTGCCTAGTATAGCAGTTTTTGGCCGGGATTTCAACACCGTTATGCGGCAGGGAAATGAAAGTTGCCCTTCCTTGGAGAGGACGGCTTTGGTAGGCTTCGGCTATGCCTCATCCATGGGCGGGATCTCCGGCAGGTTCAGGGCATAGGCATCGCCGAGCTCCGCCAGCAGGGCGGGGTAATCCCCGTCCATGAGCTCGGGCTGGTAGATGATGGCGGCGGAGAGGTAGTATCCATCCTGCTTATAGTCGGCGTACAGCACCGCCACCCGCACCTTGGTGCGGTTCTCCTCAAAGTAGGACACCTGCTTGACGGCGATGTCGTATTCGTCGAAATAGTAGGTGTCCTGTACGCCGTCCTCATAGAAGTCCGTGCCGGACTCGGCCATCAGCTCATAGGCCTGGTCCACCACGTCTCTGGCGTCCCCGTCGGTCTGGGCGATTTTGACTGTTACCTCCATGCCGTGGGCGGCGGAGCGGATGGCGTGGCCGTCCTCCAGGTAGACCGGCTCCTCGCTGTAGGGGACGTGGGCGTCCACATAGGAGCCGTCCTGGGCGAACATTCCGTCCGGGGCCTTGATGTAGCCCACGGCGGTGAACTCGTACCCCAGCTCCTCCCCCACGTGGAACAGCCCCTGGGGGTCGGGCTGGACCGGGACGGAGGACTCGGGCGGGATGGTGGCGGTGGGGGAGGGCAGGGGATCGCCGGCGCCGGGATTATTTCGCCCGCCGCCGTCCAGAGTCCAGCCCAGCCCAGCGCCCGCCAGCGCCAGCGCCGCCGTCAGCGCCGCAGCCGCCGCCAGCAGTCCCCAATGGGGCGGGACGGGCTGCTGGGCGGCCTCCAGCTCCTGGGCGGGGGCGAAGCCCTCATAGGCTTTGGGGATGGCGACTTTTTTCTCCTTGCCGTCCCGGCCGGAGTAGGTCCCCTTCCAGAGCCAGCGGGTTTCCTTGTAAATGCGGAGGTTGGGCAGGGGCATCACCGCTGCGCTAAGGGCGCTGCCGGGCATCACCTGGCCGCTGCTCAGCAGGGCGATGGCCCGCTGGACGGACATCTTGAGCTGATCCCGCTCCTGCTCGGTGAGGATTTCCCAGCGGATGGCCCGGAAGGCCCCGGTTCGTTTGGTAAAGCGGTATGTATCGGCGTTGTTCAGCATGGGCAGGGTGACCCGCCATACGGTGCTGCCGCTGCGGACCATCAGGTTCATGGAGCGGTAGCACAGCTGGATGCTGGGCAGGGCAAAAAACATCATCACAAAGCTGGCCACGATGCAGCCCATTGCCGCCAGGGTAAAGGTAAGGGGGGCGCCGTTGGCAAAGCCGGCCAGGAGCAGTGCGATCCCCGGTATCAGACCTACGAACATGGCGCCCGCCGCGCTCAGCCGCAGGGGACGCATCCAGGCCACGCTGCCGGGATAGAGGGTGAGCCCGGGCAGCTCGCCGCCCTGGGCGGATGCCGCCGCCTGGGGCAGGTCGGGCAGGTCGGCACTGCGCAGCCCACCGATGATGGTGGGCACCGCCCCCAGCAGGGTGAACAGGTACAGCATGACCAGGTCGCCCCAGTAGGCGGGGCCCTCCAAAAGCCCCGCCTCCAGCAGCTCGGGGATGGCCTGGAAGCTGTCGAACACCCCAAGGCCGACGGTGGAGGTCAGGGCGATGGCCCAGGTGAGCCGGTGGGCCAGCCAGGTCATCACCAGAATGAGGGCGGAGGAGATCACCGCCCCCTTTTTGCTCAGCCGCCCGCCCAGCAGCTCGTAGCCCTTCAGCGCGCCCACGGCCATAATGAGGCCGGACAAGGACGCCACATAGCCCAGCTGCCCGATGACCACGGTGCACACCACGCCCAGCAGGGCGCCTAAAAAAGCACCCACCAAGCCAGCCACTACGTTTTCCTGTCTCTTTTTCTGCTGCTCTTCCATTTTGATACAACCTCCTGCTTCATGAAATGGAATCAATGATTTGCCGGAGTTCCTCCGTGGTGATGTCCCCGCTGACGGCGCACCCCGCCGGACCGCTGCCCCAGTGCGCAGATAACTGGGGTAAACCCCTCTTGCTCTTTATGCCGGAAAATTGATGGGGCGGGACATATCGATGAGACCAGCCTTCAGGAAAACCACAGCCAGGTTCCTGGAAAGGCTGACATTCTATAGGTATTATCGGCACAAACGGCGGTTTGAAAAGGGCGGACCGGGAATTTGGAGCGGATACCGGCCATCTTTGCAAAGTCTGCCGAGTATCAGAATACTTTATGGAAAATCCGCCCCTGCGCATGTGAAAACAGATGAATTTCATACAAAAAGCCCGCTGAAACCCGTTCGGCAGGCTTTTTGCGTACTTTGCAGAGGGAAGACGAACAAATTCTATAGATTATGAGCCGCGCGTGAGGCGGCTAAAAATTTTTAAAATACGGGCTAAACTTTTTGAAAATACTGCCGAATAAGTAGGTGAACGGCCAAGTACGGGATCTGAAACAAGTGGAGCAAAACTTATACTTTTTGGACGTTCTGTTGGGTATTGAATTGGATCAAGAAGGGCAGCAGGAGCGGCGGCCCCATGTGCAGGGGCCGCTTTGATTCAGGTTTTGACCGGTTCCGGGCCGGTTGAAATATAGTCCCAGCGCCGGACGGACCGCGCGGCCAAGGCCAGGCCGCACAGTCGGGCCGGAAGCCCCATGTGCTGCGGCAAAGGAAGGCCCAGGCACACAAAATAATTTATTAAAAGGAGTTATAATCATGCGTATTCAGCACAATATTATGGCGATGAACGCCTATCGGAACTACACCAGCAACGTGTCCGCGATGAAGAAGAACCTGGAGAAGCTCTCCTCCGGCTACAAGATCAACCGCGCGGGCGATGACGCCGCCGGCCTGGCCATTTCCGAGAAGATGCGCGCCCAGATCACCGGCCTGGAGACCGCCCAGAAGAACGCGAAGGACGGCATCTCCCTGGTGCAGACCGCCGAGGGCGCCCTGACTGAGGTTCACGATATGCTCAACCGTATGGTGGAGCTGGCCACCCAGTCCGCCAACGGCACCTACGATGACACCACTGACCGCGCCCAGATGCAGAAGGAACTGAACCAGCTGCGCTCCGAGATCAATCGGATCGCCGACAGCGCCAACTTCAACGGCATCAAGCTGTTCGACGGCACCATGGAGGCCGACTCCGTGAAGTACGAGGTGGGCAGCAAGACCGCTCTGCAAATTAAAGGAACTGCGGCTACCGCTACCACAACTCTTACGCAGGCGGGCAACCAAACCATCCTCCACAAGGACGGCCAGCAGGCTACCAAGACCAAGTTCGAGGTCGAGCTGGAGAACATCTCCTTCACCACCACCGGCGCCCAGAACGTCACCGTCACCATCGGCGGCAGTACCATTATCGCTACCGTGGCCAACGGCGCGACCGGCGCGGATCTGGCCAAGGGGATCGTGGGCGCCGCCGGCGAAAAAGAGATGGCTATTGGCGGCGTGACCTATACTGTGAAGGCCGACGGCTCCAAGCTGGTCTTTGAGATGACCGACGCCGCCATGGACGCCTCCACCGCCGCGGCCAGCTTCACCGGCAACTTTAACGTCTCGGTTTCGGGCGTTGGAATCCAGGGCGGCACCGTGAACATGGGCACCCAGGTCATCACCGAGGGCGCGCCCAAGCAGGGCACCATCCTGGCCAACACTGAACTCAATGCCGCATTGACGTCTACGGCCATTGTGGACGGCAAGGCCATCACTGTGGGCGACGTCACCTATGTGTTTGCCAGCAAGCAGGAGACCCTGGACGCCCTTGCCGCCGCCGGCGACGGCTTCAAGGCCGTGGACATCAGTGACCTGGTGGACGACAACGGCGCTTTGCTGGATGCCAAGGCCGGTTCCGGCAGCGCCCTGTCCGAGGCCCTGAGCCGCCTGACTGTGGCCGCTGCCGACAACAAGATGTTCACCGTGGGCCAGAAGGGCACGGACGGCATTCTGACCTTCCAGGAGAAGGAAGACTATAACGGCAACGGTAAGGGCGGCCGGGCCGACCTGACCACTTATGAGGGTATCCAGAAGCAGATCCAGACCGGCACCTTCAACGCCATCAAGGTTCCCGCCAAGAACGGCACCGGCAAGGGGCTGACCCTGCAGATCGGCGACACCGCCGACAGCTACAACCAGCTGAAGGTGAGCCTGGGCGATATGCACGTGTCCTCCCTGGGCATTGCCGACATCAGCATCGCCGACCAGGCCAGCGCCGCCACCGCGGTTGACAAGATCAAGGCCGCCATCAACCAGGTGTCCGACGTGCGCGGCACTCTGGGCGCCACCCAGAACCGCTTGGACCACACCATCAACAACCTGTCCGTCATGACCGAGAACATCCAGGATGCCGAGTCCACCATCCGCGACACCGACGTGGCCGCCGAGATGATGGCCTACACCAAGAACAACATCCTGATCCAGTCCGCTCAGGCCATGCTGGCTCAGGCCAACCAGGTGCCCCAGGGTGTGCTCCAGCTCCTCCAGTAAGAAGCTGGTTGACACCCCAAGCACCATCAGCCCAACGCGACAAACGGGGGCGGGCACAAGCCCGCCCCCGTTCTTTTGCGGGGCATAGGGGAAAGCCGCCGCGCAACGGCGCCTTTCCCATGTGCCCCGAAGCGAAAAGGAGAGATTTGCCATGTCAAAGCCCCTGCTGTCCATCGGCATTATTTTTAAAAACGAGATCCGTTGCCTGGAGCGGTGCCTGAAGTCCCTCCGGCCCCTGCGGGACGCGTTGCCCTGCGAGCTGGTGATGGCGGACACCGGGGCGGATGACGGGAGCCGCGCCGTGGCGGAGCGGTACGCGGATATTGTGATTGACTTCCCCTGGATCAACGATTTTGCCGCAGCCCGCAACGCGGTGATGGACCGTTGTTCCGGCACCTGGTATATGTCCATCGACTGCGACGAGTGGGTAGATCCCGATATCGGGGGATATGTAAAATTCCTGACCACGGACAAGGCGTTTGACTTCGCCTCGGTTATCATCCGCAACTACCACACGGCGGAGCTGGAGAGGAGCGGGGGCCATTCCGACTTTCTGGCGGTGCGCTTGCTGCGTTTGTCTTCCGGACTTCGGTATGAGGGGGCCATCCATGAGCACTGGCCCTATCAGGGCGATCTGCGCACCATGCTGATCCGGGGGGGCATTTTCCATCACGATGGATATGTCTACCAGGATCCGGCGAAGCGGGTCGAAAAGCAAAAGCGGAATATGGAGCTGCTGCGCAAGCAGCTGGAAGGGGATCCCGACAACTTAATCATCCTGACCCAGTGCGTTGAATCCGGGGATAACCTGCCGGAACAGGGGGACTATCTGCGCCGGGCCATGGCCGGGGTGGAGGAAAAGCGGTCCCAATGGAAGCTGTTCGGCCCGCCTATCTACCGCTGGGCGGTGCGCTACGCCATCGCAAACCAGTTGCCGGAGCTGGAGGAGTGGATCAAAAAAGCAGAAGCCCTGTTCCCGGACTCCATTTTCGTCCGGGTGGAAATCGCTTGGTTTGCCTTTGGGGTGGCGTGGAACAAGGACGATTACACCAAAAGCATCTACTGGGGGGAAAAATACCTCCAAGGGGTGAATGATTACAAGGCTGGGCGGTTTGACCAAGGCGATCTTCTGGCCAGTTCTCTGTACAAGACCGATTCCCACAGCAAGCTCAGCGTGGCTATGGTGCTGGCCTCGGGCTATCTCCATGAAAAGCAGCCGGAGAAATGCCTGCGGCTGATGGAATCCTTGGACTTCAAGGAAATGGATGGGAAACAGGCGGGGGATTGTGTGCGCAACCTCTGTAACCTGCACAGTCATTTCGACGTGAATACCGCCCCGCTGGTGCTGCTGCTGTGGGAGGGGATCAACAGCCCCAGCCCCACTCAGGCCCAGGCGGACCAGCGCCGGGCCGGGTTCCTCCAGTTGGGCGCGGGGATGTTTGAGGGGGCCTTTATCCGCTCGGAGGGGACGGAGGAAGATGTGGTCCGCCACGCCTACACCGCGTTTCTGCCCCTGGAGGACAGGTGTGAGCTGGGGATCGCGGCGCAGATGCTGGAGACGGAGGACGCCGCCGCATTGGAAGCCCTGCTGGACAAAGTGGAGGATTGGGACAGCTTCCCGATTCAAGCGCTGGCCCATGCGCTGGAGAGCG
>CAJUQD010000048.1 GCA_910588105.1 uncultured Oscillospiraceae bacterium | reverse complement strand
CTGGAGCGGCTGGCCTGCGTGTGCCAGGGGGTGGGCTCCCTGTTCGACGTGGACACGGTAATGAATATCACCAACAAGGTGTCCGAGATCACCCACGCCCACTACGGCGAGAGCCGGGAGAAGGACGTGTCCCTCCGGGTGATTACCGACCACATCCGCTCCGCCGTGTTTATGATCTGCGACGGCGTGCTGCCCTCCAACGAGGGCCGGGGCTATGTGCTGCGCCGCCTGCTGCGCCGGGCCGCCCGCCACGGCAAGCTGCTGGGGGTGAACGAGCCCTTCCTCTATCAGGTGTGCGGCACCGTCATCCACGAGAACGGGGGCCACTACCCCGAGCTGCGGGAGCGGCAGGACTATATCACCAAGGTCATCCGGGTGGAGGAGGAGAACTTCGCCAAGACCATCGACGGCGGCATCAAGATTTTTAATGAGATGCTCTTAGGCCACAAGGAGAAGGGGGAAAAGACCTTCTCCGGCGCGGACGCGTTCAAGCTCTATGATACCTACGGCTTCCCCGTGGACCTGACCCTGGAGATGGTGCAGGAACAGGGCCTGGAGCTGGACGAGACCGAGTTCAAGCAGCTCATGGACGAGCAGCGCCGGCGGGCCCGGAAGGCCCGGGAGGCCCTGGGCGACCTGGGCTGGGCCGGGGTGGAGTTCGGCAAGGACGTGCCCGAGACAAAGTTTGTGGGCTATGACAGCGCCAACACGGTCAAGGCCGTCACCGGGGTGAAGGTGGTGGCCCTGGTGGTGGAGAACGAGCTGGCAGAGGAGCTGATGCCCGGCGTGGAGGGCATTGTGGTGCTGGACAAGACCCCCTTCTACGCCGAGATGGGCGGTCAGGTGGCCGACCATGGCATGATCTTCGCCGACAAGATGGGATTCGAGGTCACTGACGTGCAGAAGAACAAGGGCGGCAAATATATGCACTACGGCAAGATGACCGAGGGCGTGTTGAAGGTGGGCGACACCGTGGGCGCCCAGATCGACGGGGAGCGCCGGAAGGCCATCGCCCGGGCCCATACCGCCACCCACCTGCTGGACAAGGCCCTGCGGGAGGTGCTGGGGGACCACGTCCACCAGGCCGGTTCGCTGGTGGAGCCCGACCGCCTTCGCTTCGACTTCACCCACTTCGAGGCCATGACCCCGGAGCAGGTGTCCGAGGTGGGCCGGGTCGTCAACGACGCGATTTTGTCCGGCTACGACGTGCGCACCGACGTACTGCCCATCGAGGAAGCCAAAAAGAAAGGGGCCATCGCCCTGTTTGGCGAGAAGTACGGCGGCACCGTGCGGGTGGTGGACATGGGAGAGGGGTATTCCGTGGAGTTCTGCGGCGGCACCCACCTGCCCAACACCGCCATGGCCGGGGCCTTCCGCATCAAGAGCGAGTTCTCCGTAGCCAGCGGCGTGCGCCGCATTGAGGCCACCACCGGCCGGGAGACCCTAGCCTTCTACGGCGAGGTGCAGGAGCGCATCAACCAGGCGGCGGCAGTACTCAAGGCCAAGCCCGGCGAGCTGCGGGAGAAGGCGGAGGCCGTCATGGGCGAGATTAGGAACCTCCACCAGATGGTGGAGAAGTTCAAAGCCAAGGAGGCGGCGGGGGAGACCGACCGCATCCTGTTTGGCGCCCACGAGGTAGGCGAATTGAAGGTGCTCACCGCCACTGTGCCCGAGGCGGACGGCGCCCGGCTGCGCCAGATGGGCGATCTGCTCCGGGAGAAGGACGACAACGTGGTGGCTGTGCTGGCCAGCGTCAACGACGGCAAAATCACCTTCCTGTGCGCCTGCGGCAAGGGTGCGGTGAAGAGGGGGGTTAAGGCCGGGGATATCATCAAGCAGGTGTGCGCCATCGCGGGCGGCTCCGGCGGCGGAAAGCCGGACAGCGCCATGGGCGGCGGCAAGGATGTGCTCATGCTGGACAACGCGCTGGCCATGGTAGACAACGTGGTTGCCATGAAGCTGGGGCTGTAAGGAGGTTTCGCCATGCTTCCCCAGGATCCCTATATTCTGCTGAGTTTTATCAATACCAAGCTCCGGGACGAGTACGCAAGCCTGTCAGCCCTGTGTGGCGCTCTGGACGCGGACCAGCGGGAGCTGACCGAAAAGCTGGCCGGGACGGGCTATGCCTACGACCCCGCGGCCAACCAATTCAAACCTGTTTGAAAGGAGCGATCGCCATGATCCTGGATTACACCACCATGGAGACCACCCATATTCCGAATTTTCTGGGTGGAGACGGTACTATTCACGCCCAGATGCGGGTTGACGAGCTGGGAAAGATCCTGAAGGGCGTGCTGGACCCCGGCTCGTCCATCGGCTGGCACATCCACGAGACCAGCAGCGAGATCATCTACGTCCTGTCCGGCGCGGGCAAGGTGAAGGTGGAGGGCGGCGAAGAGCCGGTGAAGGCGGGCCAATGCCATTACTGCCCCAAGGGGAGCGGACACGCTCTGATCAACGACAGCCAAGGGCCGCTGGAGTTTTTCGCTGTGGTGCCGAATCAATAAAGGAGGCTTGACCTATGCTCAACGCGCAAGATCCAAACTGCCTGTTCTGTAAGATCGTAAAAGGGGAGATCCCCTCCAACAAGGTGTACGAGGATAATTTCTGCTACGCCTTTTATGACATCGATCCCCAGGCTCCCGTCCACTTCCTGGTCATCCCCAAGGCCCACGTGACCTCCTGCGGGGAGATTACCAAGTGGAACTCCGACCTGGTGGGCCACTGCTTTGAGGCCATCGCCAAGGTGGCCCATGAGCTGGGCGTTACCGATTTCCGGGTGGTGGCCAACTGCGGGGAGCAGGCGGGGCAGTCGGTGCCCCACCTCCACTTCCATGTGCTGGCGGGCCGGGATATGAGCTGGCCTCCGGGCTGAACCGCCGGGGCAAGCGGCAGTGCTCGCTCATCTCGCTGCCCCTCCTCGCCCTTAAAAGCCGTCCTTTGACTTTGAGGGGTCCCATTACGACAGGGGATGGTTTCGCAGGAGCCCTGTTCGAAGAAAGGCCGCCCCTGTGCACGGGGGCGGCCTTTCTTCATAAAAATTTTAGAATTCCTTTCGTTTTTTTGCCGGTTGGGGGTGGTATGCTGTGTGACACGAAAGGAGGCGGCAGATATGACGAAGCAGATAACGGCGGGTCGCAACGGGACGGCTGCAGCTCCGGCAAGGGAGCTGGCGCGGGAAGCGGCGGCCAGGCCCCTCACCCCCTACCGGGTGTTCTGGCTGTTCCTCATCGCAGGGGTGGCGGGCGACTGGATTGAGGTGGTGTTCTGGCTGCTTACCCGGGGGGAGCTCATCAGCCGCAGCAGCCTGGTGTATGGGCCGTTCAGCCTGGTCTGGGCGATGGGGGCGGTGCTGCTTACCCTGGCGTTCCACCGCATGGACGATCGGAGCCCGGCCCGGATTATCCTGGCGGGGACAGTGCTGGGCGGCGCGTACGAGTACATATGCTCCTGGATTCAGGAGGTGCTGTTCGGGGCGTGCTTCTGGGACTACCGCCACTTGCCCTTCAATCTGAACGGACGGGTGAATCTGGTGTTCTGCCTGTTCTGGGGGCTGGCCGCCCTGGTGTGGGTGCGGGCGGCATACCCGGCCCTGTGTCTGCTTATCGACCGGGTGCCCCTTCCCCAGGGGAAACGGATGGTCCGGGCGGCTGCGCTGTTCCTGGCGTGTAGCACGGCGCTGTCTGCCGCCGCCCTGTGCCGGATGGACCAGCGCAGGCGGGATGTGCCCGCCTCCGGCGTGGTGTCGCAGTTTTTGGACGAGACATACCCAGACAGCGTTTTAAAGGAGCGCTACCCCAACATGGGGATTCTGGACGAGATCGGCTGGTGAGAAAAACGCCTCCCTGGGGCTCCGGGGAGGCGTTTTTGCGGCTTTTCCAACTTTGTGGTTGAAATCTGCGGTTGCCACAGCGCCGCAGTGCTGTGAGCTTTTTTTAAATTATTTTGCTGTCTACTTGATGTGAAGCAGTTTGCGGATCACCGGCGGCGGGCTTTTACGGGTTCATCCGGCTTTCTGGGTGAGCAGCCCGATGGCGGCCTGAAGCTGGGTGTCGTCCGAGCCACCCAGGGCCGCGCCCTCGGGGAGGGACAGCTCTACATCGGGGGTAAGGCCCTCGCCGATGAGGGAGTAGCCGCTGCCGGTGCAGTAGGCGGCGGTGGACAGCCCTACCCCGCCGCCGTTGAGCAGGGGGAAGGTGATCTGGGAGTAGCCCTTGCCGGAGGTGGGCTCGCCCACGATGGGGGCCCCCGTGCTCTCCCGGAGCTGGGCAGCCAGCAGTTCGGCGGCGGAATAGCTGTCCTTGTTCACCAGCACCGCCATGGGCAGGTCCACGCAATTGGCGTCCGACTGGGTGACCGACTCAAACCACCACCGGGGCCTGTGGGTGAACACCGGCCCCTCGGGGAGCAGGTAGTCTAAAATCTGCTCCAGCTCGGAGACGTACCCGCCGGGGTCGTTGCGCACATCCACGATGAGACTGGAGATCCCCTGCGCCAGCAGGGTGTCCACCTCCTGCATGAAGCTGTCGGCAGAGCCGGAGTAGAAGTTGTCCAGCTTGACGTAGCCCACTCCCCCCTCCAGCAGCTTCCCGCTGGCGGAGGGGCTGTGGACGGCGGCACGGGTGCACACCGCCTCCCGCACGGTTCCGTCCTCCCCCAGCAGGGTTAGGGCCACCTGGGCGCCCGCCTCTCCGCGGATCAGGTCGGGGCCCTGCTCCCGGCCGTCCCCGGCGATGGACTGGCCGTCCACGGCGGTGATGATGTCGCCGGGGACCACCCCCGCCTTGTCTGCGGGGCTGCCCCTGGTCACCGACTGGACCAGCAGGCCCTCCTCCCGCTCATAGCCGACGGTGACGCCCACCCCCACATAGCTGTTGGCCCGGCGTTGGTTGGTGGCCTGGTAGCGCTCCCGGTTCAGGTAATGGGACCAGCGGTCGCCCAGGCCGTCCACAAAGGCGGCCAGTCCCACATCCACAGCCTTGTCCAGGTCGGCGTCCGCCTCCACAAAGGCGAACCGGGCCAGCAGGTAGGTTTGCACCATGGTCAGGCCGCTCTTCCCCAGCAGGGCGCACCACACCCCGGCGGACACCGCCAGGGTGAGCACCACCGTGATGAGGATTTTGATCCAGCCTGCCAGCTGCCAGCCCCGCCGCCTGCGGGTGTATACCGTCTGCTCCTCCATGATTGCAAAACCTCCTTGCCGAAAATGGGACAGGGGCGCGGGTTTTCCCCGCGCCCCTGGGTTCTATACCGTTATGCACCCCACGCTATCCGCCGTTCATTTTCCCGCCGCTGGGAGAGGTAAATGTCATGCCGGGATAGAGCTTGAGCACATCGTTGCGCACGCCATTCACCCGCAGCTCGAAGTGAAGGTGGTTGCCGGTGGAGCGACCCGTAGAGCCTACGTAGCCGATGACCTGGCCCTTTTGCACTGCCTGCCCCTCCTGAACGATGGGCACCTGGTTCTGGTGGGCATACAGGGTGGCGTAGCCGCTGCCGTGGCTGATGATGCAGTAGTAGCCGTAGGACGAGGCGTTTTTGTTCTTGTTCACAGTGGTAACGATGCCGGTCTTGGCGGCGTAGATGGGGGTGCCGCCGGGCGCGGGTATGTCGGTGCCGGTGTGGTTGTCCCGCTTGCCGGTGAAGGGGTCGGGGCGGCTGCCGAATAGGGAGGAGATCTTATACCGTCCGGGCAGGGGCCAGTACCAGTCGCCGCTGGTCATGTTGGCGTTCTGCTGGGCTTCCAGGGCGGCCAGCTGGGCGGCGTATTTGCGCTCGGCCTCCTTCAACTCCTTGTTGATCTGGGCCTCGCTGTCCGCCAGCTTTTTGGCTTCGGCGGCGTACTCGCTCTCGGAGGCGGCAATCTGGCTGAGCAGGGTCTGAGCCTGGGCGCGCTGATCCTCCAGCTCGGCCTTTCGCACCTCCAGATCCTGCTGTACCTCGGCCTGGGCGGCCCGGCCCGCGGCCAGCTCGTCACGGGCTGCTCCCAGCTGGGCCTGGGTGGCGTTGAGCTGGTCGATGATGCGGTTGGAGTAGTCCATGATATCGGTGATAATCATGGCGGAGTCCAGCATCTCGGCGAGGCTGGACGCCTCGAACAGGATGGACAGGTAAGACGTGCCCCCCGTTTCCTCCATCCAGCGCACCTGGCGGTAGAACTCCTGGTATTGGGCCTCCTCCTGCGCCTCCAGGCGCTGGATGTCGGCTTCCTTTTCGGCGATCTGTAGGTCGTATCGGTCCAGCAGGGCCTGGCTGGTGTTGATCTCCTCCTCGGTGAGCACCACCTGGCTCTGGATGAGCTCCACCTGGGCCTTGGCCTGGCTGAGGTCGTCCCGGATCTCGGCCAGCTTGGCCTGAACCTCCTTTTTCTGGGCCTGGATGTCGCTGAGATCGTCCTTGATGTTCTGAATATCCTGCTTGGTGACGTCGGCGTAGGCGATGGCGGCCAGGGCGGACGCCAGCAGGGACAAAAGCAGCACCGCTGCCAGCACGATGACGATGATTCGCTGGGTTTTTTTATTCATAGCGGCCTCCTGACAAAGCGGGTCAGACGTGAAGGAACTTGCGGATGGCAAAGCTGGAGCCCAGCGCGCCAATGATGGAGCCGGCCAGCAGGAACACCTGGAGCACCCGGGTCCAGATGAACCGAAAATCCAGCAGGGTAAACAGGGTTGTGGCGCCATTCTCCGTCAGCGCCCTGCACACGGCGGCATACGCCCCCCATTGGAGGAAGAAGGCGGCCAGAGCCCCCATCAGCCCCAGGATCAGCCCCTCCACGATGAAGGGCCAGCGGATGAAGCCGTCGGTGGCGCCGCACATCTTCATGATGGCGATCTCCTCCCGCCGGGAGAAGGCGGCAAGGCGGGTGGTGTTGGAGATGATGAACAGCGACACCGCCGCCAGGATGCCGATGAGCACCCAGGCCAGGGCGGTGACGGCGTTGCGCACGGCCACGAAGCCCTCGGCCACCTTGCTCTCCGCCCGGTAGTTGGCCACGCCGGGCAGGGCGCGCACCGCGTCCACCGTCTCGGTGAACCGCTCCAGGTCGGCCACGCGGACGGACAGCCGGTCCCGGATCACACCATCGGGCAGGTTGGCATACAGCCCCTGGTGCTCCCGGCCCTCCAGGAAGTTGGCCTTGGCCTCGTCGGCTGAGATGAAATCCACCTGCGCCACGTTGTCCACCTGCCGCACCCGCTCCATCAGCTGCTCGATCTGCTGGCGGGAGAAGGACTCGTCCACGTAGACCAGAAACTCGTTTTCCTCCTCCAGGCGGCTGAGCTGCTCATCCACGTTGACGGCCAACAGGGAGAAGGAACCCATAATGATGAGGCAGGCCACGATCATGCACACCGCAGCGAAGGACATCAGGCCATGGGAGAAGATGCTCACAAAGCCCTCTTTGATGAAATAGCCCAAGTTGAATTTTCTCATGCCCTGTAGTAGCCTCCCTGACCGTCTCGTATCATCTCGCCGTCCTTGATGGCCACCACCCGCTTGGAGAAGCGGTTGACCAGATCCCGCTCGTGGGTGACCACCAGCATGGTGGTGCCCATGGCGTTGATCCGCTCCAGCAGGGTCATGATCTCCAGAGAGCGCCGGGGATCCAGATTGCCGGTGGGCTCGTCGGCGATAATCATGCTGGGGTTGTTCACCAGCGCCCGGGCGATAGCCACCCGCTGCTGCTCGCCGCCGCTCATCTCGTTGGGGAAGGCGTCTTCCTTGCCGTCCAGCCCCACCAGCTCCAGCACGTAGGGGATGCGCTTGCGCATCTCCCGGCTGCTGGCGCCCACGGTGCGCATGGCAAATTCCAGATTGCCCTGCACCGTTTTTTTCTCAATGAGCCGGAAATCCTGAAAGATGATGCCCAGGGTGCGCCGCATGTGGGGGATCTGCCAGCGGCGGATGTTGTTCAGGTTATAGCCGTTGACGATGACCCGGCCGTGGGAGGCGGTGACCTCTGCGGTGAGCAGCTTGACGATGGTGGACTTGCCCGAGCCGGACGGGCCCACCAGGAATACAAATTCCCCGTCCTCAATGCGCAGGTTGATCCCCCGCAGGGCCTTGGTGCCGTTGTCGTATTCTTTATGTACGTCGATCAATCGTATCATGGGCCCGCATCTCCGTGTCATAGTCAAGGTCTTGCCCATCCCCGCGCGGACGGAATCATCTTTATATTATATCGGGTTCCCCCGGGCATGTCAACCGGGAAGGGCGGCTTTCCAAAAATACCCGCGGGACGGACGGAGGGAATGTTTGGGGCGGGGGGCGCATAGGTGTGGGTGAGGTGATGGACGTGGTGGGCCAGATAGAGCTGCGCCGGGAGAAGGGGCGTTTCCGGCTGGAGGAGGTATGGCTGGGGCCGCTGGCGGTGATGCGGGCGGCGGTGTATGAGCCGGAGGGGCTGGTTCCCTGGCGGCTGGCGCGGCGGCTGCGCCGGGCGGAGCGGGCGCTGGCGCGGGCTGGGGCGGGCCGGGTGGTGCTGGGGCGGGATTTCCCCTATGGGGACAGGCTTGCCCTGTTGCGCCCGGTGGACCCACTGCCCTTTTGGCGGGGGTGCGCCGATGTGCTGGCCCTGGGGGCGCTGGAGGCGGAGGGGGCGCCGCCAAGCCGGGGACGGGCGGCGCTGTCCGCCCCCCGGCTGTGCCCCGAGCTGGAGCGGGCGGCGGAGCGGCTGTGCCCCCGGGTGCGGGGACTGCTCATCGATGCGCCGGGCGGGGAGGACTACGCCCGGTATCTCCAGGCGAAGTTCGGCCTGCCGGTGACGCCCCCCGCGGCGGGGGCGGACGTGACCGTGGCGTTTGGCTCCGGCGGGGGGCGCTGGGGGCGGAGGGTGGAGCTGTACGAGGGGGGGATGCTGGGGGGACTTACCCTTACGGCGGAGGGGGTGGAGCTGCCGCCGGACTGCGAACAGCAGGTGCTGGCCCTGCTGTGGGAGCGGGGGGAGGTGGGGAGGGGGGAGCTGCGGGTGCGCCGGGAGTGAAGCGGCGCGTTGGCACAGCTCTCTATCCTGCCTTAAAAGTGTCGATCCGCTTTAACACTGCCGGGCCACCCTGAGCAGCAGCCTGTTCATAAAACGACCTCCCGCTCAAATTTTGTGTCCGGGATAAAACGCCGCCCGCCGGATCGCATGAGCTTTCCGGCGGGTGGCTGCGCTGTGCTTAAAACTTTGCCCCGCCAAACTCGGACAGGGTGATATTCTTGTTGCGCTCCGCCGTCCAATTGATGGACCACTGGGAGGCGAAGAGCAGCAACTGGTTCTGCCGATAGTCCTCCACCAGCATTGCGTCGCCGGGGAGGGTGAGCTCATCGGCGCGCAGGGGCTCGTCCCCGTCGTGGCGGAGCCAGCGCAGGTACTCGTAGGGCAGGCTCTCGGCATACAAATCCACACCGTACTCGTTTTTCAGGCGGTACTCCAGCACGTCGAACTGCAAGGTGCCCACAACGCCCACGATGACCTCCTCCATGCCGGAGTAGGGGGTCTTGAAGATCTGGATCGCGCCCTCCTGGGCGATCTGCTCCATCCCCTTGAGGAACTGCTTGCGCTTCATGGTGTCCAGGGGCCGCACCCGGCGGAAGTGCTCGGGGGCGAAGGTGGGGATGGGGTCGAATTGGAACTTGTGGGCCGCGGTGCACAGGGTGTCGCCGATGGAGAAGATGCCCGGGTCAAACACGCCGATGATGTCCCCGGCATAGGCCTCCTCGATGATCTCCCGCTCCGCCGCCATGAGCTGCTGGGGCCGGGAGAGCTTCAGCTTTTTGCCCCCCTGGACGTGGTAGACCTCCCTGTCTGCCTCGAACTTGCCGGAAACCACCCGCATGAAGGCGATGCGGTCCCGGTGGGCCTTGTTCATGTTGGCCTGGATTTTGAACACGAAGGCGGAGAAGCCGTCGTCGAAGGAGTCGACGAGCTCGTCCCCGGCGGTGCGGGGGAGGGGGGCGGTGGTCATGCGGAGAAAGTCCTCCAGGAAGGGCTCCACGCCGAAGTTGGTCAGCGCCGAGCCGAAGAACACGGGGGAGAGCTGCCCGTGGCGCACCCGGTCCATGTCGAACTCGCAGGAGGCCCCGTCCAGCAGCTCAATCTCGTCGGAGAGCTGGTCGCGGTAGGAGGGACCGATGAGGTCGGCCAGCGCCGGGTCGTCCAAGCTGACCTCGGTGGCGGTGGCCGCTTTCGAGCCGCCGTTGGAGGTGAAATGGATGATGCGGCGGCGCTCCCGGTCGTACACGCCCTGGAACGCCTTGCCGCAGCCGATGGGCCAGTTGACGGCGTAGGTGTCGATGCCCAGCTCGTGCTCCAGCTCCTGGCACAGCTCGAAGGGGTCCCGGGCCTCCCGGTCCATCTTATTGATGAAGGTGAAGATGGGGATGTCCCGCAGGCGGCATACCCTGAACAGTTTCCGGGTCTGGGCCTCCACGCCCTTGGCCGCGTCGATGACCATGACGGCGGAGTCGGCGGCCATCAGGGTGCGGTAGGTGTCCTCGGAGAAGTCCTGGTGGCCGGGGGTGTCCAGGATGTTAATGCAGAAGCCCTCGTATTGGAACTGCATGACGGAGGAGGTGACGGAGATGCCCCGCTGCTTTTCGATCTCCATCCAGTCGGAGGTGGCGGCCCGGGCGTTCTTCTTGCCCTTCACCACCCCCGCCTGGGCGATGGCCCCGCCGTAGAGCAGGAATTTTTCGGTGAGGGTGGTTTTGCCCGCATCGGGGTGGGAGATGATGGCGAAGGTTCTCCGCCGCTTGATTTCGGATTCGTATAGTGACATGACAGTCCCTCCAAAAGATACATACCTCAATAAGAATCTGTATTCACAACCTCAATTCACCGCTTGGCCGGGCCTTTTCCCGCCATGCCGCGTTGAATTTTCTTAACATAAACACATTGATTCTTGCCGAAATTTTCCTTGCCTGACGGGAAAATCCCTCGGCCATCCGGCGATTTCAGCTTTGAATACAGGTTCTAAGTCGGCAATTATTATTTCCGATTCGGTTTTCTTTTGATCGCCAGCAATTTCAAATAATCATCAAAATCAGCCGTATTAGCCGGTTCAAACATAACCCATTTCCCGTCGCGATAGGTTTTTGCCTCGTCGTACTGCCTGCAAACTGTGTCGGAAAGCGTGTCCCTTATAGCTTCAAATTTGGTTCTCTCATCTTTTCCAAAGATAATCATGAACCCAATGCAATTACTTTTAGCGTACAGGCAGCAAAGTGTTTTACCGCCCCTGCGGTATTTATACTCGTAAACCCAATTCTTACCGCCAGTATTCCATACCCGTTCCATGTCGTATTCTTCATCAATGGCCAAACATAACGCCTGCCAAACATCAAACAACGATTGTCCAAGCAATACAGTCATTGCTGATTGAGATGGTATGGTTTCAAGCATTGTACTCCCTCCATAAATTCGAGACTTGCATAGCCCCATCTGTTGAAGCGCCCTACAGCACCGTATGGGCGTGCCTTGTCACATGGCACCCCAGGTTCACCGCGCAGGGCAGGCCCGCGATGTGGGTGCCCTGGGTCAAAATCGCGGCGGACAGTGCGGTGGTCCGCCCCCCCAGCCCCTGGGGGCCGATGCCCAGCCGGTTGACCCGCTCCAGAATGCGCCCCTCCATGGCGGCGTAAAAGGGGTCGGGGTGGCGCTCCCCGGCGGGGCGCAGCAGGGCCCGCTTGGCCAGCTGTGCCGCAACCTCCGACGTGCCCCCCAGCCCCACGCCGATGACTACCGGCGGGCAGGGGTTGGATCCGGCCTGGGACACGCAGTCCACAATGAAGTCCTCCACCTGTTCCTGGGTGACGGAGGGGTTGAACATTTTGAGTCTGGTCATATTCTCGCTGCCGAAGCCCTTGGGGGCCACGGTGATGTCCACCTTGTCCCCGGGCACCATCCGCAGGTGGAGGATGGCGGGAGTGTTGTCGTTGGTATTGGCCCGCCGCAGGGGGTCGCCCACCACGGACAGCCGGAGATGGCCGTCCAGGTAGCCCCGGCGCACGCCGTCATTGACGGCAACCTCTAAAGAGCCGCCGGTGAGGTGACAGTCCTGGCCCCAGTCCAGGAATACCACCGCCATGCCGGTGTCCTGGCAGATGGGCAGGCCCTTGGATTGGGCAAACTTGTAATTCTCTACCAGGTCGCCCAAAATGGCCTGGCCCACCGGGGAGGGTTCGTCCTGTCCGGCCTTGCAGATGGCTGTGCGCAGGTCCTGGGGCAGAATGGTGTTGGCCTCAATGCACAGGGCCCGCACCACAGCGGACAGTGCTTTCGCCTCAATTTCCCGTATCATGTCAGATAACCTCCAGTCCGTCGATAAGCACATGGGTGACGCGGGTGCGCCAGTGGAAGGGGTGGCCGTCCATGACCACGATATCCGCATCCTTGCCGGGGGAGAGGGAGCCCAGCCGGTCCCCCGCGCCGCAGATGCAGGCGGCGTTGACGGTGATGGCGGCCAGGGCCTCCTCCTCGTCCATCCCTGCCCGGGCCGCCATGGCGGCGCAGAAGGGGAGCAGGGCGATGGGGGTTTCCGGGTGGTCGGTGCAGATGGCCGTCTGCACCCCCGCCCGGGCCAGGATGGCGGTATTGTCCATGGCCAGGCCCTGCAGCTCAGGCTTGGAGCGGTCGGTGAGGAAGGGCCCGGTGATGACGGGAATGCCCTCCTTGGCCAAGAAATCCGCGATAAGGCGGCCCTCGGTGCCGTGGACAATGGCGCAGTCCAGCCCAAATTCCTTGGACAGCCGGACGGCGGTGGCGATGTCGTCCGCCCGGTGGGCGTGGAAGTGGGCGGGGAGGCGGCCCGCCGCCACCGGGCGCAGGGCGTCCAGCTGGGGATCGAACTCCGGCTCGTCCAAAGCGCCGTCCGCCTGGGCGCGGGCGAACTTTGCCCCGTAGGCCAGCGCCTGGGTGAGCTTGTCCCGGATGAGGGCAGCGGTGGCCATGCGGGTGGCGGGGCCGTGGTCTTTATGGGTTTTCTTGGGGTTTTCCCCCAGGGCGAATTTCATAGCGGCGGGGGCGCGCACCGCCATCCGGTCAATGACCGTGCCCGCGGTTTTGAGCAAAACGGACTGCCCGCCGATGGGATTGGCGGAGCCGGGCCCGGTGTGGACGCAGGTGACCCCCGCCCGGCGGGCCTCCTCAAAATATGGGTTGAGCGGGTTCACGCCGTCCAGCGCCCGGAGCTGGGGGGTGCAGGGGGCGGCGCAGTCGTTCAGGTCGTCCTCCGCCCCGCCGCAGCCGTACAGGCCCAGATGGCAGTGGGCGTCGATGAAGCCGGGGAGGATGTGGCCCCCGGCTGCGTCGATGAGGCCGCCGGGGCCGGCGTCCTCCGGCAGGGCGGACATGGGCCCCGTCTGGGCGATCCGGGAGCCCTTGATGAGCACGAAGCCGCAGGGGATGATGCCGTTTTCCATGGTGTGGACCACGCCGTTGACAATGAGCATGCGTTGTTCCTCCTCCGACAGGGTTCGGTGGGTTTCTGCCCGCCGGTGTGGTATGCTATAGGTGCGGCATAGCCGCGGCATGGGAGCGTCCCATGCGGTCATTCCATTCTCCCGCGCAAAATACCTTTGGGCTCTTTCTCCAGACGGGGAAGGAGCCGATTTTTTAGAGAAGCGCGGAGCCGTGGTGAGCAGTGCGGATGGAGCGGAGCGAAAGCAAAAGCCCAGTCCACGAAGTGGGGGCGGGTTTTGCCCGAGACGGAGCGGAAGCGTCCGAGTGCCCTGGCCGCTTCGCAGCGTGACAACATCAACAAAAAAGGGGGACGCACCAGCGTCCCCCTTTTTTGGGTCTATTTTCTTCCGCCCCGGCGGTTGCCGCGCTTCTCGTTCATGTGGAGCTCGGACAGCTTGCTGTCGGAGCTCTGCATGAACTGCTTGAGCTGGTCCTCGAAGCTGGCCGGCCCCCTGGGCTGGGCGGGTTCGGGGGTGAAGCTGCGCCCGGGTGCGGGACGGCGGCTGGGCGGGCGGCGGTCGCCCTCGGCCCGAGGGCCGGGACCGCCGGGCCGGCGCTCCGGGCGGGGCGGCGGGGGCAGGGCCTGCTTGATGGACAGGTTGATGCGGTTGTTGTCGTCAATGCCGATGACCTTTACCTTGACCTCCTGGCCCTCGGAAAGCAGGTCGTGCACGTCGTTGACATAGGAATAGGCGATCTCCGAAATATGCACCAGCCCCGAGCGGTTGCCCGGAAGTGATACAAACGCGCCGAATTTGGTGATCCCCGTCACCTTGCCATCCAGAATAGAACCAACTTCAATCCCCATAAATCTCTTTTTTCCCTCTCCGTATGTATTGGATTTTTGTGCCGCTGGGTTTTGCTTTCGCTCCGCTCCATCCGCGCTTCTTATTTGCTGGAGTCCACGAACTCGATCTCCCCCGGCTCCATCAGCCCGAGCCTGCCCCGGGCGATGTCCGCCAGGTAGTCAGGATCGGCGCTTCGGGCGATGCCCTCTTCCAGGGCGGCGTTGACCTCCCGCTGGGCCTGAACCTGGCGGCTGAGCTCCTCCCGGTCGGCTTGGGCGGCGTTGAGCCTGGCCTGGGTAGACAGCAGGGCGGCGGCCACCGCGGCCAGCAGCACCAGCACGAGTATTTTTGTGGCGACGCCCGCACGCTTGAGCTTCATGACCTGCCGTTCCCTCCCTCCCGTTTCCCAGGAAACGGAATACTATATTTATTTTATACCATGCCAGCCAATTTTGGAAGAGTTTTTTTCGATTTTCCAAAAATTTTTTCGTCCCCCTCACCGCCGCCCTCAGCGGGGCGGTGAGCAGCCGCCAGATCCTGCGCGCCAAACCGGCCAGCCACAGCAGCGCGGGCAGGGCCAGACGGCTGAGGGTGAGGAAATAGGCCCCGCCCCCCAGGGCTACCGCAGCGATATGGTAGATGCGCACCCGGCCGTCGTCCCGGGATAGGGTGAACAGGAACAGGGCCGCCGTGGCGCCCAGCCAGAACAGCAGGTCCAGCACGAAGGCGAGGACGCTTTTTTGCCACGTGCGCCGCAGGGTGCGCATCCCGTCGTAGACCAGCCCCAGCAGCGCCCCCAGCAGGAGCCCCTGGCCGAATACGGCGGCCTGGCCCGCGATGTCCACGTGCATGGTCAGCGCAGCAAGCGGGAGAGGAAGCCGCCCCGGCCTGCGCTCTCCTCCTCATAGCTGACCGAGTCAATGTCCCCGTCCACCTTCAGGTCGCCGCCGTCCAGGGAGAGCTTTTCAATGTGCAGGTTCTCCCCGGCCACCACCATGGCCCCCCTGGAGGTGGACAGCACAATGGTGTTTTCGTCAAACCGCTCCACATCCTCCACGCCGGACACGGTAAGGCTCTTCCGGTCCTCAATCACCACGTGGTGGGGGGCGGCCAGGCCGCCTTCATATGCCATAGAACCATCTCCTTGATCCTCAGATGGTTCATCATATGGGGTTTGTCCGAAAAGTATGTGCGGAAATCATCCCTCCGGGCCGGAACCGTCCGGGGCGGGGGACGTCCCCTGGGCGGACAGCCGGGAGCGCAGGTCGTTTTTGAGCAGGGTATACGCCACGGCGGCGATGGGGACGCTGACCACCATGCCCGCCAGCCCCAGCAGGGAGCCGCCCACCGTGACCGCCGCCAGCACCCAGATGCCGGGCAGGCCCATGGTGGTGCCCACCACCCGGGGGTAGATCAGGTTGCCCTCCAGCTGCTGGAGGGTGACCAGGAATACCAGGAACCAGAAAGCCTCCATGGGGCGGATCATCACCAGCAGCAGCACCGCCACCCCCGCCCCCAGGTAGGCCCCCGCGATGGGGATGAGGGCGGATACGCCGATGATGACCGAAATGAGGGGGGCGTAGTCGAAGCGGAAGATGCACATGCCGATGAAGCACAGCCCGCCCAGGATGCAGGCCTCCACCAGCTGGCCGTTGACGTATTTGGAGAAGGTGTCCACCGTGAGGCGGGCCACGGACAGCACCGGCGCGGATACCTGCGGGGGGAGGTAGGCCTTCACCAGGCGGCGGCACTGGGCGGTGAGCCGGGGCGCGCCGGACAGCATATAGATGGAGAACACCAGGGCCAGCACCCCGGTCACCACCCCGGACACCACCACGCCGGTCATGGTGACCAGATGGGGCAGGGTGTTGGTGAGGGTGTCCAGCGCGCCGGTGAGCAGGTCCTTCAGCGTGTCGCTGATGCCGGAGGACAAATCCAGGCTGGCCAGCTGTTCCAGGTCCAGCTTGGCTACTACCCAGTCGTACAGATCCTGGAAGTTGGCGGCGTAGGTGCCGATGTTGCCGATGAACATCTCAATGCTGTGGGTGAGTTCGGGCACCACCAGGGCCACCAGCACGGCCACAAAGAGGATGACCACAAGGTAGGCGGTGACCACCGCCAGGGGGCGGGCGGCCCGCCGGGCCCGGCCGGAGAGGGCTTTCTCGTACTGCCGGGCGAAGAAATTGCAGGGACGGTCCAGGATGAAGGCGATGACAAGGCCCGCGATCAGCGGCTGGAAGGCGGCCAGCACCCCGCCCAGCCAGCCGCCCACCGCGTCCAGCTTGACGATGACCGCCACCAGTACCACGGCGTAGGTGATGAGCAGGATCAGACTGCGAAACAGCTTTTTTTCCATAGAGCGACCCCCTGGTTCCATTTTTTTCTCAGTTTACCATCGCGGACGGGCGGCGTCAATTTAAGATTTTCCAAAGGCCGCGTCCGGCTAGCCGCCCCAGCCGGGCGCGGATAGGGGCGGACAGGTCGGCGGGCAGCTGGTCCCAGGGGAAGAAGCGCAGCTCCTCCACCTCCCCCTCCTGGCATTGCAGGGTGCCGGACCAGTCCCGGCAGAAAAAGACGAAATCCACGTTATACACCTCGTCGCCGTTGGGGTAGACGTAGTGCTGGTCCTTCCCGGAGAGCACCCCCACCAGCTCCAGGCTGTGGGCGGTGAGGCCGGTCTCCTCCAGCAGCTCCCGGCGGGCGGTGTCCTCCGCCGACTCCCCCGGCTCCATGGAGCCGGCCGCCGCGCAGTCCCAGCAGTGGTCGTCGCTGCGCCGCTGAAGCAGGACGCGGCCCTGTCCGTCCTCCAAAATGACGCTGGACCCCACCTGGATCAGGGGGCGGTGGCCCACAAAAGCGCGCAGATCCATGATATAGCCCATAACAGCCTCCCGGCGGCCGTAAATTTTTTCCTGACCGCTTTCCTTTAGTGTACCATCGGAGGGGTTCTGAGTCAAATTAAGATTTGAACCACACGATTTCATAGCGATTCATTAGCCACTGTGGTTTTTTAATAAAGTCCTCCGAAAGCCTTGCAAATAAAGGATTTTTCGCAGTCTCTCCGCCGTATCCCTTTATCTGATTACATGCATTGTTGTCCTTGACTTGACCCCGCACAAGGGAAAAATCAAGGGAAGGAAAAACTGGTAACAAATTATAAAACGGCGTGGCAATCGGGGAACTGTGACGTATGTGCGAATATATTATAGCGGAGGATTTCACTATGGACAAGTACATTTTTGACGAAACCAACGGTCTGTGGTATGAAATGATTGGCGACTACTATTTCCCCTGTCTGACTGTACCCGCTGAAGAAGAACAGCCTGTTGGAGTGTGGGGTCAGCGGCACAAGCGGTATCTCAAAGAACACCGTCCGGCCCTATATAACGCCTTGCTTTTGAGCGGCAAGCTGAACAGCTTCCTTGCCGATATTGACCAGCAGGCCCAGAAACGAATGGATACCATCATCCAACAGATGGCCCAGGGTATCACAGAGGTAATGAAAGCCGCCGATCCAATGGCCTGGGTGGGGCGTATGAATAACATCCAGAAGTGTGCCAGGGAAATGGTAGGAGAAGAAATCATATACGTCTGAAAGATAGCGGCGGCGGGGATGTATCCCCGTCGCCGTTATCGTATCAAAAATCTAATATTTCCACGTCTTGCCAAAGCGGATTTTTCAGAAGCTCCGGGTCATTCCCGAAAAATACACGCCCCGCCTCCTGGTCATCTTGCAGCCAGTAGAGCATCCATGCGGTCATGTAGCCAACGGCCCGTTCCAGTACATCTCCGTGGTCGGCATCCACTGCCCTGGCAATTACACTTGCCACCCCGTCCGGGAGTGCGGCGGCGTTCTCCTGCAAGGACGGCAGCGGTGCGATCCCGTAGTTCTCGCCCTCCCCGGTATCCGCTGGGCCGGTTCCAGCGGTCATAAACCAGGGAATGGTGACTTTTGACGGGTCAAACGTCCAGCCCAGGGCATCGGCAAGCACCTGATGGGTGGCGCAGGCCGTGAATATCGTCTTATAATAGCGCCCATTCTCATAGGAGGTCACAGCGTTGACGGCCCCTACCCCTCCCTGGGAGTGGCCCGCAATACCGATATTGTCCAGGTCGATCTTTCCATAGAACAGACTGTTCGGATTACTGTTTTCAGCCAGCATCAGGTCAAGGCTGGCGGAGGGAGAATAGCCGGTGCCGGTATGGTGATCCTGATTGCCCACCACAACAAAGCCCCAGGAGGCCAGCCGCTCAAACCAGGGTTCATACCGGCTGGCGGGACAGCCGCTGCCGTTGGCGCTGATGACCATAGGCCAGAGCCGGTCGCTTTGGGGCAGTTCAGCGGGATACCACACCTTGTAGCTGCCAATCTTTTCATCATCAGAGGGAAATTCAATCGTAGAAACCGAAAAGCATCCTTTCCGGGCGCACTTATCCTCTAAAGGGGAATTTGTGGACAGCTTTTCATAGTAATCCGCCGCACACAGGGGCTTGGTGTTGTTCCGCCAGATCAGCAGGAGCAGCGCCACGACCAGTCCCACAATAACCAGTAGGACGATGCCCAATATTTTCAAAACTTTCATCGCTTTCTCCTTTAGAAGTTTTCAAAATATGCTGCAAAATAAGTATCCAGCACCGCCACATATTCCTCCACCTTGTCCGGGTCGTTCATAAGCCCATGGCCGGAATTGGGAAACTCAATGTAGTCGTGGGGGATATTGTATTCCTCCAGCTTTTCCAGCAACAGAAATTTCAGCGCCGGGGGAACGATTTTATCCTTTGGCCCATAGGCCATCAGGGTGGGGACGGTATCGGCGTCCACATAGGCAACGGGTGAGATAGCGTCCACATACCGTTGGGCTTCCCCGCTGACCACCATTTCCGCCGTGACAGTCTGGCCGGACATCATCGTAACAAAATCGGCCTTGTCCTCGTCTGTGGCATTCCCCCAGACCTCCGGGTCAAACGAGGCGGGGCCGGTAAGTTCAAAGACAAAATTGACCGGGATGGGGGCGTCCTCCGGCTGGTCGTAGGCGTACATCAGGGCCAGCGTACCTCCGGCAGAATTTCCTGTCGCTGCCATTTCGGTGATGGGAAAGCCCAGTTCCCCGGCTTTTTCGTACACCGATTCCACAGCCTGCCCAGTTTCCTGGTACATCAGCGGCAGACCACCGTTGTTTTCTTCGGACAAAAACGTGTAGTTGATGGAGGCGCACAACAGGCCCTTGGAGGCAAAGTATTTGCACCATGCGCTGTCATCGGCTTTGCCCCCCGCTGTGAAGCCTCCGCCGTGGATAAACAAAACCAAGGAGCAGGGCTGGCCTTGGGACAGTCCCGCAGGAACATAGAGGTCGTAAGTATTCATAGCCCTATCACCGTAGGACAGGTTGGACAGCACATAGCCCACGGAGTCATCCCACTTTACATGAATAGGGGCCAAACTGCGCTGGGCGGTACGGTTGGCGGAAACACCAAAAGAGATGAATGCGGCCACACCAAACGCAATCAGGCAGAAAACCGCAAATACTATATTTTTCAACAGCTTCATTCCAACTCCCCCTTAAAACGAGTTGAGCAGAACCGGCCCGAGCCAGTTTCCAAACAATATCCCGGCCAAAATGAACACCGCCAAAATTGCCAGTCTTATGATGGTGCTTTTCTTCATAATATGATCCTCCTTGACAACCGCACAAGATTTATGTATCATAGGCGTGACAAGTGTATCACAAGGACTTATAATGTCAATACCTATGGAGAAAATGAGACAAAAGAGGGAATTTTGTATCATGGAAACTGGCTATGCGGTGGAGAAAATCACGGATGGGCTGTTGGAGCTGATGGGCGAGAAGCCCTTTGAGGAAATTACGGTCAGCGATATTGTCCGCAGGGCGGAGGTGGGCAGGGCCTCCTTTTACCGCCACTTTGACAGCAAGGAGGCGGTGGTGCGTCATCACTTGTGTCATCGCCAGTGATAAAATGTAAAAAAACGCCGAGGAAAAAATGTAGTTTTGTGGCGAAGGAGGTAAAAAAGAGATAGACTCCCAATAGGGCGAGAAAGAGCCCGGAAAGGGAGTCAGGAAATGAAAGGAGCACAGTGGATGGATATCCG
>CAJUQD010000047.1 GCA_910588105.1 uncultured Oscillospiraceae bacterium | reverse complement strand
TCGGCGGAAAAAGGCCCGCCGATTGGGCGTGTTGACAATTTTCAAACAAGCCCTATTCGCCACGCGCGGCTTCACTCCGTCTCAAGCAAAACCCAGTCCCCCTTCGTGGGCCTTGGGCTTTTGCTTTCGCTGCGCTCCACCCGCGCTGCTCATGACGGCTCCGCGCTTCTCTCAAGGAAGTGACCCCAATGAACCGAAAAAACCTGGCCGCCGCCTTCCCCCACACCGTGCCGGTGCTCATGGGCTACCTGTCCATCGGGGTGGTGTTCGGCTGGATGCTGTCGGCGGCGGGCTTTGCTCCCGCCTGGGCAGCCGTTATGTCGTCCACCATCTATGCCGGCAGCGGACAATACCTGGGGGTGGAGCTGCTGGCCGGCGCCTCCCCCTTGGGGGACGCGGCCTTTCTGACCCTCATCATCAACTTCCGCCACCTGGTATACGGCCTGTCCATGCTGGAAAAGTTCCGGGGGATGGGCTGGCGGAAGCTGTACATGATTTTCTCCCTCACCGACGAAACCTATGCCCTGCTGGCCGGGGTGGAGGCCCCGCCGGGGGTAAACGGGAAAGACTTCTATTTCACCATCGCCGTGCTGGACCACCTCTATTGGATCGCAGGGTCCGTCATCGGCGCGGTGGCGGGGGCGCTCATCACCATCAACACCGAGGGCATTGATTTCGCCATGACCGCCCTGTTCCTGGTCATCGCCGTGGAGCAGTGGCAGTCCAGCGAACGCCACGCGCCGGTCTTCCTGGGCGCGGCGGGGACGCTGGCCTGCCTGCTTGTGTTTGGCCCGGACAACGGGCGCTTCCTCATCCCCGCGCTGGCCATTCTGGTGGCGGGCCTGCTTCTCATGCGTCCCAAGCTGGAGGGGCCGGAAGCACTGGCAAAGGGAGGCGGAGCATCATGACCACTATGCAGATTGCCGCCTTGGTGGCGGTAATGGCCGCCGTCACCTTCCTCACCCGGGCGCTGCCCTTCCTGCTGTTCGGCCGGGGCGGAGATCCACCCAAGGTAGTGCTCTACCTGGGCAGGTTCCTGCCCCCGGCGGTCATCGCCATGCTCATCGTTTACTGCTACCGCAATACCAGCTTCGCCGCCCCAGGCGGCTGGGCCCCCGGCCTCATTTCGGGGGCGGCGGTCGTCCTCCTCCACGTCTGGAAGAAAAACAACATGCTGTCCATTGTGGGGGGCACCATCCTCTATATGTTCCTGGTGCAGACGGTATTCTAACCGCCTGCGCCGGAGCTGCCGCCAAATTGCCTCTTGCAATTTGGCGGCAGTGTGTTAAAATGTACCCCGACAACTGAATACCAGTTGCGAAAAATGCAGCAGGCGGGGCGCTGACGCCCCGCCGGAAGAAAGGAAGAAGCAAAATGCCCAAGCTCAAGAAACGGGCCCTTTTGCTGCTGGCCGCACTTGCCATGCTGGCGGTTTCACTGTACGGATGCAGTACGGGAGACACGCAGCCCACCCCCCCTGCGGGCGTGAGCGACAGCGGGAGCGAGGCGTCCGCTGCACAATCGGGCGAGTTACCCAAAGGGAACTCAGTCACGGTAGGTATCGCACAGGATTTGAGCAACCTCGACCCCCAGCTGGCCGCCACGGCCGGCGTGCGCGAGGTGCTGTTCAACATCTTCGAGGGACTGGTGAAGGCCAGCCCCGACGGCTCCCTCACCGGGGCCGTCGCCAGTGACTATGAGATCTCTGCGGATGGCAGGACGTACACCTTCACCCTGCGGGAGGGCGTGACGTTCCACAACGGAGAGGCCGTCACCGTGGAGGATGTGGTCTATTCCCTGGAACGCTGCGCCGGATCGGAGAACGATGGAACGCCTCTGGTCTCGGCGTTTTCTAATGTCTCCAGGATCGAGGCTGTTGACGGCGGCCGCGTGGTGGTCGAGCTGGCCGAGCCCAGCACCGAGTTCATCAACGCCCTCACCTCCCCCGTCATCCCCAAGGATTCCGGCCCCACCATCACCCAGACCATGGTAGGCACGGGCCCCTTCCGCTTTGTCTCCTACACCCCCCAGGACAGCCTGGTGATGGAGCGGTACGACGGCTACTGGAACCGGGAAAAGGCCGCCAAGCTGGACCAGGTGACCTTCAAAATCATTCCCGACGTGAACTCCCTGGTCATCGGCCTGAAGGGGGAGACGCTGGACATGGTGGTCCACCTGCCCAACACCCTGCTGCCCGAGGTGGAAAAGGACTTCACCGTCCACCAGAACACCATGAACCTGGTCCAGGCGCTGTACCTGAACAACGCCGTGGAGCCCTTTGACGACCCCCTGGTCCGCCAGGCCATGTACTACGCCGTCAACGTGGACGAGATCATCGAGTTTGTGTGCAACGGCGCGGGGGTGGCCACCGGCACCAGCATGTACCCCGCGCAGGCCAAATACTTTATGCCCGAGCTGGCGGAGGCCTACCGGCAGGATGTGGAGAAGGCCAGGGAGCTGCTGGCCCAGGCGGGCTACCCCGACGGGTTCTCCATGACCATCACCGCCCCCTCCAACTACGCCCAGCACATGGACACCGCCCAGGTGCTCATCGAGCAGCTCAAGGCGGTGGGCATCACCGCCGAGCTGGTCCCCGTGGAGTGGCAGACCTGGGTGGACGACGTGTACCGGGGGCGGAACTACCAGTCCACGGTGTGCGGCATCGCCGCCGACGACATGACCGCCCGGGAGATGCTGGTGCGCTACATGGGCGACAACCGCAAGAACTTCATCAACTTCCAGAATGCGGAGTACGACCAGGTGATGGCCCAGGCCATGGCCTCCACCGACGACGGGGAACAGACCCGGCTCTACAAGCGGGCCCAGGAGATCCTCAATGAGCAGGCGGCCAGCCTGTGGATTCAGGATATGTGCGAGCTGGCGGTGACAAACCCGGCGCTGGACGGCTTCACCTTCTACCGCACCTATGTCATCGACATGTCCACCGTCTACTTCAAATAAACCACGGGAGGGCGGGATGGCCGCGGCCGTCCCGCCCCCTTTTTCAGAAAGGAGGGGGTATCGTGGGCAAAGCGGTACTGAAGCGGCTGGGGCTGCTGCTGGGCACCCTGCTGCTGGTGAGCGCGCTGGCTTTCGCGGCCTTTTCCGTCATACCCGGCGACCCCACCGGCGCCGTGCTGGGCATGGAGGCCACCGACGAGCAGATCGCCGCCTTCCGCGCCCAACAGGGGCTGGACCTGCCGGTATGGCAGCGGTATCTCAGCTGGCTGGCCGCCTTCCTCGGCGGCGATTTCGGCCAGTCCTATAAGTACGACATGACGGTGGCCCAGCTCGTCGCCCCCAAGGTGGGGGCCACCCTCACCCTGGCGGCCATCGCCTTTGTCCTAATCCTGCTCATCTCCCTGCCCCTGGGCCTCACCGCCGCCCGGCGGCCGGGGGGACTGGTGGACCGGGCGGTCACCGTGCTCACCCAAATCACCATGTCGGTGCCCAATTTCGTGATGGGCATCGGTCTGATGTACCTCTTCGCCCTGGTGCTGCGCTGGTTCCAGCCGGAGTACATCCCCCCGGAGCAGGGGCTGTGGCCCCACCTGCGCTTCATGGCCTTCCCCGCCCTGGCGGTGGCCCTGCCCAAAAGCGCCATGACGGTGAAGCTGCTGCGGGGCTCCATCCTGGGGGAGCTGGGCCAGGACTACATCCGCACCGCCTACAGCAAGGGCAACAGCCGGGGCTCCGCCCTGCGCAGGCACGTGCTGCGCAACGCCATGATCCCGGTGGTCACCTTCCTGGCCATGGCCATCGGCGACATCATGGCCGGCTCCATTGTGGTGGAGCAGGTGTTCGGCGTCCCCGGCCTGGGGCGGGTGCTCATCTCGTCCATCAACAACCGGGATTACCCGGTGGTCCAGGCCATCGTGGTGCTGCTGGCGGCGGCGGTGGTGGGGTGCAATTTCCTGGCCGACCTGCTCTACCGGGCGATGGACCCGCGGATTGAGAGGACATAGCCATGAGACAAAAAAACTGGTATCTCACCATCGGCACAATTTTGACCGTCTGTATGCTGGCCTTCACCGTTTTGGGCCTGTTCTGGACGCCCTATGCGCCCTCCGCCATGAGCGCCGCCGCCCGGAGCGCGCCCCCCTCCCCCGCCCACCTGTTCGGCTGCGACGCCTACGGGCGGGATATCTTCTCCCGCACCCTGGAGGGGGCGGGCTCCACCCTGACCATCGCCCTGGCGGTGCTGGCGGTGGGGGCGGCGTGCGGGCTGGCCGTCGGGGCCCTGTGCGGGTACTACGGCGGCCCCGCCGACGCGCTCATCATGCGGCTGTGCGACGCGGTGGCCGCCTTCCCCAGCGTACTGCTGGCCCTGGTGGTGCTGGCCCTCACCGGGCCGGGAAAGTATAACGTCATCGGGGCGCTGGGGGTGCTGTTTATCCCCAGCTTCGCCCGGCTGGTCCGGGGGGAGTTCCTCAAGTACCGGGAACGGGATTTCGTGCGCTCCGCCCGGCTCATGGGGGTGGGAAGCCTGCGGATTATCTTTATCCACATCCTGCCCAACATCTGGCCCACCCTGCTGTCCGGGCTGGCCATCGGCTTCAACAACGCAGTGCTGGCGGAGGCGTCCATGAGCTATCTGGGCATCGGCGTCACCCCCACCGAGCCCAGCCTGGGCTACATGCTCAAGGACGCCCAGGGCTCGCTGTTCACCCTGCCCTGGTGCACCGCCTTCCCGGCGGCGGTGGTCATCCTGCTCATCCTGGGCGTGGGCCTGGTGGGCGAGGGCGTCCGGGAGCGGATGGGGGTGGCGTCATGATGCTGGACGTGCGGGACCTGTCGGTGGTGTTCACCGACCGGGGCGCCCCCTTTGCCGCCGTGGACGGCTTCTCCCTCCAGATGGACCGGGGGGAGGTCGTGGGCATCGTGGGCGAGTCCGGCTCGGGCAAGTCCATGACCGCCCATGCCCTGATGGGCCTCATCCGCCGCAGCCAGGTGTCGGTGGCGGGCCGGGCCCTCTTTGAGGGGATCGACCTGCTCTCCCTGTCCCGGGAGGAGCTGCGGCACTACCAGGGCCGGGAGCTGTCCATCATCTTCCAGGAGCCCATGACCAGCCTGAACCCCACCATGCGCATCGGCAGGCAGGTGGAGGAATCGCTGCGCATCCACGAAAAGGGGCTGTCCCCGGCCCAGCGCCGCGCCCGCGCGCTGGACGCCATGGCCCTGGCCGGCCTGTCCGACCCCGAGGGGCTGTACCGGCAGTACCCCCACCAGCTGTCCGGCGGAATGCGCCAGCGGGTGATGATCGCCGCCGCCCTGGTGCTGCGCCCCCGCCTGCTCATCGCCGACGAGCCCACCACCGCCCTGGACGTGACCATACAGGCCCAGATCCTGGACACCCTGAAGGACATCAACCGCAAAGAGGGCGTGGCCATTTTGTTCATCTCCCATGACCTGGGGGTGGTGAAGGCCCTGTGCGGCCGGGTGGTGGTGATGAAGCAGGGAAGGATTGTGGAGTCGGGGCCGGTAGACCAGGTATTTTACCACCCCCGGGAGGAATACACCAAGCTGCTCCTCTCCTCCCGGCCCGCCCGGAAAAAGCTGAAAGGGGGCCAGGCGGATGGCTGAACCCATTGTGCGCATCTCCCGCCTCAGCAGCTGGTACGGCAGGGGAAGGGCCCGCACCCAGGTGCTGCGGGACGTGTCTTTGGAGCTGGCCCCCGGCGAGGCGCTGGGCGTGGTGGGGGAATCGGGCTCGGGTAAGTCCACCCTGGCCAAGTGCGTGCTGGGCATGGTGACGGACATCACCGGGACGCTGGAGGTGAACAGCCCCCGGCCCCAGATGGTGTTCCAGGACCCCTACGGTTCCCTCAACCCGGCCAAAACCGTGGGCTGGATTCTGGAGGAGCCCCTCCGGGCCGCCGGGGTCCGGGACAAGGCGCAGCGCCGCCAGAGGGTGCGGGACTTCCTTCCCCTGGTGGGGCTGGAGGAGGGGCATCTGGACCGCAAGCCCGCCCAGCTGTCCGGCGGGCAGCGCCAGCGGGTGGCCATCGCCGCCGCCCTCATCCAGGGCAGCAAGCTCATTGTGCTGGATGAGCCGGTGTCCGCCCTGGACGTGACCCTCCAGGCCCAGATTCTCCGCCTGTTGGCTGATTTGAAGGAGGAGCTGGGGCTGTCCTACCTGTTCATCTCCCACGACCTGGCGGTGGTGTACCAGCTGTGCTCCCGGGTCGCGGTGATGACGGGGGGCGAAATCGTGGAGGCGGGGGACGTGGATGAGATCTACGACCACCCCAAGCATTCCTATACCAAAAAGCTGCTGGACGCCTCGCTGGCGCTGGATTAAACCAAAAAAAGCCGCCCGGAGCCTCTCGCTCCGGGCGGCCTTGCTTTACGGCTGGTCCAGCGTCCGGGCCACCTCCGCCATGGGGTTGGGGGCGTACTCCTCCACCCGGCCCTCGTCCACCGCCTGCGCCAGCAGCCGGTCGATGGGCAGCTTGGCCAGCACCGGCAGGCCCAGCTCAGCCGCCAGCGCGTCGATGGTACTGGGGCCGAACACAGGGTGCTCCCCGCCGCAGTCCGGGCAGCGGAAGAAGGAGTAGTTCTCCACAATGCCCAGCACGGGCACCTGGAGCATCTCCGCCATGTGCACCGCTTTGGTAACGATCATGCCCACCAGTGCCTGGGGGGCAGTGACGATAACCACCCCGTCCACCGGCAGGGACTGGAACACCGTCAGCGGCACGTCCCCCGTCCCGGGGGGCATATCCACGAACAGGTAATCCAGCTCGCCCCACACCACGTCGGTCCAAAACTGCTCCACCGCCCCGGCGATGACGGGGCCCCGCCACACCACCGGGTCGGTCTCGTGCTCGATAAGCAGGTTCAGGCTCATCAGCTTGATCCCCCCGGCGGTAACGGCGGGCAGGATGCCGTCCTCATCCCCCAGCGCCCGCCGATGGATGTTGAACGCCTGGGGCACCGAGGGGCCGGTGATGTCCGCGTCCAGAATGCCCACCTTCTTCCCCCGGGCGGCCATGGCGGCAGCCAGGGTGCAGGCCACGGCGGACTTGCCCACGCCCCCCTTGCCGCTGGCCACGGCGATCACCTTTTTGATGTGGGAGTGGGGATTGGCCGGCTTGCGCAGATCCTGGGGCTGGGCGCGCTCCCCGCAGCTCTCGCCGCAGGAGGAGCAGTCATGGGTGCACTCGCTCATTTTTGCAACATCTCCTTGCCTTGCCCCGCATAAAATGTGGGGCAAAAATTTTTTCAGAAAATACCTTGACAGGCGAGGTATCTCGTGCTATATTAAGCACACAGAGTTACTTCACCTAACGAGGTATCTTGCTATACCGGGTATCTCGCCAGTCAGCAACGCCCACGAACAAGAAAGGAGGACGCCATGTCGATTTCAGCGGATACCCTGCGCGGCCACACGGACACCATTATTCTAGCACAATTGATGCGCGGGGACAACTACGGTTATGAGATCAACAAAAACATCTCGCAGCACACCCAAGGGGAGTATGGCTTCAAGGAGGCCACCCTATACACCGCCTTCAAGCGCCTGGAGCAGAGCGGCTTCATCGCCTCTTACTGGGGGGACGACGGCCCCGGGGCCCGCCGCCGGTACTACGCCATCACCGACGAGGGCCGCAGGCGCTGGGCCGAGGGCCGGCAGGAATGGGAAAACACCCGCGCGCTGCTCGACGCGCTTACTTCAGCAGAGGAGGACTGAACAATGGAAGACATCAAACGCAGATTTATGGATACGGTGGCCGCACGGCTGGCCGCCGCCCCCCAGTCCGCCGAGAAGGACGAGCTGGTGGAGGAGCTGGCCGACAACCTGTACCACCGCTTCCTGGACATGACCGGCGCGGGCATGGACGACGAGACCGCCTTCACCCGCTCCATGGACGACCTGGGCGACGTGGATGAGCTGCTGGCCTACCTAGGCGTGGAACCCAAAAAGGACAGTGCGGCCACCATCACCACCGAGGATGGCCAGACCCGCATTGAGCGCCCCGATGGCCGCACTGTGGTCATCAACCACAGCAGCGCCCATCCGCCCGTCATCATCAGCCGCTCCGGCGGGGAGCAGTCCCAGGCGCAGCCCGGCCAGGGCGGAGAGCAGCCCCAGGGCGCCCCCCAGGCAGGCGGCACACCCCAGAGCGATTTCGATGCCATTCTGGCGGGGGTGCAGGAGGCGTGCAACGTGGCCATCGACCAGGCGAAGATTGCCATCCAGCAGGCAAAGGACGCCATCCAGCGCCGCACCACCGTAGACAAGGGTGACGGCCACGTGCACGTGCGCTTCTACACCAACCCAGAGGACGCCGCCGCACCCGAACCTCCCGAGCCCCCCACGCCGCCTGTACCGCCCACGCCGCCCGCTGGCTGGGAGTTTGAGATGGAGGCGGACACCGACCAGGGCCGGTTCTTCGCCGGGGCGGGACCCAAGCAGCAGCGGGACATTATCTATGGCTTTGGCTATGACAAGGCCAAGGGCGGCTTCTTCACCCAGTGGGGCGAGTGGAAGGGCGGCCCCCAGCCCGGCTCCGGCCCCCGTTTTGAAGGACAGGACGCCTCCATGGAGGCCAACCAGGACGGCTCCTATTCCGTGGGCGCGCTCAAGGACTTGCGGGGCATCGTGGTGCAGACGGTGGCGGGCGACGTGACCATCCACGCCAACCAGGCCCCCGACGCCGGGGTGGTCATCGACGGCGATGTGGACGACCTGGACGTGACCTGCTCCGCCGATGGGGTGCTCACCATCCGGGAGGGGCGCACCGCCTCCTCCTCCTTCTTTTCCCGCCGGGGCTTCGGCTCCGCCGACGTGGAGCTCTACCTCCCCTGCCGCTTCTGGGAGCTGCTGAACATCGCCACCACCAGCGGCGACGTGGAGCTGGACGGCGAGGGGCTGGACGTGAACCAGCTGGCCGTCAACACCGCCAGCGGCGACCTGAGCTGCCACCTGCGCGCCTGCAGGGAGCTGCGCTTTCACTCCGCCAGCGGCGATCTGGAGCTGTTCGGCGACTGCGCCGACCTCCACGCCGACACCATGAGCGGCGACATCACCCTCCACGGCCAGGTGGATGACGCCATGGTCAAAACCGCCAGCGGCGACATTGAGACCGATGGCGCGGTGGCCCGCTTCCTGGGCAAATCCATGAGCGGCGACCTCCATGTGGAGAGCTCCAAGCAGCCCCAGGTGATGGAGCTGTCCACCAAGTCGGGGGACTGCCAGGCCCGCATCCCGGATGCCGGCCCCTTCACCCTGCGCTACAAGACCGTCAGCGGCGAGGCGGACTTCGCCTTCCCCTTCCGCTATCAGGGCGGCGCCGCCGTCTACGGCGACGGCTCCGGCCCCTGCTACTCCATGACCACCGTCAGCGGCGATTTGTCGCTGGAGCGGTATTGACCTTGAGGGAGGAATTGTCATGAGCCGATTTCGCTATCCTGACTGTCCGGGCGGAGCAGCCTGCTCCGCCCGCCGGGAGGGCAGGGGTATGTGCTACTACTGCCAGCCCGGCGCCCCCTTCGCTCTGCGTCCCGGCGCGGAATGCGCCGGCCTCGACCGGCTGCTCTTAGGCCGTCTATGAATGGAAAGGAGTTTTTACCATGAAGCGTCTCTACCGTACCACAGGCTCCGATGCCGTTTTGTGCGGCGTGTGCGGAGGCATCGCCCATTACTTTGGTGTCGATCCCACGGTGGTGCGCGTGGCCACAGTTCTGCTGGTGGCTTTCGCGGGCCTATCCCTGTGGGTGTATATCATCGCCGCCCTGATTATGCCCAAAGAGTGCTGAGCTGTCGCGAGCAGCGCGGATGGAGCGCAGCGAGGGCAAAAGCCCAGCCGCCGCGCACAGCACACCGATGCCGCCGAGGGACCGGCACAAAACCGCCCGACCGGGGCCTTCCTCCCCCGGCCGGGCGGTTTTTCTTAAGGAAGCGCTGATTAAATACACCTGCGGCGCTTTGTAGATATTTTTCACCAGAATTTTGTTGCGATTTCTTGAAATAAACACAATTATTCCTGCGCCAAATCGCCTTGCCCGGCGAAAAAATTCCTTGCCGCTGGGCATATTGCCAATTTTCAAACGGCGCCTAACCCCCGCCCTTGTAAAACACCCACGGCTGTGGTATGATATTTCCATCCAAAATTCAAAACAGGAGGCTGTTTCCCTATGGCTGACCAAAAGAAAATCCCCCAGCGCTCTGAAATCCCTGTGGAGCACACCTGGGACACCAGCGCCATCTATCCCACTGACACCGCATGGGAGAAGGAGTTCGATGAGACCCAGGCCCTGGTGCGCACCCTCCCCCAGTATGCCGGGCGGCTGGGCGAGAGCGCCAAGACCCTCTATGAGTTCCTCACCGCCTTCATGCAGGCGGGCGACAAGCTGTCCAACCTGTACCGCTACGCGTCCCTGCGCCAGGACGAGGACACCCGGGTGCCCCAGTACCAGGCTATGGCGGGCAAGGCCATGAGCCTGCTGGTGGAGACCAACGCCGCCATCGCCTTTGCCACCCCCGAGCTGCTCAAGCTGCCCAAGGAGACCCTGGAGCAGTTCTACGCCGACGAGCCGGAGCTGGAGCTGTACCGCCGGTACTTCACCATTATCCAGGACAAGAAGGAGCACACCCTGTCCGACGCGGAGGAAAAGCTGCTGGCCGCCGCCCGGGAGATGGCCCAGGCCCCCGACGACATCTACTCCAAGTTCACCAACGCCGATCTCACCTTCCCCGACGCGGTGGATCGGGACGGCAATCTCCTGCCCCTGTCCAACGCCACCTTCGTCCCCTACGAGATGAGCGAGGACCGGGAGCTGCGCCGCTCCGCCTATGAGCAGTATTACGACACCTGCGGCCGCTTCCAGAACACCGCCGCGGCGGTGCTCAGCTCCGAGGTAAAGCAGCGCCAGTTCTTCGCCTCCGCCCGGAAGTACGACACCCCCCTGGCCGCCGCCGTCAGCGACACCCGGGTGCCGCCCCAGGTCTATCACAATCTGGTGGACACCGTGAACGCCAATTTGGACAAGCTCCACCGCTACGTCCGCCTGCGCAAGAAGCTGCTGGGCGTGGACGAGCTGCACATGTACGACATCTATGCCCCCATGGTGTCCGGCGCGGACAAGGTGATCCCCTTCGACGAGGCCAAGGCCACCGTCTACGACGCCCTGGCCCCCATGGGCGAGGCGTACCGCTCCATCATCAAGGAGGGCTTTGACAACCGCTGGATCGACGTGTACGAGAACGTGGGCAAGCGCTCCGGGGCCTATATGAACGGCGTGGTGGTCCACCCCTTCGTGCTGCTCAACCAGAAGGACAACCTGGACAGCATGTTCACCATGGCCCATGAGATGGGCCACGCCGTCCACTCCTACCTGTCCAACAAGACCCAGCCCTCGGTGTACCGGGACTATGTGATTTTTGTGGCCGAGGTGGCCTCCACCTGCAACGAGGCGCTGCTGATGGAGCACCTGCTGGGGAAAACCAGCGACAAGCGGGAGCGGGCCTGGCTCATTAACCACTTCCTGGAGCAGTTCAAGGGCACCCTGTACCGCCAGACCATGTTCGCCGAGTACGAGCTGCGCCTGGGCCAGCTCAACGCCCAGGGCGTCCCCCTCACCGCCCAAAAGCTCAGCGAGGAGTACAAGGCCCTCAACGCCAAGTACTTCGGCCCCGATATGGTGACCGATGACCGCATCGCCCTGGAGTGGGTGCGCATCCCCCACTTCTATTACAATTACTACGTCTACCAGTACTCCACCGGCTACTCCGCCGCCATCGCCCTGTCCCGCCGCATCCTGAAGGAGGGCGCCCCCGCCGTCAAGGACTATATGGAATTCCTGTCCGGCGGCTCCTCCAAGGACCCCATCGACCTGCTGCGGGGCGCCGGTGTGGATATGGCCAGTCCCCAGCCCATCCAGGACGCCCTGGACCTGTTCGGCGAGCTGCTGGACGAAATGGAGGCCCTCATGGCGTGACGTTTCACACGAAACGCCCGTGCAGTATAAGAAAGCCCCCGCCGGATGGCGGGGGCTTTTGCTGCTATGCTTTTTACAGGTTTGCCTTGATCTTCCCGATCATGGCGGCGTACTCTTCCTCGGACAGCTTCACCTTGCCGGGGTTCATCTCGAACACCCCGCCCCACTCATAGGCGTCCTTGTACTTAGGCACCAGGTGGAAGTGGAGGTGGCAGCCGGTGTCGCCGTAGGCGCCGTAGTTCACCTTATCCGGGTGGAAGGCGGCGTGGATCGCCCTGGACGCCCGGGCCACATCGGCGAAAAAGGCGCTGCGCTCCTCATCGCTGATGTCGGTCAGCTCGCTCACGTGGTCCTTGTAGGCCACGATGCAGCGGCCGGGGTGGCTCTGCTCCCGGAAGAGGATGAGGGTGCTGACGCTCAGCTCGCAGATATAGATGCCGAAAGCGTCCAGCAGCTCCCCCCGCATACAGTAACCGCAGTTCTGGTCTTTCATGGCTCCTCCCCCTCAGCCCTTGGCGGGCACGTTCTTGGTAGCTACGATGTCCACCCCGGTGCCGCACACGTCGGCCAGCACCACCTGGCCGATGGCCACAGGGGCGGGCAGCTCAATGTCCTGGATGGCCTTCACGCAGTCAAAAATCTTCCCCTTGGGAATGCCGCTGGCGGTCTTGACCGAGGCCATGGCCAGCGTGCCGCCCCGTACCTTCACCGTGCTGGTGACGATGCGGGTGGGGTTGGTCAGCTCCTTGCGGGCGTATGCCTCCCCCCGGGGGCAGGTGTTGCCGGCAACGGCCTTGACCTCTCCGTTTTCCAGAGTGACGGTGAGCGGGCAGCCCAGCGGGCAGTTGATGCAGATCAGATCCTTCTCTTCCATCGTCTTACGCCTCCTCCAGGGTCACGGTGATACCGTCCGCCTCGGGATGGTCCGTCAGCAGGCTGGTCTTGAGGATCACGGTCTCCATCTCGCCGGGGGCCAGCACCGGGCGCTTGCGGCTGAACACACAGGCGTCCCCCGCGTACACCGCAACCTTCTTGTTCTTGTACACATTACCCACCCGGAAACGTAGGGTCACGGTGTCCCCCGCCGCCCCGGGCCGGATGGCCACGGGCACGGTATAACGCACGCCGTTGGCGCACTTGATGGGCAGGGCCTTGTGCTCCTCCTCCCTGCACCCGGCGGCGATGTAGCCGGCGGCCTGCCGGCCCGCGGCCCCCGCCTCCTCGGACACATAGTCCACCAGGTCGTGGACGTGGAGCACGTTGCCTGCGGCGAACACGCCGGGTATGCTGGTTTCCAGGCTCTCGTTGACGGTGGGGCCGTTAGTGATGGGGTTGAGTTCCACCCCGGCGGAGCGGCTCAGCTCGTTCTCCGGGATGAGGCCGCAGGAGAGCAGCAGGGTGTCGCACTCATAGCGCTCCTCGGTGCCGGGGATGGGGCGGTTATTCCCGTCCACCTGGGCGATGGTGACGGCCTCCACGCGCTTTTTGCCCTCGATGTCCACCACCGTGTGGCTCAGCTTCAGGGGGATGCCGTAGTCGTCCAGGCACTGGACGATGTTCCGCTTCAGCCCGCCGGAATAGGGCATCAGCTCCGCCACCACCTGTACCTGGGCGCCCTCCAGGGTCATGCGGCGGGCCATGATGAGCCCGATGTCCCCGGAGCCCAGGATGACCACCTTCCGTCCGGGCATGTAGCCCTCCATGTTCACCAGCCGCTGGGCGGTGCCCGCAGTGTAGATGCCCGCCGGGCGGCAGCCGGGTATGCTCAGCGCGCCCCGGGGCCGCTCCCGGCAGCCCATGGCCAGGATGACCGCCTTGGGGTGGAGCTGGAACAGCCCGTCCTCCCGGTTCATGGCGGTGACGGTCTTGTCCGCCGCCAGATCCAGCACCATGGTGTTCAGCTTATAGGGGATGCCCAGCTTCTCCACCTGCTCAATGAACCGCCCGGCATACTCGGGGCCGGTGAGCTCCTCCTTAAAGGTGTGCAGGCCGAAGCCGTTGTGAATGCACTGGTTCAGGATGCCGCCCAGCTCGTTGTCCCGCTCCAGGATGAGGATATCCCGCAATCCCGCCTCGTGGGCCGCCGCCGCAGCGGCCAGCCCCGCAGGGCCGCCGCCGATAATGACAAGTTCGTATTCTCTCATGGTTTCAGGCCCCCTCAGATGGCGTCCTTGTTGACGCCCACAATCAGCTCGGATCCCGCGCCCGCCTTGGTGATGGCACTCTGATCCACGCCCAGTTCCCGGGCCAGGATCTCCATGACCCTTGGGGAGCAGAAACCGCCCTGGCACCGGCCCATACCGGCCCGGACCCGGCGCTTCACGCCATCCACGCTGCGGGCCCCCGGCACGCGGCGGATGGCGTCCACAATCTCGCCCTCGGTGACGGTCTCGCAGCGGCAGATGACAGTGCCGTAGGCGGGGTTCTCACGGATTAAGGCGGCGCGGGCCTCTGCGTCCAGCCCCTTGGGATCCAGGATGCCTTTCCGCTTTGATTCAAAACCGGGATTCTCCTCCAGCTTGAGGATATTCTTCACGATACCGCTCACCATCACGCCGATGGCGGGGGCGGAGGACAGGCCGGGGGACTCGATGCCCGCGCAGTCCACAAAGCCGGGCTGGACCTCGCCGATGAAGAACTCATGGCGGGCCTCATGGGCCCGCAGGCCCGCGAAGCTGGTGATGGTCTGGCGCAGGGGCACGTCCTTCACCGCAAGGCCGCACTTGGCGCGCACCTCGTCCAGCCCCGCCTGGGTGGTGGCCACCCCCTCCTTGTCCTCAATGTCGATGGCGGTGGGGCCCACGATGATATTGCCGTGTACGGTGGGGGCCACCAGCACGCCCTTGCCGAACTTGCCGGGCAGCTGGAACACGGTGTGGCTCACATGGCCCTGGGCCGAGTGGTCCAACAGGAAGTAGTCGCCCCGGCGGGGGGTGATGGTCATGGCGTCGTCCGACACCATGTTGTGCAGCTTGTCGGCATACACGCCCGCGGCGTTCACCACCACCCTGGCCTCCACGTCCCCCCGGGTGGTGGACAGCTTCCAGCCGCCGTCCGTCTTCTCGATGCCGGTGACCTCGGTGTCGAACTGGAACTTTACGCCGTTGCGGGCGGCGTTCTCCGCCAGGGCGAAGGTGAGCCCGAAGGGGCATACGATAGCCCCGGTGGGGGCGTACAGGGCCGCCACCGCCTGGTCGCTGATGTTGGGCTCCATCTGGACCAGCTCGTCCCGCTCCACGATGCGCAGGCCCTCCACCCCGTTGGCCACGCCGTTTTCATACAGCCTGTTCAGGGCAGGGCGGTCATCCTCGCTGACCATGACCACAAGGCTGCCGTTGTTCTCATAGGGGAAGTCCAGCTCCTTGGACAAAGCGGGCATCAGGCGGCTGCCCTCCACGTTCAGCTTTGCCATCAGCGAGCCGTTGGCTGCATCGTACCCCGCGTGGACGATGGCGCTATTGGCCTTGGAGGTGCCGCAGCACACATCCTCCTCCCTCTCCAGCACCAGCACGTCCGCCCTGTAGCGGGACACTTCCCTGGCAATGGCGCAGCCGGACACCCCCGCGCCGATGATAACGATATCAACCATGCAAGTTCACTCCTCCTCAAAATACTTTTTCAAAAACCGAACCTCCGGTTGACAGGCGTTTTTGCGTTTCCGGCGGCGGGCCTCAGTCCTCCTTGGCCCAACCGTACGCCCGGGTAACCGCCCGGCTCCAGCCCTTGCAGCGCTTCGCCCGCTCCTCCTGGCCGATGGCTGGCTCGAAGACGCGGTCAATGGCCCAGTTCTTGAGCACGTCCTCCTTGCCGGACCAATAGCCCACCGCCAGGCCGGCCAGATAGGCCGCGCCCATGGCCGTGGTCTCCACGCACATGGGGCGGTTGACGGGCGCGCCGCTGATGTCGGCCTGCATCTGCATCAGCAGGTTGTTGGCGCTGGCCCCGCCGTCCACCTTCAGGGCGGACAGCTCAATGCCGGAATCCGCCCGCATGGCCTGGAGCACGTCGTTCACCTGATAGGTCATGGATTCCAGGGTGGCGCGGATGATATGGTACTTGTTCACCCCCCGGGTGATGCCCACAATGGCCCCCCGTGCGTACTGGTCCCAGTGGGGCGCACCCAGGCCGGTGAAGGCGGGCACCACGTAGCAGCCGTTGGTGTCCTTCACCTTGCGGGCCATGTACTCGGAGTCGGGGGAGCTGTCGATCATGCGCATCTCGTCCCGCAGCCACTGGATGGACGCCCCCGCTACAAAGATGGACCCCTCCAGGGCGTAGGTGACCTTGCCATCCAGCCCCCAGGCGATGGTGGTCACCAGCCCGTTGCCGGAAAACACCGGCTTCTCCCCGGTGTTCATCAATAAAAAGCAGCCGGTGCCGTAGGTGTTCTTGGCCTCGCCGGGGGTAAAGCAGGTCTGGCCGAAGAGGGCGGCCTGCTGGTCCCCCGCCGCGCCGGCGATGGGGATGGGCCCGCCGAAGAACTGGGGGTCGGCCTCGCCGTACACGCAGCTGGAGGGCTTTGCCTGGGGCAGCATGGAGCGGGGGATGTCCAGCTCCTTCAAGATATCCTCATCCCACTCCAGGGTGTTGATGTTGAAGAGTATGGTGCGCGCGGCGTTGGAGTAGTCGGTGACGTGGACCCGGCCGTGGGTCAGCTTCCAGATCAGCCAGGTTTCCACCGTGCCGAAGAGCAGCTCGCCCTTTTCCGCCCGCTCCCGGGCGCCGGGGACATTTTCCAGCAGCCAGCGCAGCTTGGTGCCGGAGAAATAGGCGTCGATGACCAGCCCCGTCTTGGCCCGGACCGTGTCCACCAGCCCTTTGTCCTTCAGCGAGTCGCAGTACTCGGCGGTGCGGCGGCACTGCCAGACGACGGCCCGGTGGATGGGCTCGCCGGTTTGCTTATCCCACACGATGGTGGTCTCCCGCTGGTTGGTGATGCCGATGGCGGCAATGTCCGCGGCGGTGGCGTTCAGGTTTTTCATGGCCTCCTGGGCCACCTCCAGCTGGGTAGACCAGATTTCTTCCGCGTCGTGCTCCACCCACCCCGGCTTGGGGAAAAACTGGGTGAACTCCTTCTGGGCCACGCTGCACATCTCACCCCGCTCGTTGAACAGAATGCAGCGGTTGCTTGTGGTGCCCGCGTCCAGCGCCATTACATACTTTCCCATAAGCACGTCCCTCCTTTATATCCCTTCGCGTTACAAAAGCCGAAAAAGAAACAAGCGCACCCTGTAAAACAGCGGCTTCCCACTGTCTCAACGCTGCACGCTCCCCTCAAAGGTTCATGGTATTCAGTTTGTCCCGTCCCGCCCTGCCATGCGGCGGCGCCGGACATTTTTCTGGTCTTAATTTACCACATATCAGATGGGCAATCAATGTTTTTCCGTGTTTCCCCGCAAAATTGATGAACCGCACAAAGTTTATCCCAATTTTTTTGGCAGAATCCACAAACTCCTTTTACACAGCCCCCTCCCCCGTCAACACGGGGGAGGGGGCCGGGTTTACCGCACCGCCATCACCAGCACCTGGCAGGGATTCCACGCGCCCCACAGGGAGGGGAAGCACTCCAGCTCGGTAAAGCCCACCGCCCGGTAAAAGGCGTTGGTGCGGTCGTACGCAGGATAATGCCCCTCCTGGACGGTCTTGACCTGGAGGAAGGCGTATCCCCGCCCCTTGGCATAGCGGTACAGCGCGGTAAACAGCCGCCGTCCCACCCCGGCGCGGTGCAGCCCCGGCCGGACGCCCATGACGTAAATTTCCGCGGTTTTGGGGGCGGTCTCCTTCAGCGCGGCGAAGCCCGCCGCCTTGCCGTCCTCCACTGCCGCCCAGAAGGGCAGCCCCCGGCTGACCCGGACATACTCCGCCGTGCTGTCCGGCAGGCCGAACCACTCGGGCAGGCCGGACAGCACCGATGCCGCGGCGGCCTCCTTTTCCCCCGGATCCTCCACCGGGCGCACGCATACCGCCGCCCCCGGCCGGGCGCAGTATTCCTCAAAGGCGTCCCGGTCCAGCCGGAAGGTGAGCCCATCGTAGGTCTCCCCCTGCACCTGCCGGATACCCTCCTTGCGGCGGCACTCCCGGAAGCCCAGCTTTTCCGCCAGGGCGGTCATGCGCACATTGCCCGACCAGGTCTGGGTGTACAGCTCGGTATAGCCCCCGTCCAGGTGGTAGCGGAGGAAGGCCGCCAGCGCCTGGGCACCCCAGCCGCCGTTCCAGTAGGCCGGTTCGCAGATATCCAGCCCCACCGCCCAGCGGGCCTTTTGGCGCTCCTCCTCCGTCTCCGGGGCCTTCTCCAGCCAATTGCAGTCCCCGTCGATGCAGTAGCAGTTTACCGCGCCCAGGTGCACGCCGTCCCAGGTGTCGATCTCCAGGCAGCGGCGGCGATCCGGCTTGGGCTTGACCAGCCACTCCAGCTCTTTTTTGCGGTGGGCCTCCGGGTCAAAGGTTTTGAGCTCCTCCTCCATCTCCCAGGGGGCGTCCCACAGCGCCCACTGGGTCTGGGTGGTGTTCCAGCGGATCTCGTCGCCGATGTCGCGCTCCTCCATGTCCCGCAGGACGATGTTTTGGTACTTGAGTTCCATGCTTGAAATCTTCCTCCAATTTTAATTTGGAGGGCGGGTTTATCGGGCGCAGGCCCTCCAGCCGCGCACAGTGTTGTTTTTCATGATTTGATACGCTCTCCTTTCCCTTTTGAGTTGGAAGTATTCTACCATACCAGCGCCCAAAAGGCAAGAAAAAGACCGCGCGGGCAAATTCCACGCGGCCTTTTTGTCACAGCGCCTTCAGTCGTCCGATCTCCCGGCGCACCTTGTCCACCGTCTCGCCGGTGCAGGTGTCCCACTGCCCGGCCAGCAGCGCCACCTCTTCCTCCAAGGCGGCCACGGCGCCGGGGATATCCCCCTCCAGCTGGCACACCTGGGCAATGGACTCCAGACTGTCCACATACTTAGGCTGGGGCTGGAGCTCAAAGGCCCTGCGGTAGTGCCCCTTCGCCTCGCCGTACCGCCCCGTGCGGACCATGGCGTCCCCCATGGTATACCACACCATCCAGTCCTCGGGCCAGTCCCGGCACATCTGCTCCCAGATGGCCATAGCCCCCTCCCGGTCTCCCTCAGCCTGGGCGATAAGCCCCCGGTAGAGGGGCGTGCGGAAGGTGCCGTCCACCGGCTCCATCCGCGCAAGCCAGACGCGGGCCTCGTCCAGCCGCCCGTCGTCGATAAGCTGATCCAGCAGGTACAGGTAGCCGCCGCGGTGCTCCGGATTTTTCTCCAAAAACGCCTCGTACCAGCGGATGAGCTCCCGGTGGTTGGTGTAGCACCAGTCGGCCAGCCTGCCCCCCATGGCGTGGACCAGCTCGTCGTGGGCGCCCTTGCACATGGGATCCCGGGCCAGGGATTCGCGGGCATAGTGGGCCGCCCGGGCGCGGTGCTCCTCCGCCAGATGGTTTTCCAGGTCGGCCAGCAGCTGGTGGGGGCGGCCGTTGTCCGGCTCCCGCCGGGCCTTTTCCAGCAGGAATGCCCGGTCCAACTCCACCACGGCGGGGTCCAGCACCCGCTCGTCCCACAGCATGTTCTGGATGCGCTCCATCCGGGTGTCGTCGGTGAGGGCGAACAGCGCGTCGATGGTGACGCCGAAATAGGCGGAGATGGCGGGCAGCAGCTGCACGTCGGGCATGGCCGCCTCCCGCTCCCACTTGCTTACCGCCTGGGGGCTGACGTTGAGGTGCTGCGCCAGCGCCTCCTGGGTGGTCCCCCGCTGGAGGCGCAGCGCCTTGATCTGATTTCCCAATTCCATATTGTGTTCCTCCGGTTAGATGATTCACTCGAGCGTGCCTTTATCATACCCGAATTGCCGCCGGGGCGCAATGATCCGCTTTTCCAGGCCGGTCAACCACAGGTTGCGCCGCTGGAAAAAGCGCCGGGTCTCCCCGGCGCTTTCCCGTTATTCCAGCGGCTTCCCTTCGCAGTCGAACAGGGGCAGCTTCTCCAGGAAGAGGATGTCGTCCCGGCGGGCGGCGTCCCCCTCGGCCAGGATGGCCATCCGGCCCACCACATTGCCCCCCGCCTGGTCCACCAGGCTCTCCACTGCCGAAAGCGACCCCCCGGTGGAAATCACGTCGTCCAGGATCAGGATGCGCTTGCCCTTCATCTTTCTGGCGTCCGCCCCGTCCATGTACAGCTTCTGCTCCCCGGCGGTGGTAATGGAGCGGTCCACCGCCTCGAACACCCCGTCCATATACAGCTTGGGGGCCTTGCGCACCAGGAAGTACTCGTTCCGGCCGCTCTGCCGGGCCATCTCGTGAACCAGGGGGATGGCCTTGGCCTCGGGGGCCACCATGTAGTCGAACTCCGGGGCAATCTTCAACAGCCCGGCGGCGCAGGCACAGGTGAGCTCCACGTCGCCAAAGATCACAAAGGCCCCGATCATCAGCTTATCGCTGATGGGGCACAGGGGCAGTTGGCGCGTTAGGCCCGCCACGTGCATTTCATAGGTCATAGCAGCTCATCTCCAGTTGTAATTTAGTACATCCACATTATACTATCCCTGTCCCATCTTGTCAAAATGTAATGAAGTTTTCAGGGTGGGAAAAAAATTGTAGAAATCTGTCAGCGGGCATGGTATACTAGTACCGTCAACTTCATATCCTTCGGTATAATCGGAACAGGATGGGTTCCGAGTCTCTACCGCCTGACCGATTCAGGCTGCTACCGATCAACAGAACAGGTCCGGAAGTCCTATTCGCTTTCCGGGCTGATTTTGTTTTTCCCGCTCCGATGATCCCGAAGGAAATTCTGGAGAGGGAGTTTTTTATGGAGAAAATTTTCAAGCTTAAGGAAAACGGCACCACCGTGCGCACCGAGATCGTGGCCGGCCTGACCACGTTCATGACGATGGCCTACATCATCGCCCTGAACCCCAACATCCTCACCGGCTACGGCGCCGGCGGGCAGGAGCTGTGGAACGGCGTGTTCCTGGCCACCTGCATCGCCTCCGCCATCGCCATGTTCGCCATGGCCTTCCTGGCCAACAAGCCCTTCTGCCTGGCCCCCGGCATGGGGCTGAACGCCTTCTTTGCCGTGGTTGTGTCCAGCATCATGGGCATCATCAACCAGGATTATGTGGCCAGCTTCCAGGCGGCGCTCATCATCATCCTCATTGAGGGCATCGTGTTCATCGTCCTGTCCGTCCTCAGCGTCCGGGAGAAGATCGTGGAAGCCATCCCCCTGGGCGTGCGGCTGGGCATCGCCCC
>CAJUQD010000046.1 GCA_910588105.1 uncultured Oscillospiraceae bacterium | reverse complement strand
GCCTGGGAGAAGTACATGGCCTACACGAAGCAGGGCGGCAGCCGCACCTTCACCGGCCTGCTGGAAAACGCCGGGCTGGAGAGTCCCTTCGGCGAGGCGTGCCTGCGGGGCGTGTGCGAGACCGCCAGCGCCTGGCTGGACCAGTTCGATTTGAGCGGCATCGAGTAAGAATGATACGCAAAGCGCCCCTCCCCCGCTCGGGGGAGGGGCGCTTTTTTATCCCTCCGTGGTGGTCTTGGCCGCGTACCAGGAGTAGATGGCCCCGGCGATGCTGGCGGCTGTGAGGGCCAGAACCATCCATACCCAGCACCACACGCCCTCCACCAGCAGGGCGGCCAGGATGCTGCCCGCCCCTGCTGCCGCGAAGGACCAGCCGCCGAACCGCTGGCATTTGCGCCAGACCGCCGTGCTTTTCATGCTCCAGCGGGTGCGCAGGCCCACCGGGCCGGGCTCCTTCAGCTTGGGTATCCAGTTACCCAGGGCGATGAGCCCCAGGCCGCTCACTCCGCACAGCAGCTGGTTGAGGTCCAAGGGCATGAAGGCCAGGATTTCCACCTGCCGGAAGCTGGTATACAAAAAGTACGCGGTCATCAGGTCGAACACGGCGAACTGGACAATGCCCCCGATGACTATGATGCGCTCCCCCAGCTCCCCGGAGGAAAATTCCCGGCACATCCGGCAGGTGCCCAGAAACAGCGCCCCGTAGGGGAGCACGAGGCCCGGAAAGATCAGCATTTCAAATTTGCTCCCCCAGCGGTTCACGACACCCGCTGCGTCATAGTGGGCCGGGATGCGGTCCGGCAGAAAGGGCAGCGCCGCCAGCACCAGAATCAGCGTCAGAAGGATCAGCAGGACGCAGGCAGTATACATTTTTTTCAGCGTTTTGTTCATGATCCGCGCCTCCTCTCAAGTTGTCCAGCCACAAAATGGCCTCGTCCAGCACCGTCAGGTCCAGCTCGTAGAAGATGAAGTTCTTCCGCCGGGTCTCGTAGATCAGCTCCGCCTCCCGCAGCTTTTTCAGGTGGTAGGACAGGGCCTGGGGGGTCATGCCCACCGCCTGGGCCAGCTCGCCGGAGGAGACGCGGCCCTGCTTCAGCGTGGTCAGGATTCTGCGCCGGTTTTCGTCGGCCAGCGCCGACAGGATATCGGATACAGGCATGAGAAGCTCCCTCCAAGACAGCACCTAATTCAAAATTTATTTAAATACATGATAGCAGAGGGCGAGCACGCCGTCAAGAGGAATTTCAAAATTATTTTAAACAGCTTGCCTGCCGCCTGCGGGCACGCCGCCCGGGGTTCGACAGCGATGCACACATAAAGACATATGTTAAATATTACAGGAGCAGGAAAAAACAGAAAAACCAGAAATACAAGGATTATACCTGTCATTTTCAACAAAAATTTGTGGATAAATATGGTCAAAGAGACAAAAACATCAAAAATATGTCGTGATGTTGGGCGATATGCACCGAAAGCGTCTAAAGTCACATCTGGGCATATTTCTGAAAACACCGTCCATTTACAGCGCCGGGGCCAAAGCGGTATTATCTGCTTACAAACGCTGCCCCTGAGCGGCAGCGGCGAGAAAATGAAGCAGAGGAGTGGTGTTTATGAAAAAATTCCCCCGCATCACGGCGCTGGCCTTGGCGCTGCTGCTGTCCCTGTGCGGCTGCGGCTCCGTGGACGGCAAGACCCACCTCAAATTCCAGATCTGGGACGTGGCCCAGCGCGAGAGCATGCAGGCCATCTGCGACGCCTACACCGAAAAGAACCCCGATGTGGTCATCGAGGTTCAGGTCACCAGCTGGAACGAGTACTGGACCAAGCTGGAGGCCGCAGCCGAATCCAACACCATGCCGGATATCTTCTGGATGCACACCAACCAGATCTTGTACTATTCCGATTTCGGCATCCTGGCGGATGTCACCGGCCTCTATGACGACGTGGAGGCGGGCTATTATCAGAACCATTTCTCCGAGATCTCCATCGGCAACGCCCAGGGCAGCGACGGCAGGATGTACGGCGTGCCCAAGGACAAGGATAACATCTTCCTGGTGTACAATAAGGAGATGTTCGACGCCGCCGGGGTATCCTACCCCGACGAGAACTGGACCTGGGACGACCTGCTCAGCGCCTCCCAGGCCATCTACGACAACACCGGCAATTACGGCTTCATGGCCTACAACGACGACCAGATGGGCTACTGGAGCTTCGTCTACCAGGCCGGCGGGTACATTTTGAACGAGGACTTCACCCGCGCGGGCTTCGACCAGCCCGGCACCAAGAAGGGCATGGAGTTCTATGTGGGAATGCAGAGCTATGACTGGTGCCCCAAGCAGGCCTATTTCGCCGAGACCGCCCCCGGCACCGCCTTCTTCTCCGGCATCGGCTCCATGTACGTGGAGGGCAACTGGGAGCTGATGAACAAGTGCGTCAACTTCCCCAACATGGACGGCAAGTGGGATATCGCCCCCATGCCCAAGTGCCCCGACCCCGTCAGCGGCGACGGCCGGGCCACCATCTCCAACGGCCTGTGCTACTCCACCGCCGCCAAGGGCAAGACCCGCGATATCGCCCTGGACGTGATCAAGTTCTTCGGCACCGAGGAGGCCCAGCTGCTGGCCAGCTCCTACGGCGCGGCCATCTCCGCCTACAACGGCACCGAGCAGCCCTATTTCGACGCCTTTGACGAGAAGGGCTACGATATCAACGTGGAGATGGTGATGGACCAGTTCGAGTACGGCGTGCAGAACGTGAACAACTCTGCCAAGCCCAAGTGGAAGAGCCCTGTGCTGGACGAGCTGAACAAGGTCTATAACGGCCAGCAGAGCCTGGACGAGGCCATGGCCAACATGCAGAGCATTGTAGACACCGAGACCGCCAAGAAGCTGGCGGGTAACTGAGAGGAGGGTCAACTGTGAAAAAGAACAAGCTGTCCCCGGCGGCCCGCCGGGAGCAAAACTGGGCCTACCTCATGGTGGCCCCCACCATCATCGGCCTGATCGTACTCAATCTGTGGCCCTTTGTGCAGACCATTTACACCAGCTTCTGTGAGCACCTGGGCTTCGGCCACTACAAGTTTATCGGCCTGGCCAATTACATTGAGATGTTCCAGACCGGCGAGTTCTGGCGGGCCACCTGGAACACCATCCTGTTTTGCATCCTCACCGTCCCCGTGGGGCTGTTCCTGTCCCTGCTGGTAGCCATGCTCCTGAACGCGAAAATTAAGTTCAAGGGCGGCTTCCGTACCATCTTCTTCCTGCCCATGGTGTGCGCCCCCGCCGCCGTCACCATGGTGTGGCGCTGGATCTTCAACGGTGAGTACGGCATCCTCAACCAGGTGCTGGGCGCCAAAATCGGCTGGATCACCGACCCCAACTTTGTCATGGTCTCCTGCGCCATCGTGGCCATCTGGAGCAATATTGGCTATGATGCCGTCCTCCTGCTGGCGGGGCTCCAGAACATCCCCAAAACCCTCTATGAGGCCAACAGCATCGACGGCGCGGGCAAGGTGAAGCAGTTCTTCACCATTACCCTGCCCATGGTGTCCCCTACCCTGTTCGTGGTGATGATTATGCGCCTGATGGCCTCCGTCAAGGTGTACGACCTGATCTACATGATGGTGGAGGAGACCAACCCCGCCGTCACCAGCGTGCAGAGCCTGATGTACCTGTTCTACCGGGAGTCCTTCGTGGCGGGCAGCCGCGGCATGGGCTCGGCCATCGTCATCTGGACCGTCCTGCTTATCGGCCTGGTCACCGTGATCCAGTTCTATGGCCAGAAGAAGTGGGTCAACTACGACGTCTAAGGGAGGGCTGAGAAGATGAAACGCAGTTCGATGGAATCCTCCAAAGCCCTGAACACCGTGCTCACCTATGTGTTCCTCATCCTGGGCGCCCTCATCATGATCTTCCCCTTCGTGTGGATGATCCTCACCAGCTCCAAGACCGTGCCGGAGAGTATGGCGGTTCCCCCCACCTTCTTCCCCAAGCAGATCATGTGGGACAACTTCGTCGAGGCCATCAAGAGCCTTCCCTTCCTCAACCTGTACGTGAACACCGGCCTGATGATCCTGTTCCGGGTGATCTGCGCGGTGCTGTTCAGCTCCATGGCGGGCTACGCCTTCGCCAAGCTGGAGTTCCGCGGCAAGGGGCTGCTGTTCGGCATCGTGCTGGTGCAGATGTCGCTGCCCAGCCAGATCTTCATCATTCCCCAGTACCAGATGGTGGCCAAGATGGGCCTCGCCAACACCATCTTCGCCCTGGTGTTCCCCGGCCTGGTCAGCGCCTTCGGCGTGTTCTTCCTGCGCCAGACCTATATGGGCATCCCCAAGGAGATCGGCGAGGCCGCCTACCTGGACGGCTGCAACCAGTGGCAGACCTTCTATAAGGTCATGTTCCCCCTCACCGGCACCTCCGTGGCCGCCCTGACCATCTTCACCGCCGTGTTCGCCTACTCCGACCTGATGTGGCCGCTGGTGGTGAACAGCGACCTGAACATGATGACCCTCAGCTCCGGCCTTGCCACCCTGCGGGGCCAGTTTACCACCAACTTCCCGGTGCTGATGGCCGGTTCCCTGCTGGCCATGCTGCCCATGGTCATCCTGTACCTCATTTTCCAGAAGCAGTTCATCGAGGGCATCGCCTCTACCGGCGGAAAGTAATCCTGTACCTCCCTCTTACAGACAGCCCCGGCCGTTCCAACGTCCGGGGCTGTCTGTCTAACCAACCTCTAATTTTCCCGCCGGGACTGGGTGCGGATTTGTGCGATATTTTTCCGATTCCCCCTTGCCTCCCAGTGAAAAATCCCGTACAATTACTGCGAAATACTTTACTAGGGGGTATCCCTATGATCGTACTCGATCAGGAAAACAAACTCTTCACCCTGCACACCCAGAACACCACCTACCAGATGAAGGCGGACCAGTACCGGGTGCTGCTCCACACCTACTACGGCCCCAGGCTCCGGGGCGGAGACCTGTCCCGGCTCATCCAGTTCGCGGACCGGGGCACGTCCCCAAATCCCAACGAGGCGGGCCACCGGCGTGACTATTCCCTGGACACCCTGCCCCAGGAGTATTCCACCTGTGGCGTGGGCGATTTCCGCCTGCCCTCCATCGAGTTTGAGCCGGCGGACGGCAGCCGGCTGGCCGACCTGCGCTACACCGGCTTTGAGCTGAAAAAGGGGAAATACGCCCTGCCCGGCCTGCCCGCCTTTTTCGGCGGGGACGAATGGGAGACCCTGGTGATCCACCTCACCGACTCCACCTGCAAAATGTCGGTAAAGCTGTACTACGGCGTACTGGAGCGCTGCGACCTCATCACCCGGGCGGTGCAGGTGGTCAACGAGGGGGGGCAGGCCGTCCAGCTGCGCCGGTGCGCCTCCCTGTGCCTGGACCTCCAGGGGGGGGATCTGGACTTCATCACCTTCGATGGCTGCCACGCCCAGGAGCGGAGCCTGAGCCGCTCCCCCCTGCGCCAGGGCGTGCAGAGCGTGGAGAGCGTGCGGGGCACCTCCAGCCACCACCACAACCCCTTCGTCATCCTGTGCGACCACAACGCCAATGAGGACTGCGGGACCTGCTACGGGGCTATGCTGGTATACAGCGGGAACTTCCTGGCCGCGGCGGAGCGCACCCACCTGGAAAACAACCGGCTGCTGCTGGGGATCAACCCCTACCACTTCTGCTATACCCTGGCCCCCGGGGAGTGCTTCACCGCGCCGGAGGCGGCGCTGGTATGCTCCCCCTGCGGCTTCGGGCAGATGAGCCGCAGCTTCCACCGGGCCATCCGGGAAAACCTGATCCACGACCCCCTGGAGGGGAAGCGCCGCCCGGTGCTCATCAACAACTGGGAGGCCACCGAGTTCGGCTTCGACGCGGAGAAGCTGGTGAGCATCGCGGCGGCCGCCGCCCCCCTGGGCATTGAGCTGTTTGTCATGGACGACGGCTGGTTCGGCACCCGGGACAGCGACTTCGGCGGCCTGGGGGACTGGACGGTGAACGAGAGCAAGCTGCCCGGCGGCCTGGGGGCCCTGGTGCCCCGCATCCACGATCTGGGCATGTCCTTCGGCATCTGGATCGAGCCGGAGATGGTCAGCGAGGACAGTGCCCTCTACAATGCCCACCCGGACTGGGTGCTGGAGGCCCCTAACCGCCCCTTTGCCCGGGGCCGGAGCCAGCTGGTGCTGGACTTCTCCCGCAAGGAAGTGCGGGATCATGTGTACGGCGCCATCAAGCAGGTGCTGGAAAGCGCTGAAATTACCTATGTGAAGTGGGACATGAACCGCAGCCTCACCGATGTGTGGTCCTCCGCCCTGCCTGCGGGCCGCCAGGGCGAGCTGTTCCACCGCTTTGTGCTGGGGGTGTACGATATCCTGGCGCGGATGCGCCGGGACTTCCCTGGCATACTCATTGAGGGCTGCACCGGCGGCGGCGGGCGGTTTGACGCCGGTATGCTCTATTACGTTCCCCAGTTCTGGTGCAGCGACAACACCGACGCCATCGACCGCCTGACCATCCAGTACGGCACCTCCTTCTGCTACCCCGTCTCCACCATGGGGGCCCATGTATCCGCCGTCCCCAACGCCCAGACGGGCCGCAGCGTGTCCATGGAAACCCGCGGCGTGGTAGCCATGGCGGGCACCTTCGGCTATGAGATGGATCTGAACCACACCACGGCGGAGGAAAAGGAGACCATCAAGCGGCAAGTGGCCTTCTTCAAGGAACACTACGAGCTCATCCAGCGGGGGGACTATTACCGGCTCAGCGACCCCTTTCATGATCCCTTCACCGCCTGGCAGCAGGTGTCCCCCGACCGGCGGGAGGCGCTGGTGTCCCTGGTGACCCACGCCAACCGCGCCGCCTCCCCCTTCCGTACCGTCCGGCTCAGGGGGCTGGACCCGCAGGCCCAATACCGGGTGAACGGCGGGGAGGCATGGCCCGGCGATGTGCTGATGGCCGCAGGCTTCCCCCTGCCCATGCCCACGGGGGACTACCAGGCGATGCAGCTCTATCTGGAGGCGGAGTGATAAAAAAGGGCTTTCCCCGTGGGGGAAGCCCTGCTCTGAAGCGGCTCAGCGCTCCGGCTGGCCCTTGTTCTGCATCCGCCACTCCCGGGGGGACACGCCGTACCGCTTTTTGAACGCCCGGGAGAAGTGGAGCTGGTTTGGGTAGCCGCAGGCGGATGAGGAATTCCTGGGGCGGACAGCCCATGCTGTCCCGGAACATTTTGCTGAAATAGCTGCGGTTGAGCTTGCACATGTCGGCAATCTCCTCCACCGTCAGCTCCCGCTGGTAGTTGTGCTCCATAAAGGTCACCGCCTCCTGGATGTAGAAATCCTGGAGCCGGGGACCGGCGGCCTCCCGCCGGGTGGAGGAGGACTGGATGAGCCCGTCTAAAAACAGGTACAGGTGCCCGATGAGGTGCAGGGTAGACGCCTGGGAGTGGGCGGCGATGTACAGCATGGCGTCCCGCACCAGCCGGCCCTGCTCCGGCGTGCCGGGCTGGTAGATGGGCTGGAGGGGGCCCAGGCCCGCCGCGCCCAGGGATTCCTCCGCCCGCAGCCCCCCGAACTCCAGCCAGACATATTTCCAGGGGTCCTTCTTGTCCGCAAAGTACGTGTTTACCAGGCCGGGGCAGATGAGAAAGCCCTGGTCGGGGCCCAGGACATAGCGCCGGTTTACCCCGTCCGGGCCGGTGGCGTCCAGCTGTCCCCGGCCGGAGATGACATAGTGGAGCAGAAAGTTGTTGCGCACAAAGGGGCCGAAGGAGTGCAGCGGCGCGCACTGTTCCCAGCCGTATTGGAACAGCCGCAGGTCCAAAAAATTCTCATTGGGGAAGACGGAGAAGGAGAAATCCTTCATGGCCGGACACATCCTTTCTGATCGCAAAGGGTCCGATGGCCCTATCATATCACAGATTTCCACAAAAACCAACGGGGAATAAGGAGGAATGAGCGATGTTTGACGTAATTGCCCTGGGCGAGCTGCTGGTGGACTTTACTGGAAGCGGCGCAAGCCCGCAGGGGAACCCGGTATACGAGGCCAATCCGGGGGGCGCGCCGTGCAATGTGCTGGCCATGCTGAAAAAGCTGGGCCGCTCGTGCGCCTTTGTGGGCAAGGTGGGGAACGACCTGTTCGGCCGGATGCTGCGGGACGCGGCGGAGGCGGCGGGGATCTGCATGGACCATCTGGTGTTTGACCGGGAGACGCGCACCACCCTGGCCTTTGTCAAGACCTTCGGCAATGGGGACCGGGACTTCTCCTTCTACCGCAATCCCGGGGCGGACATGATGCTCCGGGAGGATGAGCTGCCCCTGGACGAGATCGCCCAAAGCCGCGTCTTCCACTTCGGCACCCTGTCCATGACCCACGAGGGCGCGCGCCGGGCCACCGTCAAGGCCGTGGAGCGTGCTAGGGCGGGGGGCGCGGTCATCTCATTTGACCCCAACCTGCGCCCGCCCCTGTGGGACAGCCTGGACGAGGCCAGACAACAGATTGAATACGGACTGTCCCGGTGCCACGTGCTGAAAATTGCCGACAATGAGCTGGAGTTCATGACCGGGGAGAGGGACTTCGATAAGGGCGCAGCCAGCCTGCGGGGGAAATTCCCCAACATCCGGCTGTTCAACGTCACCGCCGGGGCGCAGGGCAGCTATTCCTACTACGAGGACAAGCAGGTGTTTGTCCCCGCCTGCAGGCGGGGCGGGGTGATCGAGACCACCGGGGCGGGGGACACCTTCTGCGCGTGCGTGCTGGACTTTGTGCTGGCGCACGGCCTGGATGGGCTTACCCGGGGTGACCTGTCCTCTATGCTCCGCTTTGCCAATACGGCGGCCTATCTGGTCACCACCCGGAAGGGCGCTTTGCGCTCTATGCCGGACGCCGGCGAGGTGCGCCGCCTGATGGCCTGCACGGTGGAGGAGGCGGAGGAATGAACGGATTTGAGCGCCGCCTGTCCGCCCGCCGGGACGAGCTGGACTGGCTTTATATGGAGCTGTACCATGACCGGGAGATGCTGGAAGGGCTGAAGGCCATGATGGCCCGGGCCTACGGCGGGCGCAGCGAGAGCCTGCGCCGGCTGGACAAAAAGCGGGAGGCGGACCCGGAGTGGTTCCGGGCGGGCAAAATGCTGGGGGTCACCATGTACCCGGGGCTGTTCGCCGGAAGCCTCAAGGGCGTGGAGGAAAAGCTGGGCTACCTCAAGGAGCAGGGGATCACCTATGTGCACCTGATGCCCCTGCTGAAAATGCCCCACCCGGACAACGACGGCGGCTACGCCGTGGAGGACTTCAACCAGGTGGACCCCACCCTGGGCACCAACGAGGAACTGAGCCGGCTGGCCGCCGCCATGCGCCGCCGGGGGATGAGCCTGTGCCTGGATTTTGTCATCAACCACACCGCTGGCACCCACGACTGGGCCATGCGGGCCAAGGCGGGGGAGCGGGAGTATCAGGACCGCTATATCTGTTTTGACAGCCCGGACATACCCCGGGAGATGGAAAAGACCATCCCCGACGTGTTCCCCGAGACCGCCCCGGGCAGCTTCATCTTTGTCCCGGAGATGGGGAAATATGTGTGCTCCTCCTTTCACCCCTACCAGTGGGATCTCAATTATCACAACCCGGCAGTGTTCCACGACATGGTGGACAGTATGCTCCGCCTGGCTAACCTGGGGGTGGAGGTGCTGCGCATCGACGCTGTGCCCTACCTGTGGAAGGAGATGGGCACCACCTGCCGCAACCTGCCCCAGGTACATACCGTCATGCGCCTGATCCGCCTCATCACGGAGTGCGTGTGCCCCGGCGTCATTCTTAAGGGGGAGGTGGTGATGGCCCCCCGGGAGCTGGCCCCCTACTTCGGCACGGCGGACAAGCCGGAGTGCCACCTGCTCTACAACGCCTCCACCATGGCCACCCAGTGGAGCGCCCTGGCCTCGGGGGACGTGCGGCAGCTGAAGCACCAGCTGGACGATCTCCACTCCCTGCCCGCCCACTGCTGCTTTGTCAACTACCTGCGCTGCCACGACGACATTGGCTGGGGGCTCAACGAGGACTATGGCCGGGCCCTCGGCATAGATCCATTAGCCCACAAGAAATACCTCTATGAGTTCTTCGAGGGCAGCTTCCCCGGCAGCTTCGCCCGGGGGGAGCGGTATAACTATAACCCCGCCACCCAGGACGCCCGCACCTGCGGCACCACCGCCAGCCTGTGCGGCATTGAAAAGGGGCTGTACGAGGGGGACGAGGGGCAGGTTGCGCTGGGCGTCCGGCGGGATCTGATGATGCATGCCGCCGTTATGTGCATGGCGGGCTTCCCCATGCTGTCCAGCGGGGACGAGATCGGCCAGCTCAATGGCTACGGCTACCACGACGACCCCATCCTCCGGGAGGACAGCCGCAACCTCCACCGCACCCCCTTCAGCTGGGACAACGCCGCCCGGCGTACCATGCCGGGGACGGTGCAGCAGAGGCTCTGGGACGGGCTGCGGCAGTTGGAAAAGCTGCGCGCGGGACAGCCCTGCTTCGGGCCCGGGGCCTGGGTGACTACCTGGGACACCCACAACAACAGCGTGCTGGCCATCGTCCGCCGAACGGGGGACGAGACCATGGCGTGCCTGTTCAATTTCTCCGGCCTGGCCCAGACGGTATGGCTGGACGGGCTGGAGGGGGAGTTTTCCGACCTGATTTCCGGCGAAAGGGCGTGCTGCCCGTCGGGGACGCTGGGGCCCTACCAGTACCAGCTGTGCCTGGGAAGAAAGTCCGGGTGCTAACATGAAACCGCCTTCCGGCGCATAAGGTGTAGGGACACTTGAGCAACGGAGGGGTCGGTATGAAGCAGACCAAGGTTTTTTACCTGCGGCGGAAGGTGATCGCCGGAGCGGCCTTCGCCCTGGCCGCCGTGATGATGTTTTGGGTGGTAAACCACCCGGCGGTGGTGGGGGCGTCCGCCTCCACCCGGCAGCTACCCATCTACTGCGTACAGAAGGACTATAAGGTGCTGTCCATCAGCTTTGACGCCGCCTGGGGCAACGAGGACACCCAGCAGCTCATCGACATCCTGGACAAGTACGGCGTCAAGGCCACCTTCTTTGTGGTGGGGGAGTGGGTGGATAAATACCCCGAGTCCGTCAAGGCCCTGTTTGACGCGGGCCACGAGGTGATGAGCCACTCCAACACCCACGCCCACTTCAACAGCCTGTCCGCCGATGAGATCGTGGCCGACCTCACCGCCTGCGGAGACAAGATCGAGGGGGTGACGGGGGTGCGGCCCACCCTGTTCCGCTGTCCCTACGGGGAGTACGACGACCATGTGATCAACGCCGTGCGCTCCATGGACATTGAGCCCATCCAGTGGGATGTGGACAGCCTGGATTGGAAGGACCTGTCTGCCGCGGATATCACCAAGCGGGTGACGGGTAAGGTACAGCCCGGCTCCATCGTTCTCTTCCATAACGCCGCCCTCCACACCCCGGAGGCCCTGCCCGGCATCATTGAGGCCCTCTTGCAGCAGGGATATACCTTTGTGCCCATCTCCCAGCTCATCCTGCCCGGGGAGTGCGGCCAGGACTACTCCATCGACCACACCGGGCGGCAGTGCCCCGGCGGCGCGTGAGGCTATGCGTCCAGACAAGGTTAAAACCGCCCGCCTGTCCAATTTTGGGCAGGCGGGCGGTTTTCTTTTTCCAGGAGGCTTCAAAGCAGCCGGCGGTAGATCTTCTCCAGCTCCCCGGCGTCCATGAGCACGGGGACGGGGTACAGGGGGTTGGCCTCCCGGTCGGCATGGCGGGCCAGCTCTGGGATGTCCTCCGGCCTCAGCTCCGGGATGGCATTCCCGATGCCGCACCGGGCCTTGAGGCCGTCCAAGCCGTCCAGGAAGGCCAGCGCCGCCGTCCGGCTGTCTGCGCCCGGTCCGGCCAGCCCCGCCGCCTGGGCCAGCCGGGCCAGCCGCGGGTAGACGGCGGAGCCGTAGGCACGCAGCACTACCGGGAGGATGACGGCGTTGGCGTAGCCGTGGGCCACGTTATACGCCCCGCCCAGGGAGTGGGCCACGGCGTGGACATAGCCCACGTAGGACTTGGTGAAGGCGCACCCCGCCCGGAAGGAGGCGGTGAGCAGGGCCCGCCGGGCCCCCAGGTCGGAGCCGTTTTGATATGCCCGCTCCAGGTTGGCAAAAATCAGCCCCACCGCCGCCAGGGCGTCCTCCCTGGTGTCCGGGGTGGTGGAGCGGCCGATGAACGCCTCTACCGCGTGGGTGAGGGCGTCCATTCCCGTGGAGGCGGTGAGATGGGGAGGCAGGGAGAGGGTCATCTCCGGGTCCAGCACGGCGTAGTCGGGGATGAGGGGGAAATCGCTGACGGCGTACTTATCGCGGGTTTTGGCATCGGTGATGACGGCGGCGATGGTGGTCTCGCTTCCCGTCCCGGCGGTGGTGGGGACGGCAGCCAGCGGGGGCAGCGGGCGGCGCACCTTCAGTACACCTCCCAGCTTGGACAGCGGCTTGTGGGGCAGCGCCGCCCGCACCCCCACCGCCTTGGCGCAGTCCAGACTGGAGCCGCCGCCGATGCCGATGATACCCTGGCACGTTTCACGGAGATAGAGCTCCAGGGCCTCCTCTACCGTGGCGGTGGTTGGGTTGGGGACGGTCCTATCATAGAGCGTCCAGCCTATGCCCTCCTGCGTCAGTGCGTCCAGCAGCCGCCGGGTACCCGGCATTCTGGCCACGCTGGGGCTGGTGACTACCAGCACGCGCCCGCAGCCCCGCCGGGCCAGCCTGACGGGCAGCTCGGCCACGTCGCCCAGCTGCTCCGGCCTGCGGTAGGGCAGCAGGGGGATGGCCAGCCGGAAGGCCCCCTGGAACGCCCGGCACCAGCACCGCCTGAATATGTTCATGTCTCCGCCTCCCTTGCGTTTTGGTACAGTATATCCCATTCCGCTCCCCTGCGCAAGGCGGCGCAGGGAAAAAAGCGCTTCCCCCGTTGCCTCTTGGGTAGAAGGGTGTTATAATGTGTCATACTTGCACCCACCCTCTCGCTGCGTGTGGGGAGGCGGGGGCTGCCACTATGACATAAGATAAAAGGAGCCGCACTATGGAAAGCCAGTTTGACCGGCCCGTCCCCGCCCGGGTGGGCGTGGAGGCGGAGAAGTGGGACCTGATGAAGCCGGGTCTCAGCCCCGATATTGTTCCGCTTTCGGTGGCGGACATGGAGTTTGCCTCCCCTCCCGCCATTATCAAAGCGCTGGAGGAAACCGCTCGCTCCGGCCTGTGGGGATATACCGGCTGGGGTGAGCGCTATTTCAGCGCCCTGCGCGGCTGGATGGCGTCCCGCCACGGCTGGGACATCCGGCGGGAGTGGATCATCCGGGTGAACGGGGTGGTGCAGGGTCTGAACGCCGCCGTCCGGGCACTGACCAGGCCGGGGGACGGCATCGTCATCCAGCCCCCGGTGTACCCGCCCTTTTTTCGGTCGGTGCGGGACAACGGCCGCACCCTGGTGGAAAACCCCCTGCGGCTGGCCAACGGCCGGTATGAGATGGATTTTGACGACCTGGCGGAAAAGCTGGCCCGGCCGGAGGTGGCCGCCCTCATCCTGTGCTCTCCCCACAACCCGGTGGGCCGGGTGTGGAGCGAGGAGGAGCTGCGCCGGCTGGGGGAGCTGTGCCTGAAAAACCATGTTCTGGTTATCAGCGACGAGATCCACTGCGACCTCATCCAGCCCCCCTTCCGCCACATCCCCTTCCCTTCCCTGGGGGAGGCCTTTGCCCAAAACTCCGTGGTGGGCTCCGCGTGCAGCAAGACCTTCTCCCTGGCGGGGCTGTGCTGCGCCAATATGCTGGTCCCCGACCCCGAGAAAAAAGCGGTGCTGGAGCGGGAGGTGGGGCGGTCCGGCTGCGGCACCTACAGCATTTTCGGCGTCCGGGCGCTGGAGGCGGGCTATGAGCAGTGCGGCCCCTGGCTGGACGAGCTCATCGCCTATGTGGGGGACAATTACCGCTGCCTCCGGGACTTTATGCAGGCCAGTTTCCCCACCGCCTTTGTGTCCCCGATGGAGGGCACCTATCTGGCCTGGGTGGATTTGAGCTGTCTGGGAATGGACGCGGAAGAACGGGCCCGCTTTTTGGAGGACGAGGCCCAGCTGTATCTCAGCCACGGCGCCCCCTTCGGCGCGCCCGGCTTTGAGCGCTTCAACCTGGCCTGTCCCCGCTCCGTGCTGTCCGCCGCCCTGGACCGGCTGCTGTCCGCCGCCCAAAGGCGGGGGCTGGTCCGCTGAACTACCCCATATAGATTATGAAACGAGTTGATTTGACTTGACCATCATTATCGCGGGCGCCGGCAAGGTGGGCGCCACCCTGGCCGAACATCTGGCCGGCGAGGGGCACAGCGTCACTATTGTGGACGTGTCCGGCGACACCCTGGACCGCCTGTCCAACCAGCTGGACGTGATGTGCCTGAAGGGGAACTGCGTGTCCCGGGAGGCGCTGCTGGAGGCGGGGTGCAAGGAGACCGATGTGCTCATCGCCGCCACCGGCTCCGACGAGATTAACCTGCTGTGCTGCCACATCGCCCACCGTCTGGGGGTGCCTTACACAGTGGCCCGCGTGCGGGGTACGGAATACGTCAGCGACCTGGACACCCTGAAAAGCGACTTCGGCATCACCATGCTCATAAACCCCGAGCTCACCGCCGCGGTGGAGATCTCCCGGCTGCTGCGCTTCCCCTCCGCGGCCAACATCGACTCCTTTGCAAGGGGGCGGGTGGAGCTGGTGTCCTTCACCGTACAGGAGGGGGACTTCCTGGCGGGGCGCACCCTGGCCTCCCTGTCCTCCAAAATCCAGGGCCTGCCCATGCTGCTGTGCACCGTGGAGCGGGGGGACGAGGTGTTTATCCCCAACGGGGCATCCCTCATCCGCGCCGGGGACCGGGTGTCCATTGCGGGCACGCCCAGCGGCATCAACCAGTTCTTCAAGCTGCTGGGCCGCCAGACCCACCGCATCCGGGACGTGTTTATCATCGGCGGCGGGCGCATCGCCTTCTACCTGCTGGTCCAGCTGGAGCGGCTGGGCATGAGCTGCAAGGTGGTGGAAAAGGGCGAGGAACGGTGCCGGGAGCTGGCTGAGGAATTTCCCCACTCCCTGGTCATCCACGGGGACGGCACCGACCCGGAGCTGCTCACCGAGGAGCGCATGGCGTCCAGCGATGCCTTTGTGGCCCTCACAGACCGGGATGAGGACAACCTCATCATCTCCCTCTACGCCCATCAGGCAGGGGTGCCCAAAGTGGTAGCCAAATCCAGCCGCCAGAACTACACCGCCATCGCCCGATCCGCCGGGGTGGAGTCGGTGGTATCCCCCAAGCTGGCTACGGTGGGGCTCATTCTTCGGTTTATCCGGGGCCTCCAAAACTCCAAGGGCACGGTGATGAACGCCTTGTACCGCATCGCCGGAGGAAGGGCAGAGGCTATGGAGTTCATTGTGTCTTCCGCCACCCGGAATTTGGGGGTGGCGCTGAAGGAGCTGCGGCTGCGCAAGGGTATCTTGATTGCCGTCATTGTCCGGGGGAACCACGTCATCATCCCGGAGGGCTCCACCTGTCTGGAGCAGGGGGACGATGTGATTGTCATCGCCCGGGACAGCGGCATTCTGGATCTGAACGACATCTACGAGGGTGGCGGCGTATGAATTTTAAATTGGTGCTGCGCATCACCGGCCTCACCCTGATCATCGAGGCGGCGGCCATGCTGCTGCCCATGGGGGTGGCCCTGCTCTATGGGGAGAGCCCCATCCCGTTTTTGAGCGCCATCCTCATCATCCTGGCGGCGGCAGCCGTACCAGTGTTCCTCTTCAAGCCCAAGCCGGACTTTTTCGCCCGGGAGGGCTTCTTCACCGTGGGCCTGATCTGGGTGCTGTTCGGAGTGTTCGGGGCGCTGCCTTTCTGGTTCTCCGGCCGGTTTGGGCCGTTTATCGACTGTTTTTTCGAAACCATTTCCGGCTTCACCACCACCGGGGCCACCATCCTCACCGCTATTGAGGGGCTGCCCATGGGGCTGCTGTTCTGGCGGTCCTTTACCCACTGGCTGGGGGGAATGGGGGTGCTCATCCTCACCGCCGCCCTGCTGCCCTTCCTGGGGATCAGCTCCAACTTCCTCATCCGGGCGGAGAGTCCCGGCCCGGTAAAGAGCAAGCTGGTGCCCCGGGCCTCCCAGTCGTCTAAGATTTTATACGCCATCTATCTGGCGCTCACCGCGCTGGAGACGCTGCTGCTGCGCCTGACGGGGATGAACTGGTACGATGCCGTCACCCACGCCATGTCCACGGCGGGCACCGGCGGCTTCTCCGATCGGAACGCCTCGGTGGGGGCATTTGGCAGCCCCACCATCGAAATCATTATCACGGCGTTCATGCTGCTCTTCTCCATCAACTTTTCCGTCTACTTCCTCGCCCTCACCGGCAAGCTCCGGCAGGCGCTGAAGAGCGATGAGCTGCGGTTTTTCTTTGTCATGGTGGCCGTGTCCACCCTCGCCATTGCCTGGAATATCCGGGATGTGTACGGGACGGTGGGGGATTGCCTCCGCTACGCCGCTTTCCAGGTGTCGTCCATCGTGTCCACCACCGGGTTCTCCTCCGACAACTATGACCTGTGGCCAGAGTTCTCCAAAATGCTGCTGGTGGTGCTCACTTTTATTGGGGCCTGCGGCGGCTCCACAGGCGGAGGAATCAAATGCGGGCGGATCCTGATTTTGATTCGCTCCGCAGCCCGGGAGGTCCGCTCCATCGTCCATCCCCGCGCGGTGTCGGTGGTTCGGCTGGACGGAGAAGCGGTGAGTGAGGGCGCCGTACGCACCGCCCAGTGCTATTTTATCGCCAATCTGTTCCTGGTCTTCGGTATGGCAATTGTGGTGGGGCTGGACAACTTCTCCTTCGGCACCACGCTGACGGCGGTAATTACCTGCATCAGCAATGTGGGGCCCGGCCTGGAGCTGGTGGGGCCTGCGGGAAATTTCGCGGACTTCTCGGTGCTGAGCAAGCTGTTGCTGTCCTTTGCCATGATTCTGGGGCGGCTGGAGATGTTCCCGATCCTGGTGCTGTTCAGCAGCAGCGCATGGAAGCGCTCGTGAGCGGCGGGCACAGGCGCCTTTTTCTTGGCCGGCTGACGGACGGGCAGCCGGCCAAGTTTTTTTACTTAAAAACGAAAAAAAGTGTTGACAAATGCCGCCCTATCTGTTATCATTCTTCTTGCGTCAGGCAAAAGCAGCACAAATGCGGGAGTGTAGCTTCATTGGGAATAAACCTCGGATTTGTTCCAAAAGCTCGAAAAATTAGCAATTGACAATTTGTAAGAAATGTTCTATAATATGTGACGTTGATTGAAGACTCAACAGGTAACAGTCTAAAAAGTTCTGAAAAAAGTTCATATGGGGGTATAGCTCAGCTGGGAGGACAACCGACCAGTAAAACGACCCGCATAATACAACAACTGAATAACTCGGAAACCTAAGAAAATCAAGGATTCCACGATCATGGGGGTATAGCTCAGCTGGGAGAGCGCTTGAATGGCATTCAAGAGGTCAGCGGTTCGATCCCGCTTATCTCCACCAAGAAACAACCAGCTACAAGGCTTGGCCTTGTAGCTGGTTGTTTTAATACCATAATTGCGGATCGGACACCTTTATTTGTAAAATGGAAAGTTTCTTTTGGCTTCCCGAAAGAAACTTTCCATTTTGCTATTTACGCATTAAACCAAATGTATAGGAGGTGAGCTTCTTGGCTACAGCGGATCAAGTCAAAGCCTTAGTTAAAGCGCATTTTGAACACGAGGATGAAAAATTTAAAACAACGGTGTTGCAAATCGCTGCGTATGAGGCAACCCATGGTCATGAAACATATGCCAGAGAATTAAAAAAGTATGCTGAGAAGATTGGCTCACCTAAGAGCAATGTCTTTCGGATTAATCAGCAAAACCCTATGTTATTAATGACGATTCCATCAGATAGGCTCTCCGATTTAATCGTTTCAGATGATATCCTGGAACGAATTGAGAGGATTCTGAATGAGTTTAGGAATCGGAATAAGCTGCAGAAATATGGACTGACAAACAGACGAAAGATTCTTATTGAGGGAAAGCCTGGAACTGGAAAAACCTTTACTGCCTCAGTTATTGCTTCTGAACTAGATTTGCCACTCTATTCGGTTCAGATGGACAAAGTAGTAACAAAATTTATGGGGGAAACCAGTGTCAAGCTCCGTCAAATATTTGATGCGGTGTCTATTTCTACTGGCGTCTATTTTTTCGATGAATTTGATGCGATTGGGGCAGATCGGGGCTTAGACAACGAGGTGGGAGAAGCTCGGCGTATCCTCAATTCTTTTCTACAGTTTATTGAACAGGATGAATCTGAAAGTATCATTGTTGCGGCCACCAATAATCAGCGACTGCTTGATCAAGCTCTATTCAGAAGATTTGATGATGTTTTGCACTATTCAATGCCATCCAGGGAAGATATCCGCAGGTTGTTCGAATTGAGGATTGGTGTATTTGACAAAGACTTTGTAGCATCTGAACAGCTTATTGACAAAGCCACCCCATTAAGCCATGCTGAGATTATACGAGTATGCGATGACGCAATCAAGATTTCCATTCTTGAAAACTCTTCCGTCGATGAAAGCATTCTTTCCAAACTTATCTTCGATAGGATTGCGGCCTACTCTTCTAAGGAGGCATAAGCAATGGCAAAGAATATTTTCTTGCAACATACTGCTACGCCCCTGCCATATGCATCCCAGAGTGGAGGTGGCGGTCTAAAGTATCCAGTTCGGGATGATCCTGATGCCCATGCAAAATTTATAAGCCGCAAGCTACAAGAAAGCAGAGCCCAGGACCTCACGCAGCGACAGGTTGCGGCGATTCGCTATAAAGAAGGCCTATATTTGGAGTTTTCTGGTGCTGCTCAGTGCGACTTAGCCATTAAGCAATTAGAAAATCTGCAAAAAGGTATCCGTCTTTTAAATGTAAAAAAAGAGGATAACAATATTGTTAGAGCAACCGTTTATATTCCAGCCGGACAGGAGACATATTTCCTTGAAAAAGTTCAGGCATATGGAATGCCAGTTGGGGACGAGGAAAACCCAAAAAATAACGATCTTGTAAGGAGCATTGAAAATGTTCGATTAGCCATGTTAGATTCTTTTTGGTTCGGCGATACAGCAACCATGCCCGATGAAAACCCAGTATGGTGTGAAATTTGGCTGCGATTTGAGCGAAACGATAGCTCTGGTGCAGAACTTAATTTTACAGCTTGCTGTAATACATTAGAAATTGAATTAAACACACGGCGTATCCTATTTCCAGAAAGAATCGTCCGACTGGGAAAGGCTAATAAAGAGCAGCTCAAAAACTTGATTTCAATGTGTGCTTATATTGCGGAGATTCGTCGGGCTCCAAATGCAACAAGTTTCTTTGATAAGCTTTTGGGAAAAGAGCAGGCCGAGTGGGTGGATGAATTACTTGCTCGCACCACATTCCACAATATGAATGCAAGTGTCTGCCTTTTGGATACGGGCCTATCCGCCGAACATCCTCTCCTATCTCCGGCTACTCGTGAAGAGGATGTACAAACTGTTGAGAGTGCTTGGAGAATTGGAGACCACGACGGCCATGGAACTGAGATGGCTGGTGTGGCTCTGTTTAACGATTTGAAAGATTGTCTCTCTGGCAGCAAGGAGTTACACGTCTGGCACAAACTCGAGTCAGTGAAGATACTACCACCGCCATCGTTCGATGAGAATCCACCTGAATTGTACGGCGCTGTAACCGAGCGTGCTGTGGCATTAGCTGAGATTGCCAGTCCCTATGCGGAACGTGCCATATGTATGGCTGTGACTTCGTCTGAATATGGAACAAGGGATGGCAGTCCAACTTCATGGTCTGGAGCGGTCGATAGTATTACATCTGGAGCAGAGGGTAGCGGTCGCAAACGACTTTTCTTTATCAGCGCAGGTAATGTTAATCCGACAGAATTGAGTGCGGCTGAATACCCAAGCGCAAATATTTTGCATTGCGTAGAGAATCCCGGACAAGCATGGAATGCCTTGACAGTTGGAGCGTATACGAAAGATATTACCATTGAAGATGGAGAGTTTTCAGGTTTTTCTCCAGTGGCTGATGTTGGAGATTTGTCTCCGTATAGTTCAACATCCGTCAATTGGGATGACAAGTGGCCTATTAAACCCGAGATATTGCTGGATGGTGGAAACATTGCCACCAATGGAACAGACTATACCAATTGTCCTGACCTATCGTTGCTAACCACTGATCGTTTACCACTTGTCAGACTGTTTTCAACAATTTGGGGGACAAGCTCAGCCACAGCGCAAGCTGCTTGGATGGCTGCCCAATTATTTACTGAATATCCAGACATTTGGCCTGAAACTGTGCGGGCATTACTTGTGCATTCCTCACGCTGGACAGACGAGATGTACCGGCGCTTTTGCACAAACAAATTGAAATCCCAAGGAATACGGAACTTGCTAAGATCCTGCGGTTATGGTATTCCCCATTTAGAAAAAGCAATTCAATGCCTTAATAATTCTGTAAATATGATTATTCAAGGTGAAATACAACCGTATGAAAAGAGCGAAGGCTCAGCTCATACGAGAGAAATGCATCTCCACACAATACCATGGCCAGCTGAAGTTCTTCAAAGCTTAGGCGAAACTGAAGTTGAGTTGAGAGTTACATTGTCGTACTTTGTTGAGCCGGGCCCTGGCGAAATAGGCTGGAAGAATCGATATCGGTATCCCTCATATGGCTTGCGTTTCGATCTCATAAATACTAATGAATCTATCGAGGGCTTCAAAAAACGCATCAATGTCAAAATGCGCGGTGATGACCCAAAGGATAAGGGTGAAGGGAGTAGCGGAAGCAACCGATGGTTCTTGGGGCCTGAGAATCGGGATGTGGGGTCTATACATTCAGATTTTATCAAGACCAGTGCGGTGAATCTGTGCAATGCAAATGTGATAGCTGTATATCCGGTGATTGGATGGTGGCGAGAGCGCAGTTACCTTGGGAAATGTGATAGTACAGCAAGATATTCCCTAATAGTCTCTTTGTCTACCCCCAAAGAAGATATTGACCTGTATACAGCAATTGTGGATAAAATACCCAACTATATTCAGACGGAAATACCAACTGCTTAAAGGAAATAGTGATAGGTTGAGTTGTTCAATGGAGCTCATTTGGTCAGCTTAGCAATATACTCGACAAAAATTTTGTACGTTATAAGATTTGCATTTTTTGTTAACCTCATTGCTTAATATGCGATGAGGTTAACATTTTAAGGGTTGAAATCTTGGGACGGATAATGTAAACTAGCATTGATAGATAATACTCGATTATCC
>CAJUQD010000045.1 GCA_910588105.1 uncultured Oscillospiraceae bacterium | reverse complement strand
ATTTACAGCGGCTGGTTGACCGTATCCCGCCGGATATACTGGCGGAACTGAAACGTCAGCAGCGGCACACGGTAAAGGAAAGGTGATAGATATAAGCAGAAATTTTCGCCGCCTCTGTGCGGCATTGTACCTTGAAAACTGAATATGGAGGACACTGGATGGCAAAAAGTGAAAGCGATATTTTTACACCCCGAACAGGGCAGGTTATACAAGCAGAGAACGGCACGCAGTATTTTGTATGTGGGAACAACCGTATAAAAATCTCCGAACACTTCGCCGCAGGCGGGAAGCCCCTCGGTGATCTGATTGTAGATGTGGTGCGGCATACCGCAGAAAAAGCCGCTTCAACCTGATAGCCCATCATTGATAACACGCCCACGCTTATGATATAATTGCCATAGAGCAAAAGTATTGTAAGCGTGGGTTGTTTCTTTAGAAGGAGGATTTTTACGGTGAAACAACCTTACAATACTACGATTTACAACACGGCGCTTTATATGAGATTGAGCCGGGACGATGAACTGCAAGGAGAAAGCGGGAGTATTCAGACACAACGCATGATGCTCCGGCAATATGCCGCCGAGCATGGCCTGAATGTCATAGATGAATATATCGACGATGGATGGTCTGGAACGAACTTTGACAGGCCGGATTTTCAGAGAATGATTGATGACATTGAGGACGGGAAAATCAACTGCGTTGTTACGAAGGATTTATCCCGCTTAGGCAGAAACTACATTCTGACCGGCCAGTACACGGAAATCTACTTTCCCAGCAAAGGCGTCCGCTATATCGCTGTCAATGACAATGTGGACACCATCAACGGAGAGAATGAGCTTGCCCCATTCCTCAACATTCTGAATGAAATGCACGCCCGCCAGACCAGCAAAAAGGTAAAGGCGGCCATGCGGACACGGTTCGCAAATGGCGCACACTATGGAGCCTATGCTCCGCTTGGCTATGTCAAAGACCCAGATAAGAAAGGCCATCTTCTGATTGACCCGGAAACAAGGTGGATTATCGAAAAGATTTTTGACCTTGCCGTTCATGGCCGGGGAGCCGCCAGCATTACACGGATTTTGGTCGAAGAAAAAGTACCTACTCCCGGCTGGCTGAATTTCCAGAGATACGGCACTTTCGCAAATATCTATGCCGGAGCGCCGGAGGAAAAAGCCTATGCGTGGACGATAGCGCAGGTGAAAAGTATTCTGAAAGAGGAAACCTATATCGGACACAGCGTCCACAATAAGCAGACCAACATTTCATTCAAAAACAAGAAGAAAGTACGCAAGCCAAAAGAGGAATGGTATCGTGTGGAGAACACCCACGAAGCGATTATTTCCGAAGATGTGTTCCGTCAAGTACAGGAGCAGATTTGCAACAGGCGCAGACGGCAGAAGAACGGCACAACACAGATATTTTCCGGGCTGGTAAAATGTGCGGACTGCGGCTGGTCGCTGGCCTATGGTATGAACAGCCAGAACAAAAATCCCTATGCCCACTACCATTGTAGCAAGTACGGGCAAGGATTGCACCAGTGTTCCATGCACTATATCCGCTATGATGTGCTTTACGCCTATGTCCTTTCCCGTCTGCAATACTGGTCTGTGCTGGCACAGCAGGATGGGGACAAACTTCTGAAACGGCTACTTAACGCCAGCGACAAGGAACGCAATACTGCAAGGAAGCGGCAGACAGCCGAACTGAAAAAGGCGGAAAAGCGCAAAGCAGAAGTAGACACCCTGTTTGCAAAAATGTATGAGGACTGGTCTGCCGGACGCATTACAGAATACAATTTCAATATGCTGTCCGAAAAGTATCAGGGCGAACAGCGAGAATTGGACGTAAAAATTGAACGGCTTCACGAAGCGATGGAGACCGCCGCCCAGACAGCGGTTGACGCTGAAAAGTGGATAGGTCTGATGAAACAGTATGTCAATCCCACAGAATTGACGGCTGAACTTCTGAATACGCTGATTGAAAAAATCCTTGTCCATGAAGCGGTCAAAAGTGAGGACGGAAGCCGGGAACAGGAAGTGGAAATCTTCTACCGCTTTATCGGCAAAATCGAATGACACATCTTGAGATACCCAACAATATCTTTAACTAAGGGAAACGGGCGACGCCATGCCGGAGGTGGACAAGCTGCTCGCCTTGGCAAAAGCCTTTGGCGTGACCACCGACGAGCTGATCAGCGGGGACGAGCCCGCCGGACAATGGGAGCAGATCCCGCCGCCTGGGGAGAAGCCGCCGGTGTATACCGCCCCCGGCAATGCCGGAGGGGACAGTTTTGGCAGGATCGCAGGGCTCGTCGGCAGGCTGGTCCGGCGGTACGGCTGGCTGGCGGGGGTTTATATCGCGGTGGGTGGACTGCCCTTTGCCATCATCGGAGCGCTGGCGCGCTTGGGCTTTGGGGCCATGTTCGCCGCATCAAACGATATGATGGGCGATTTCGGCGGGTTTGGCAGCATGGGGGGTGTGGAGTTCTCTCCCGGCACCCCGCCGGAGGTGCAGCAGGCGGTTTTGGAGGAATTGGGCATGGCCCCCGCAGCGTCTCACTTCGGTGGCGTGGAGGGCTTTTTCCTGGGCTTTGCAACGGTCATTATTGTCATGGGAGTGGCGATGATGATCGCCGGGGCGGTGCTGGCGGTGTGGCTCTATAAAAAAGGGAACAAAGAACCCTGAACAGGCGGCCGCGCTCCGCATTTTAGGCAAAACGCCCATTGACAATTTTCCCCTGTCCCTGTATCATAGTCCGCACAGGTGTCTTGACACATGTGCGGACTTATTTTTGAGAGGCTGCACCAATGGCCGAAGCGCGCAGAAGCTGTTGGTAGAACTTCTGAGAGTTGAGGGTGAGGGAAATGGAGAAATTTAAAGCATTTCTGAGACGCAAGGATATTGTCATCTCCGCCAAACGCTACGGCATCGACGCCCTGGGGGCCATGGCCCAGGGCCTGTTCTGCTCGTTGCTCATCGGCACCATTGTAAAAACCCTGGGGGAGCAGATGGGGATGCAGTTCCTGGTAGACGTGGGCGTGTACGCCTCCGCCATGAGCGGCGCGGCCATGGCCGTGGCCATTGGCTGGGCGCTGAAGGCGCCCCCCATGGTGCTGTTCTCCCTGGCTACGGTGGGCTATGCCGCCAACGCCCTGGGCAGCACCACCCTGGACGGCGGCAAGGGGGCGGGGGGGCCGCTGGCGGTACTGTTCATCGCCATCATCGCCGCCGAGTGCGGCAAGGCTGTGTCCAAGGAGACAAAAGTGGATATCCTTGTCACCCCGCTGGTGACGATCCTGGCCGGCGTGGGCCTGTCCGCCCTGGTGGCCCCGGCCATCGGCACCGCCGCCACCGCCATCGGCGCGGTCACCCGCTTGGCTACCGATGAGCAGCCCCTGCTCATGGGCATCATCGTCAGCGTGGTCATCGGCATGGCCCTCACCCTGCCCATCTCGTCGGCGGCCATCTGCGCGGCGTTCAGCCTCACCGGGCTGGCGGGGGGCGCGGCGGTGGCCGGGTGCTGCGCCAATATGGTGGGCTTCGCCGTGCTGTCCTTCCGGGAAAACAGCTGGGGCGGGCTGGTGAGCCAGGGCATCGGCACCTCCATGCTGCAAATGGGCAACATTGTGAAGAACCCCCGTATCTGGCTGCCCGCTATTTTGACCTCGGCCATCACCGGGCCCATTGCCACCTGCGTGTTCAGGCTGGAGATGAACGGCCCCCCGGTGTCGGCGGGCATGGGCACCTGCGGACTGGTGGGCCAGATCGGCGTGTGGACAGGGTGGGTAGCCCCCAGCGAGCAGGCCGTTGCCAACGGGGCCGCCGCCATCGTGCCGGGGGCATTCCAGTGGGCCGGGCTGATCCTCATCTCCTTTGTGCTCCCGGCGGTACTGTGCTGGGCCTTTGGCAGCTGGTTCCGAAAAAGGGGCTGGATCAAGGAGGGAGACCTGAAGCTGGAGTGAAGCGGCGGGTTCTGCTTGACAAATCCCCGCGTTTTGCGTATACTGGACGGGTAAAAGGCGAGGAAGGGAAGCAGTACCCCTCCCCCTCCGCTTCAGAGAGCGGCCGGTTTGGTGCGAGGCCGCGCGGAGGCAGGGCGAAGTGGTCCCCGAGCCGCGAGGCTGAACTTTGACTAAGCCCCGCCGTCCCCCGCGTTAAGGGAGTCGAGCGCCCCGCGAAGGGGAATTCGGGTGGTAACACGGACAAACTGTTCGCCCCGGGCCATATGGCTCGGGGCGCTTTTTGCTGGGAGGGGAGATTTTTGTATTATCAGTTCAAGCTGAATGGCTATGAGTTCAAGGATCTGCTGGTTCTGTGCCGCGTTACCGCGAAGCGCTACCGGCGGGGGCGCACTGCGGTGCACCGCACGATATACGTTCTCGCGGGACTGGTGCTGCTGGCTACGGGTGCGCTGCTCCTTCTGGAGGCCACCCTCCAGAAGGGGGATTCCCTCCTCCTGGGGGCTGTGCTGCTGGCAGCGGGCCTGCTGTACCTGGGTCTGGGCATCTTTTACCACCGGCTCACTGCGTGGCGCAGCCACCAAATGCAGCTCAAGGATGTGGGTGAGGTCACCGTCACCCTGGACGATGCCGGGGTGCGGGAGCAGGGTCGGAAGGGGGAGGGCTTCTATCCCTACGCCAGCTTCATCGGCTGCTTCCACAGCCGGGGGCGGTACTTCCTATTTTTGGACAAGAAGCACGCCGTCATCCTGCCCGAGGCGGCCATGGCCGTGGGCGACCCAGCCGCCCTGGGGGCCAGGCTGGCGGAGAAGTTCGGCGGCCCCATCCCGGAGGTTTGAACGCCTCATCCAGATACAATAATCCATCAGGAAAGGAATGTGATTGGATATGAACAGAGAACTGCCCAAGGTCTATGAGCCCCAGGAGGTGGAGGGCCGCGTCTACCGGGCCTGGGAGGAAAACGGCTGCTTCCGGGGCGTGCGCGACCCCGAGAAGAAGCCCTTCACCATTGTCATGCCTCCCCCCAACGTCACCGGCCAGCTCCACATCGGCCACGCCATGGACGATGCCATACAGGATATGCTCATCCGCTATAAGCGGATGCAGGGCTATGCCGCGCTGTATCTCCCCGGCACCGACCACGCGGGCATCGCCACCCAGATCAAGGTGGAGGAGGAGCTGCGGGAGAAGGAGGGCCTCACCCGCCACGACCTGGGCCGGGAGAAGTTCCTGGAGCGGGTATGGGACTGGAAGCACAAGTATGGCAGCCGCATTGTGGAGCAGCAGAAGAAGCTGGGCGTGTCCTGCGACTGGGAGCGCTCCCGCTTTACCATGGACGAGGGGCTTTCCAAGGCGGTGCGCCACGTGTTTGTCTCCCTGTATGACAAGGGGCTGATCTACAAGGGCTCCCGCATCGTCAACTGGTGCCCCCACTGCGTCACCGCCCTGTCCGACGCGGAGGTGGAGTACCAGGACAAGCCGGGCCATCTCTGGCACATCAAGTACCCCATTGTGGGCGAGCCGGGGCGGTATGTGGTGGTGGCCACCACCCGGCCGGAGACCATGCTGGGCGACACCGGCGTGGCCGTCAACCCCAACGACGGGCGCTATCAGGATATCATCGGCAAGAAGTGCCTGCTGCCGCTGATGGACCGGGAGATCCCCATCGTGGCCGACGAGTACGTGGATCTGGAGTTCGGCACCGGCTGCGTGAAGATGACCCCCGCCCACGACCCCAACGACTTCGAGGTGGGCCTCCGGCACAGCCTGGACACCATCCGCGTCCTGGACGACCACGGCGTGGTCAATGAAAACGGCGGAAAATATCAGGGCATGGACCGCTACGAGGCCCGCAAGGCGGTAGTGGCCGACCTGGAGGCCCTGGGCCTGCTGGAGAAGGTGGAGCCCCACCAGCACAACGTGGGCACCTGCTACCGATGCCACAACGACGTGGAGCCCATCATCTCCGCCCAGTGGTTCGTCAAGATGGCGCCGCTGGCCGAGGAGGCCCTGCGCGTGGTCAACGAGGGGGAGACCAGGTTCGTTCCAGAGCGCTTCACCAAGACCTACACCAACTGGATGGAGAACGTCCATGACTGGTGCATCTCCCGCCAGCTGTGGTGGGGCCACCAGATTCCCGTGTGGTACTGCGCCTGCTGCGGCAAAATGACCGTTTCTGAGGCCGATCCTGCCCAGTGCGCCCACTGCGGCTCCGCAGACATTGAGCGCGACCCGGACGTGCTGGACACCTGGTTCTCCTCCGCCCTGTGGCCCTTCTCCACCCTGGGCTGGCCGGAGGAGACGGAGGATATGAACTATTTTTATCCCACCGACGTGCTGGTCACCGGCTACGACATCATCTTTTTCTGGGTGTCCCGGATGATCTTCTCCGGCTGCGCCCATACCGGGAAGGCCCCCTTCCACACGGTGCTCATCCACGGCCTGGTGCGGGACGACAAGGGCCGCAAGATGTCCAAGTCCCTGGGCAACGGCATCGACCCGCTGGAGATGGCTACGATGTACGGCGCGGACGCCCTGCGCTTCAACCTCATTACCGGCAACGCCCCCGGTAACGACACCCGCTTCTTCGTGGAGAAGTGCGAGGCCATGCGCAACTTCGCCAACAAGATCTGGAACGCCAGTCGGTTTGTGATGATGAACCTGACCATCCATGCGTGTGCCCTGCCCGGCAAGCTGGAGCAGGAGGACAAGTGGATTTTGTCACGCCTGAACCGGGTGGTGAAAGAGGTCACCGAGAACATGGACGCCTATGAGCTGGGGGTGGCCTCCGCCAAGGTGTACGACTTCATCTGGAGCGACTACTGTGACTGGTATATTGAGTTCACCAAGGCCCGCCTGCAAGGGGAGGACGAGGAGGCCAAAATCCAGGCCCAGCAGGTGCTGGTATATGTGCTCACCGAGACGCTGAAGCTGCTGCACCCCTTCATGCCCTTTATCACCGAGGAGATCTGGCAGGCCCTGCCCCGCCAGGAGGGCTGCCGGGCCGGGTTCCTGATGATGGACAGCTGGCCCGTGTACCGGGAGGCGCTGGACTTCCCCCGGGAGGAGAAGTCGGTGGGCCTCATCATCGATGCGGTGCGGGCCATCCGGGGCAAGCGGGCGGAGCTGAACGTGCCCCCCTCCAAGCGGGCCCACGTCACCATCGCCACCCTGGAACAGGACGCTTTTACCCAGGGCGCGCCCCTGCTCCAGCGGCTGGCCTGGGCCAGCCAGGTGTCCGTCGTCGGCCACGGGGAGGCGGGGACCAGTGACGAGATGCTGAAAAAGGGGCTGGTGGAACTCCAGACCTACGCGGCGCGGATTTTCCTCCCCCTGGCCGAGCTGGTGGACCTGGAAAAGGAGCGGGCGCGGGTGGAGAAGGAGCTGAAAAAGAATGCCGCCGAGCTGGACAAGCTCACCGCAAAGCTGTCCAACCCTGGTTTTGTGGGCAAGGCCCCCCAGCACGTGGTAGAGGCCGAGCGGGAGCGGGCCGCTAAGCTGGAGGTGCTGGTGGGGAAGCTGCAAAGCCAGCTGGACGCCATGTAAATTTTCCCATTTTCCATTGCCCCTTCGGCAAAAAATGACCCATCCAATGGGATATAATGAGTGCGATACGGGATATTTCCCGTACCGCGCTCATTTTTTTGCAAGGAAGGGACAAGCCATGCCCATCACCGTGACCAGCCGGGACAGCGAGCTGACCATTGCCCTGTCCGGCGAGATCGACCACCACGCCGCCCGGGAGCTGATGGCCCAGCTGGACCAGACCGTCGCCGAGCGCCTGCCCGCCCATCTGGTGCTGGATCTGTCCGGCGTCACCTTCATGGACAGCTCGGGCATTGCCGTGCTGCTGCGGGCCAGGCGGCAGCTGGGGCACAACGGCGGCGTCCTGCGGGTGGCCAATATCCCCGCCCAGGCCCGGCGTGTGCTGGACGCCGCCGGCATCGGGCGGCTCATTTCCTTAGAATAAGGAGGGCTACATAGGATGAAAGCCATGGATCAGGCGAGCATCACTTTCACCTCCCGCTCCGCCAACGAGGGCTTTGCCCGGGCGTGCGCGGCCTGCTTCGCCGCCCAGCTGGACCCCACCCTGGACGAGGTGGCGGACATCAAAACCGCCGTCAGCGAGGCGGTGACCAACGCCATTGTTCACGCCTACCCTGACTGCCTGGGGAAAATCACCCTGCGCCTGCGGCTGTTTGAGGGGGGTGTGCTGGAGCTCCAGGTAAGGGATTCCGGGGTGGGCATACCCGATGTGGACCAGGCCCGTACCCCCCTGTTTACCACCGGGGGAGAGGAGCGTTCCGGCATGGGCTTCACCATCATGGAGAGCTTTATGGACGGTCTGAAGGTGCGATCCCAACCGGGGAAGGGCACTGTGGTAACCATGCGCAAGCGCATCGCCCGCCGGGCGGGCGTCTCAAAATGAGAGGGCTGGACGCGCCCGCCCTGCTGGAAGCCGCCAAGGCCGGCGACAACGATGCCTGTGAGCGCCTGCTCATCGACAACAGCGGCCTGATCTGGTCGGTGGCCCGGCGGTACTACGGGCGCGGCGTAGACCCGGAGGATTTGTATCAGCTGGGCTGCCTGGGGTTTCTGAAGGCTATCCGGGGGTTCGATACGGAGTATGGCACCCAGTTTTCCACTTACGCCGTGCCCAAAATTGCCGGGGAGATCAGGCGGTTCCTCCGGGACGACGGGGCGGTGAAGGTGAGCCGGGGCACCAAGGAACGGGCCATGGCCCTGCGCCAGCGGCGGCTGGAGCTTACCCAGCGGCTGGGCCGGGAACCCACGGTGGGGGAGCTGGCCCAGGCCACCGGGCTGGAGCCGGAGGACATCGCCGCCGCCGACACAGCCATGCTGTCGGTGGCCTCCCTCCAGGGGGAGAGCGGGGAGGACGGTTTTTCCCTGGAGACGGTGCTGGGGGACGGTGGCATTGAGGACGACCTGCTGGAAAAGCTGGCCCTGCGCCACGCCATCGACGCTTTGCCGGAGCGGGAGCGGATGGTGATTTTGCTGCGGTTTTATAAGAATCTCACCCAGGACCGGGTGTCCAAGGTGCTGGGGGTGAGCCAGGTGCAGGTTTCCCGGATCGAGCGCCGGGCGATGGCGCATCTGCGGGAGGCATTGACAGAATAAGACCCGGACGGAGAACTGCGCTCCGTCCGGGTCTTATTCTGTCAGACACCAAACCGTTTTAAATCCACCCGATTATTTTTGACTTCCACGCCATCCTGTATCAGCCGCTCCCGCTGGTGGGCCAAACCGCCAAAGGTGTATCGTTCAGACAGGCGGCCCTTACTGTCCACCACTTTATAGCAAGGATTTTTGTCCCCGTCCGGATTGCGATGGAGGACATTCCCGATATGCCGTGCCAAGCTCCTGTCCCCAAAATGCAAAGCAATCCGGCCATAAGTGGTCACCTTTCCCGTTGGAATTGTCCTCAGATATTCGTAGACATCCTGATCGCTCATTATAAAACCTCCGTTTACTGCGGCTTAAAGCTGTCCTTCAGGCTCACTGAGCGGTTGAACACCAGATGCCCCGGCTTGGAATCCTTGCTGTCCGCGCAGAAATACCCCTGCCGCAGGAACTGGAAGCTGTCGGACGGCTGGGCGTCCGACAGCCCGGCTTCCACCTTGCACCCGGTGAGCACCTCCAGGGAGCCGGGGTTCAGGCACTCTAAAAAGTCCTTGCCCAACCCGTCCGGCTCCGGGTCGGAGAACAGGTTGTCATACAGCCGCACCTCCGCGTCCACGGCGGTAGAAGCGTCCACCCAGTGGATGGTGGCCCCCTTCACCTTGCGCCCGTCGGCAGGGTTGCCGCCCCGGCTGTCCGGGTCGTACTCGGCGGCGATCTCGGTGATGTTCCCGTTTTCGTCGGTCTCGTAGCCCACGCACTTGATAAGGTAGGCACCCTTCAGGCGGCACTCCGGCCCGTTGGGGTAGAGCCGCTTGTATTTGGGTACGGGCTGGGACAGGAAGTCCTCCCCCTCGATCCACAACTCCCGGGAGAAGGTGACGGTGTGGGTTCCCTCCTCGGGATGGAGGGGGTTGTTCTCCACCTCGAAGGTCTCGCTCTGCCCGGCGGGGTAATTGGTGATGACCAGCTTCACCGGCCGCAGCACCGCCATCACCCTCCGGGCGGTCTCGTTCAGATCCTCCCGGAGGCAGTACTCCAAAAAGGCGTATTCAATGGTATTGTCCGATTTGGTCACTCCCACCCGGTCGCAGAAATTACGGATGGATTTTGGGGTATACCCCCGCCGCCGCAGGCCGCACAGGGTGGGCATACGGGGGTCGTCCCAGCCGGACACCCGGCCCTCCTCCACCAGCTGGCGCAGCTTGCGCTTGGACATGACGGTGTGGTCGATGCCCAGCCGGGCAAACTCAATCTGCCGGGGCTTGTGGTAGGGAATGGATACGTTGTTGGCTACCCAGTCGTACAGGGGCCGGTGGTTTTCAAACTCCAGCGAGCAAAGGGAGTGGGTGATGCCCTCCAGCGCGTCCTCGATGGGGTGGGCGAAGTCGTACATGGGGTAGATGCACCACTTGTCCCCCTGCCGGTGGTGGTGGGCGTGGTTGATGCGGTAGATCACCGGGTCGCGCATATTGAAGTTGCCGCTGGCCAGGTCGATCTTGGCCCGCAGGGTGTACTTTCCGTTGGGGAACTCCCCGTTCTTCATCCGCTCAAACAGATCCAGCGACTCCTCCATGGGCCGGTCCCGCCAGGGGGAGGTGGCGGGTATGCCGATGGAACCCCGGTGTTCCTTGAACTCCTCCGGGGACAGCTCGCACACGTAGGCCAGCCCCTTGCGGATGAGCTCCACCGCGTACTCGTACATCTGGGGGAAATAGTCGGAGGCGTAGAAGAATCGGTCGCCCCAGTCGAAGCCCAGCCAGTGGATGTCCTCCTGGATGGCCTCCACGTACTCCACGTCTTCCTTGGAGGGGTTGGTGTCGTCCATGCGGAGATTGCAAATGCCGCCGTATTTCTCGGCGGTGCCGAAGTCGATGGTCAGCGCCTTGCAGTGGCCGATATGCAGGTAGCCGTTGGGCTCGGGGGGGAAACGGGTGTGGACAGTCATGCCCTGGTACTGCCCGCCCTGAGCGATGTCCTCGTCGATAAAGTCGTGGATAAAGTTCTGGCTCATGGAAACGTTCAGCTCTTCTGCCATGCCTGTCACTCCTTGGTAAAATTAGAATTGGGTCCCGGGCGCAGGCCCGGAACCCAATTATTATATACGCTGGCGCGGGGAAAAGCAAGCTATTCTTCCGCCTGCGGCGGTTCTGACAGCTCCGCGCCGTTCATAGCGGACCGCGCGCTTCCGGCGTAATCCTCGCACGCCGGATGGAGCGCCTCCGGCCATTCATAACCCATCTCGGTCAACTCCTGGTCGGTGTAAAGCGGGAGGGAGGGGGCCGTTTCCCCCGGTTCTGCCCCGTCCTCCGTGCGATATAGGCTCTGGGGCAGCAGGTGGCGGTAGCCCTCCGGCGTGCCCACAATGAGCCAGTCGCCGGCCACATACTCCACTTCGATCCCGCACTGCTGGCACAGGTACTCCATGGCCAGCAGCACACCCCGGGCTTCCACCGGCTCCCCGGAAAGGGCGGCCAGCGCATCATTGCTGCCATATGGGTCGATCCCGCCATGGGCGCCGCGGACGATGGCGGCCAGCTCCTCCAACGTATAGGCTTCCCCCGCAGGGGGGGCCGCCTCCAGGGCCGCGGCGGCGGCGGTTTCCAGCTCCTGGGCATATTGCCTTTCATCTTCCATTTCATCCGCGACAAAGGGAGGGAGCTTCACCTCAATGATGCGCCGCGTCCCCGCCTCCGGGTAGAGGGAAATCGACATCGGCCAATAGTTCCAGTCGTGGTGGGCGGCCAGCTCCGGGGCGTTCATACAGGCCAGGTATAGAAGCTGCTTGACCAACTCCTTATCGCCGGAGAAATAGGAGGCCAGGAAGGCGGCGGAACCCTCCTGCCCGGCGACCAGCCGCTTCAGCTCCTGCCGCACCCCGGCAAGGCCGGTGACCTCCCGTAAGGAGTCCACCTCCTGGGCGGTGCGGGAGTAGGTGATGCGCAGCTCCACCTCATAATAGGTGAGGATCGGGGTGAGGTCATAGGTGAAGCCGTGAATGGAGAAGGCCCCCAGGGGGTCCTCATACATCACCTCGTCCCTGGCGTTGGCCAGGTCGGCCTCCACGTCCCCGGTATAGTTGTAAAGGCGGATGGTGCCCCCCCGGCGGTGCTCGTTGACAAAGTAGAGCATGGCGCTGACCAGCCCCTGGTAGGTCTCCGCCCGGAGGACAGACTCGTCCTCGGTGACGGCATAGTCCACGTGGGTGGTGATGGTCTCATGCCCCCGCTCCAGCATGGCGGCGCAGCCGGGGAGGGGCAGCAGGGCCAGGGATAAAACCAGGGATAGAACTCGTTTTTTTAACATAGGCGCCTCCTTGCTGCGTTCCGCTCCATGCTCCGTTGCCGGCCGCTTCTCCGCGCTTCTTGGTTGTCACGCTGCGAAGCGGCCAGGGCGCTCGGTCGCTTTCGCTGCGCCTCAAGCAAAACCCGTGCCCACTGCGTGGGCCGTGGGCTTTTGCTTTCGCTGCGCTCCAAGCTCTCTCGCCGGCCGCTTCTCCGCGCTTCTTATAAATCATCCTTCTTATAATCCCGGAAGCCCTCGCCCAGCACCTCATGGGCGTCGCATACGATGAGAAAGGCGGTGGGGTCCAGCCCCTTTACGGCGGCCTTGATGGCGGCGATCTCCCGCTGCTTGAAGGCGCACATGAGCACGTTTTTCTCCGCCCCGGTGTACGCGCCCTGGCCGTGGAGGATGGTAACCCCCCGGTCCATCTGGTTTACCAGCATATCGGAGATCTCTTTATTCTTGTCGCTGATGATATAAGCTACCTTGGCGTTGTCCATGCCGTAGAGCACCCCGTCCATGACGATAGACGCGATATACAGGGCCACCAGCCCGTACAGGGCGGCCTTGAGGGTGCCGAACACCGCCGCCACCGCCAGGATTACCGCCAGGTCGATGCCCATCAGCAGCTTGCCCATGGGAAGCCACGCCAGCTTCAGCTTGAGAAGCCGGGCCAGCAGGTCGGTGCCCCCGGTGGTGGCCCCCTGCTGGAACACCAGCCCCAGGGACAGGCCCATGAGCACCCCGCCGAAGATGCACGCCAGCATGGGGTCCATGGGCTGCCAGTCATACAGGGGGGTGAGCACGTCGATAAACACGGAGGAGATGAACATGGCGTACAGCGAGGATACCAGCAGCCGCCCGCCGATGAGCTTCCAGCCCAGGATGAACAGGGGGACGTTGAGCACGATGACGGTGACGCCCACGGGGAAGGCGGGGATCAGATAGTTGACGATCTGGCCCACGCCGGTGACGCCGCCAAAGGCGATGCTGTTGGGGGCGTAGCACCAAACAAAGCCCAGGGAGTAGCAGGCGGAGCCCAGGGTAATCATCACGAAGGGGAACAGGTTTTTTTTCATGCTTGCCATATGGCGGCCTTCTTTCTTGCAATGGGGCGCCGCAGGGCGCGGCGGCTCCGCGCTTAGAGCAGGGTCATCTGCTCTTCCCCGCGGTCCTCTTCTTTGAGCAGCGCCCCGGCGGCGGGCAGGGACCGGGCCCGGTAGCGCCCGGGGTTGACGATATGGGTGGCGCCCAGGGGGAGGGCCCACTCCAGCTTATGCTTGGCCTTCACCGCCATGACGCCCACGCCCTGGGTGTTCCGGGTGGCCTTGGGGGTGAGGGAGGCGGTGTGGAACACCACGCACCGGCCGTCGCTGGCCCCCACCGCCATCTCCTGGTCCTCGGTGAGCAGCAGGGCGGACACCAGCGGGAACTTGTCGCAGTAGGCCCCGGTGAGCTTGCGCCGCCGGGTCTGGGTCTGGTAGGCGGACAGCTCCACCCGGGCGGCCTTGCCGTTGTCGAAGAAGAACAGCACGTGGGCGGAGTAGTCCCCCGGCGCGCAGGCCCAGACGAATTTTTCGTCCGCCTCCATGCCCAGCTTGGTGGGCAGGTAATCCCCCAGCACGCTGGCCTTGGCGTCGTCGAAGTCGCTGAGCCGGGTCTTGTAGCACTGCTGCTTGTCGGTGAACACCAGCAGCTCATCGGCGTTGGTCCCCTCCCACTGGAGGTACGGCCCGTCCCCCTCCTTGTACTTCTGCTCCCCGCTCATCCGCAGGGACTGGGGGGTGATCTTTTTGAAGTACCCCTCCCGGGAGATGAACACGTTCACCGGGTAGGCGGGGATCTCCTCGATGGCTGCGGCGGCCTGGGCCTCGGCCGCCTGCTGGTGCTCATAAACGATCACGGTGCGCCGGGGGGCGGCGTACTTCTTTTTCACGTTTTGCAGCTCGTCGGTGATGATTTTTTTGATCCGGGCGGGGGAGCCGATGATGTCCCGCAGGTCGGCGATCTCGTCTTCCAGGGCGGCGGTCTCCTCGGTGCGCTTGAGGATATATTCCTTGTTGATGTTGCGAAGCCGGATGTCCGCCACGTATTCCGCCTGAACCTGGTCAATGCCGAAGCCGATAATCAGGTTGGGCACCACCTCGGCCTCCTCCTCCGTTTCCCGGATGATGCGGATGGCCTTGTCAATGTCCAGTAAAATGCGCTTAAGGCCCTTGAGCAGGTGGAGTTTTTCCTCCTTTTTTTTGCAGATGTGGTAGGTGCGCCGGCGCACCCCGTCCATCCGCCAGGCCGTCCACTCCTCCAAGATTTGCCCGACCCCCATCACCCGGGGCATCCCGGCGATGAGGATATTAAAGTTGCAGGAGAAGGTGTCCTGGAGGGGGGTCATCTGGAACAGCCGGGCCATCAGCTTGTCCGGGTCTGTCCCCCTCTTCAGGTCGATGGCCAGCTTCATGCCGTTCAGGTCGGTTTCGTCCCGCATGTCGGAGATTTCTTTGACCTTGCCCGCCTTTACCAGCTCGGCAACCTTGTCCAGAATGGCCTCCACGGTGGTGGAGTAGGGGATCTCATAGACCTCGATGAGGTTATCCGCCTTGATATACCGCCATTTGGCCCGCAGCTTGAGGGAACCCCGGCCGGTGCGGTAGATCTCGCTGAGCGCCGCGCCGTCGTACAGCAGCTCCCCCCCGGTGGAGAAGTCCGGGGCCTTCAAAATGCCCAACAGATCCACGCCTGGGTCCTTCATATAGGCGATGGCGGCATCGCACACCTCCTCCAGGTTGAACCCGCACAGGTTGGAGGCCATGCCCACGGCGATGCCCTGGTTGGCGCTCACCAGTACGTTGGGGAAGGTGGTGGGCAGCAGGGTGGGCTCCATCAGCTTGCCGTCATAGTTGGGCTGGAAGTCCACCGCGTCCTGGTCGATGTCCCGGAACAGCTCCTGGCAGATGGGGTCCAGGCGCACCTCGGTGTACCGGGAGGCGGCCCAGGCCATGTCCCGGGAGTACACCTTGCCGAAATTGCCCTTGGAGTCCACCAGGGGATGGAGCAGGGCCCCATAGCCCCGGCTGAGGCGCACCATGGTGTCGTAGATGGCCGCGTCCCCGTGGGGATTGAGCTTCATAGTGGCCCCCACCACGTTGGCGGACTTGGTGCGGCTCCCGCCCAGCAGCTTCATCTGGTACATGGTGTACAGCAGCTTGCGGTGGGAGGGCTTGAAGCCGTCGATCTCCGGGATGGCCCGGGAGACGATGACCGACATGGCGTAGGGCATATAGTTGAGCTCCAGCGTCTCGGTGATGGGCTGCTCCAGCACCTGGGCCCGCAGGCCCATGACGTTGGGGTTATTTACTTTTTTGGGGCCGTTTTGCTCGGGGCTTTTTTTCTTAGCCAAATGGATAACCGCCCTTCTTACAAGATGTCACGTTGCGAAGCGGCCAGGGCGCTCGGTCGCTTTCGCTGCGTCTCAAGCAAAACCCAGCCCCGCTTCCGCGGGCCTTGGGCTTTTGCTTTCGCTCCGCTCCAAGCTTCCTCGCTGTCCGCTTCTCCGCGCTTCTAGGAGATATCCGCCAGCTCCAGATATTTATACCCGCTGTCCGCGATGTGGTCCTTGCGCCCCTGGAGGTCGTTGCCCAAAAACATCTCGAAGATCTGGGCGGTGCGCTCCACGTCCTCGGGCACCACCTTGATGAGCCGCCGGGTGTCCGGGGACATGGTGGTCAGCCACATCATGTCCGGCTCGTTTTCGCCCAGGCCCTTGGAGCGCTGGACGTCAAACTTTTTGCCCTCCAGCGAGGCGGCGATCTCATTGCGCTCCCGGTCGGAGTAGGCGAACCAGGTTTTTTCCTTATATGTGATCTCGTAGAGGGGGGACTCGGCGATATACACGTATCCCTTCTCAATGAGGGTGGGGGTGAGCCGGTAGAGCATGGCCAGCACCAGGGTGCGGATCTGGAAGCCGTCCTCGTCGCCGTCGGTGCAGATGACAATCTTGTTCCAGCGCAGCAGGTCCAGGTCGAAGGCGTTCAGGTCCTTCACGTGCTTATCCTTGACCTCCACCCCGCAGCCCATCACCTTCAAGAGGTCGGTGATGATCTCGCTTTTGAAGATGCGGGCGTAGTCCGCCTTGAGGCAGTTGAGGATTTTGCCGCGGATGGGCATAATGGCCTGGAACTCCGCGTCCCGCGCCAGCTTCACGCTGCCCAGGGCGGAGTCGCCCTCCACGATGTAGAGCTCCCGCTTGCCCACGTCCTTGGTGCGGCAGTCCACGAACTTCTGCACCCGGTTGGAGATGTCCACCGAACCGGACAGCTTCTTCTTGATGCCCAGCCGGGTCTTTTCCGCCGTCTCCCGGGAGCGCTTGTTCACCAGCACCTGTCCGGCGAGCTTCGAAGCGTCCATGGGGTTCTCAATGAAATAGACCTCCAGCTGGGCGCGGAGGAACTCGGCCATGGCGTCCTGGACGAATTTGTTGGTGATGGACTTTTTGGTCTGGTTTTCGTAGCTGGTCTGGGTGGAGAAATTGCTGCTCACCAGTACCAGGCAGTCCTGGATGTCGCTGAAGGTGATCTTGCTCTCGTTTTTCTGATACTTGCCGTTCTGCTTGAGCCACGCGTCGATGGCGGAGACAAAGGCGGAGCGCATGGCCTTTTCCGGCGAGCCGCCGTGCTCCAGCCAGGAGGAGTTGTGGTAGTGCTCGATGAGCTGCACCCGGTTGGAAAAGCAGAAGGAGACGGACAGCTTCACCTTATATTCGCCCTTGTCCTCCCGGTCCTTTCCCCTCCGCTCGGACTGCCAGAACACCGGCGCGGTGAGGGTGTCCTCCCCCGCCAGCTCATGGACGTAGTCGATGAGGCCGTTTTCATAGCGGAAATCGGTGGTGTCAAACCTGCCGCCCGCCTGGTTTCGGAAGCGGAAGGTCACCCCGGCGTTGACCACCGCCTGGCGCTTCATCACGTCGGTATAATAGTCCACGGGGATATCAATGTCGGTGAACACGTCCAGATCCGGCTTCCAGCGGAACCGGGAGCCGGTCTTTTTTCGGTCGGCGGGCTCCTTTCCCATCTCGCCCACGATTTCGCCCTTCTCGAAATGGAGGGTGTATTTGAACCCGTCCCGGTAGATCACCGCGTCAAAGTATTCGCTGGCGTACTGGGTGGCGCAGGAGCCCAGGCCGTTGAGCCCCAGGGAGTACTCGTAATTATCCCCGGCCCCGTCCTTGTACTTGCCCCCGGCGTACAGCTCGCAGAACACCAGCTCCCAGTTGTAGCGGCCCTCCGCCTCGTTCCAGTCCACCGGGCAGCCCCGGCCGAAGTCCTCCACCTCGATGGATTTGTCCTCATACCGGGTGACGGTGATGAGGCTGCCATGGCCCTCCCGGGCCTCGTCGATGGCGTTGGAGAGTATTTCAAATACGGCGTGCTCGCAGCCCTCCAGCCCGTCGGAGCCAAAGATGACGCCGGGGCGCTTGCGCACCCGGTCGGCCCCTTTGAGGGAGGAGATGGAGTCGTTGCCGTATTGCTGTTTTGGTGTGGATTTGGCCATAGCTGCACCCCTTATGCTCATTGGTAGGCGGGGATAGGCCCCGCACCTTAACAATCCAGTATACCGCAAAAACGCCCATACCGTCAAGGGCAGGACGAAAAAATGTTCGTCTGCCATTGCCGCCGGCCCTCTGCTGTGCTATAATGGGAAAAATGCTGAGAGGGGCGCCGTTTTATGGACCGCAGGGAAATTTGGAGGATTGCCATGGAGCAGTCCGCGCTGGAGCTGGGGTGCGCGGCGGAGGACTTTTTGCGGGAGGAAAACGTCGTCGTACCGCTGGGGCTGGGCCCGGGGTCCCGGAGCTACTACGAGCAGCCCATCGGCTGCACCCTGGTCTCCTACGGGAATAATATCGTGGCCGGGACGGAGGAGGGCTGCCGCCGGGCGGTGGAGGAGTACCTGTCCCGGTATGAGTTTTACCACTGCTTTGAAACGCCCAACCTGCACTGGCTGGACAGCAGGCTCAAAAGCGTGGGACAGCGGGTATGCTTTATGGCGGAATATTACCTGCCCGATTTGGAGAAGCTGCGCCCCCTGGGCTGCGGCTATGAGCTGCGGCTGCTGGAGCGGCCCGCCTTTGCGGGGCTGTACCGGCCGGAATGGGGCAACGCGCTGTGCGAAAAGCGGGCGGCGCTGGACGTTTTGTGCCTGGGCGCCTATGACGGGGAAAAGCTGGTGGGGCTGGCGGGCTGCTCCGCCGACTGCGAGGGCATGTGGCAGATCGGGGTGGATGTCCTGCCGTCCTACAGGCGGCGGGGGATCGCCGCCGCCCTCACCAGCGGCCTGGCGGCGGAGACGCTTCGGCGGGGCAGGGTGCCGTTCTACTGCTCGGCCTGGTCCAACCTGAGATCGGTGCGCAACGCGCTGAAATGCGGCTTCGTCCCGGCCTGGGTGGAGATGAGCGCCAAGCCGGAGGGCTTTGTGGAGGAAATGAACGCCTGCCCCAGATAGATTAGGGGATTGCCATTTCCCTGCGCAAAGTATATAATAAGAATTTGAAATTGATCCGTCACAGGAGGTACTACCATGAAAAATCTGCTCCAGCTCTTGGAGGATGACTCCACCCTGACCCACGCCCAGCTGGCCGCCATGACCGGCATGACCGAGGCGGCGGTGTCGGAGGCGGTGGTGCAATATGAGAAGGACCATGTGATTTTGGGCTACAAGACCATTGTGGACTGGGACCGCACCCAGCAGGAGTCGGTGACCGCCCTGATTGAGGTGAGCGTCACCCCCCAGCGGGGGGAGGGCTTTGACCGGGTGGCCCAGCGCATCTACCAGTACGACGAGGTGGAGAGCCTCTATCTCATGTCCGGCGGGGCCTATGATATGACCGTTACCATCTCCGGGCGCACCCTGAAGGAGGTGGCCCAGTTCGTGGGGGAGAAGCTGGCCCCCATCGAGGGGGTCACCGGCACCGCCACCCACTTCATTTTGAAGAAGTACAAGGAAAAACACCTGATCTTCCCCGTGCAGGAGGTCCAGGAGGAAAGGTTCGTGTTTGAATGATGGACTACGGCAAAATTATGTGCCGGCGGGTGCAGGATATCCAGCCCTCCGGCATTCGGAAATACTTCGACCTCCTCCAGGGGATGGAGGGGGGCATCTCCCTGGGCATCGGGGAGCCGGATTTCCAAACCCCCTGGCACATCCGGGACGCGGGCATCTTCTCGCTGGAGAAGGGCTTCACCAAATACACCCCCAACGCGGGCCTTTCCGACCTGCGCGGGGCCATCTCCCGGTATTTGAAGCGCCGCTTTGACCTGGAATATGCCGCCGTGGGACAGATCCTGGTCACCGTGGGCGGCAGCGAGGGGCTTGACCTCACCTTCCGCACCCTGCTGGAGCCGGGGGACGAGGTCATCATCCCCACCCCCTCCTTCGTGTGCTACGGCCCCCTGGTGTCCATGGCCCACGCCGTCCCCGTGCTGGTGGAGACAAAGGAGGAGCACGAGTTCCGCCTCACCCCGGAGGAGCTGCGCAGGGCCATTACGCCCCGCACCAAGGCGTTGGTGCTGCCCTTCCCCTGCAACCCCACCGGCGGCGTCATGGGCCGGGCCGACCTGGAGGCCCTGGCGGACGTGCTGCGGGGCACCGATATCATGGTTATATCCGATGAGATTTACGCCGAGCTGACCTATGGGGGGCGGCATGTGTCCATGGCGAATTTGCCCGACATGTATGAGCGCACCGTGGTGGTCAACGGCTTTTCCAAGGCATATTCCATGACCGGCTGGCGGCTGGGCTACGTGTGCGGCCCCAAGCCCATCATCTCCGCCATGACCAAGCTTCACCAGTACGGCATCATGTCCGCCCCCACCACCAGCCAGTACGCCGCCATCGAGGCGCTGGACCACGGGGACGGGGACATCGAGGCCATGCGGGAGGAATACGATGGCCGCCGCCGCTTTTTGGTGGAGGGGTTCCGGCGGCTGGGGCTGAGCTGCTTCGAGCCCCTGGGGGCGTTCTACACCTTCCCGTGCATCAAGTCCACTGGGCTGACCAGCGAGCAGTTCTGCGACCGGTTCCTGGCGGCGGAAAAGGTGGCGGTCATCCCCGGCTCCGCCTTCGGCCCCGGCGGGGAGGGCTATGTCCGGGCTACCTACGCCGCATCCATGCACGATTTGGGGGAGGCGCTGGAGCGGCTGGGTCGGTTCCTGGGCTCCCTCTGACCCGGTGTTTCACGTAAAATATTAATTTTATACTGAGAGGAGCGTTTGCATGAACATCGTCTGTTTGGATATGGAGGGCGTGCTGGTCCCCGAGATCTGGATCGCCTTCTCCCAGGCCAGCGGCATCCCGGAGCTCTCCCGCACTACCCGGGACGAGCCGGATTACGACAAGCTGATGGCCTGGCGGCTGGGGATTCTCAAGGAGCATGGCCTGGGCCTGAAGGAAATCCAGGCTACCATCGCCCAAATTGACCCGCTCCCCGGGGCAAAGGAATTCCTGGACGAGCTGCGCGCCGTCACCCAGGTGGTGATCCTCTCCGACACCTTCGAGCAGTTCGCCAAGCCCTTGATGGCCAAGCTGGGCTGGCCTACCCTGTTCTGCAACACCTTGGAGGTGGCGGAAAGCGGCGAGATCACCGGCTACAAAATGCGCTGCCCCAAGTCCAAGCTTACCACCGTGAAGGCCCTCCAATCCTGCGGCTTCGACACCATCGCAGCCGGGGACAGCTTCAACGACCTGGCCATGATCCAGGCGGGCAAGGCGGGCTTCCTGTTCAAGTCCACCGACCAGATCAAGGCCGACTACCCCGATATCCCCGCCTTCGAGGGATTCCCGGACTTGCTGAACGCCATTAAAAAGGCTTTGTAACCAACCGACGGTCCATTTTAGAAAGGAGTTTCCGCCATGGCAAACACTTTCGACAGCCTGCCCTTCAGGCCCGCCGACATTTTGCTCCCCCAGAACTGCGACTACGACAAGTGGGCTGTGGTGGCCTGCGACCAATACACCTCCCAGCCCGAATACTGGGAGCGGGTAGAGGGGCGGGTGGGCCGCGCCCCCTCCGCCCTGCGGCTGATCCTGCCTGAGAGCAGCCTGGACGGCCCCCAGGTAGAGATGGATATTACCGACATCAACGCCACCATGGCGGCCTACCTCCGGGAAGGGCGGTTCAAGACCCTGCCCGGGGCTATGATCTACATAGAGCGCACCCTGCACAGCGGCAGGCTCCGCCGGGGGCTGGTGGGCATGGCGGACCTCAAGGACTACGACTACGAGCCGGGATCGGACGCCCTCATCCGGGCCACCGAGGGGGTGGTCATGTCCCGCATCCCGCCCCGCATCGCCGTGCGCAAAAACGCCC
>CAJUQD010000044.1 GCA_910588105.1 uncultured Oscillospiraceae bacterium | reverse complement strand
AGTGAACTAAGCAGACTCACTATAAATCGTCTGCAAATCTTATTATACGAGGTAAAAGCGGTTGCGAACAAAGCAGCAAAAAACACAGGTAAAAAGCCCGCGTTCCGCAGAAAAGTGGCGCGGAAGCAGTGAGAGCGTCATCCGGCTCACCCCGGAGGCAAAGCTGTCCGGCCCGGACAAGCGGCGGCTGGTATCCGCTGTGAAGAAGGCTAAGCAGGACGGCAGGCTCCCCCAGACCGCCCAGCAGACCATCCCCTACCGAGAGATGCGCCGGGACGGGATCTGTGTGGTGACGGACCGCTACTACACCAAGCAGGTCCGTTTCTACGACATCAACTATCAGTTGGCCCAGAATGAGGACAAAAACCGGATCTTTGAGGACTACTGTGACTTCCTCAACTACTTCGACAGCTCCATCCACGTCCAGTTCTCCTTCCTCAACCAGCGGGCCGACCTGGAGGAGTGCCAGCGGTCCATCCAGATCCCGGAACAGATGGACGCCTACAACGGTATCCGGGAGGAATACTCGGATATGCTTCGGGACCAGCTCGCCAAGGGCAACAACGGGCTGACCAAGACCAAGTACATCACCTTCGGGGTGGAGGCGGACAACCTCAAAGCGGCCAAGCCCCGGCTGGAGCGCATTGAGGCGGACATTCTCGCCAATTTCAAGGTGCTGGGGGTCCGGGCCCATTCGCTGACCGGCTATGAGCGGCTGGCGGTGCTTCACCAGATGTTTCACCCCATGGGTGCTCAGAGGTTCCGCTTCGCCTGGGACGCCATCTGGAAAACGGGGCTGTCCAGTAAGGACTTCATCGCCCCAGACAGCTTCACCTTCCAGGATGGCCGGGTGTTCCAGATCGGCAGGACCTACGGCGCGGTGTCCTTCCTGCAAATTCTGGCCCCGGAGCTGACGGACAAGATGCTGAAGGAGTTCCTAGACCTGGAAAACAGCCAGGTGGTGACCCTGCACATCCAGTCCATCGACCAGAACGCCGCCATCAAAAACATCAAGCGGAAGCTCACCGACCTGGACCGCATGAAGATCGAGGAGCAGAAAAAGGCCGTCCGTGCCGGGTACGACATGGAGATCATCCCCAGCGACCTCGCCACCTACGGCACCGAGGCCAGGACGCTGCTGGAGGACCTGCAAAGCCGGAACGAGCGGATGTTCCTGGTGACGGTGCTGGTGCTCAATCTGGCGGATAGGCGGCAGCGGCTGAAAACCGACGTGTTCCAGGCGGCGGGGGTGGCTCAGAAGTACAACTGCGCCCTGCGGCGGCTGGACTGGCAGCAGGAGCAGGGCCTCATGTCCTCCCTCCCCCTGGGCTTAAACCAGATCGACATACAGCGGGGCTTGACCACTTCAAGCACCGCCATTTTTGTGCCCTTCACCACCCAGGAGCTGTTCATGGGCGGCGAGGCGCTGTATTACGGCCTCAACGCCCTGTCCAACAACCTTATCATGGCGGATCGCAAGCAGCTCAAGGCCCCCAACGGTCTGATCTTGGGCACCCCTGGCGGCGGCAAATCCTTCTCCGCCAAGCGGGAAATCGCAAATATCTTTCTCGTCACCCAGGACGATATCGCCATCATCGACCCGGAGGATGAGTATTCACCCCTGGTGCGGCGGCTGGGTGGGCAGGTCATCGACATCTCCCCCACGTCCAATCAGTACGTCAACCCCATGGACCTGAATTTGAACTACTCCGAGGACGACAACCCCCTGTCGCTGAAAAGCGACTTCATCCTCTCCCTCATGGAGCTGATCGTTGGGGGCAAGGCGGGGCTGGAACCCATTGAGAAAACGGTGATCGACCGCTGCGTCCATATGGTCTACCGGGACTATTTGCAGGACCCCCGGCCCGAGAAGATGCCCGTGCTGGGGGACCTTCATCAGCTTTTGTGCCAGCAGCCCGAGCCGGAGGCCCAGCGGCTGGCTACGGCGCTGGAGATCTACGTCACCGGCTCCCTCAACGTGTTCAACCACCGCACCAATGTGGAGATCAACAGCCGGATCGTGTGCTACATCATCAAAAACCTGGGCAAGCAGCTCAAAAAGATCGGGATGCAGGTGGTCCAGGATCAGGTTTGGGGCCGGGTCAGCGAAAACCGGGACGCCCACAAGTCCACCCGGCTCTATATTGATGAAATGCACCTTTTATTGCGGGATGAGCAGACGGCGGCGTACACAGTGGAGATTTGGAAGCGGTTCCGCAAATGGGGCGGTATTCCCACAGGAATTACGCAAAACGTCAAGGATTTGCTGTCCTCCGCCGAAATCGAGAATATTTTCGAGAACTCGGACTTCATCTATATGCTCAATCAAGCCGCCGGGGACCGCCAAATTCTGGCCAAGCAGCTCAATATCTCCCCCCGCCAGCTCAGCTATGTGACCAACAGTGGGCCGGGAGAGGGGCTTTTGTTTTTCGGGAACGTGATTATCCCCTTCGTGGACCACTTCCCCAAGGATACCGAGCTGTATCAACTGCTCACCACCCGCCCGGAAGATCTGACGAAAGAGGTGTGATAAATGATGGACCCCTTACAGGGACAGGAGGCAGTCCAGCAGTTCATGAAGCTGCTGGTGGAGAATGGGCGGCGTGGGCAGGCAATGGACCTGTCACAGCTCATGTGGTACATGGACGGCATGAACCGGCAATTTGAGGCGGTTTTGGCGGAGTTGCAAGAGGTCAGGGAGCAGCTTGCCCAGGAAAAAAGGCCGTCTATCCGGGAACACATGGAAAACGCGGCGTCTGTGCTTGAGGAGAAGGCACTGGCCGTTCGGGACAAGCTGACCGGCCTGTGGGAGAAGATCACCCAATGCGCCGCCGACGCCGTGCGCAATTTCAAGGAGATGGGCGTGTCCGCATTGGACGGGGCGGTGTCGGCGCTGGGTGTGAAAAAGGCGCTGGAGGCCGTCCAGGACGGTATCAGCGGTCTGGTGGCGGACACCCGGAAAAGCATTGAAAAGGTTGAGGATATGGGGCACGATCTGCGTAGCGCGGGGGGCCATCTGAAAAATGTCGGGAGGGCTTTGCTGGGTAAGGAGGCCCAGGTGGTGAACGGCGGGCAGGAGGGGCGGTTCCAGTCTGTGGTGCTGGCCCCCATGCGCGCCACCCAGCGGCTGTTGTCCGGTATGAACAACGCCACTCTCGCGGCCATCGGCAGCGCGGAGCACCTGGAGCAGAGGGCGGCGGAGGTCCGCGCCGCCAAAGCGGAGCGGACGGCGGAAAAGCCGGGGAAGCGTCTGACGAAAAGGCTCTCCATTCGCCAAGACCTGGAGGCCAAAAAGCTGGAAGCTGCCGCCCGCGCCGCCGTGCCGGATCGGGAACGTAAGCCCCCGGAGGCGGCGCGATGAGCCGGAACCGCTATCGGGCCAAGTCCAAGCGGGTCCAGAAGCTGGGCCGGGACGGGCTGGTGGAACAGGACAAGGCCACCGGCGAGGAGCGCCGGGTCAGCCAGCGCACGGCGGATATCTCCTTTGGGCCGGACCGCACCCCAGACCAGGGGCTGGCGCGGCCCGACCCGGCCAAGGGGAAGAAGCGCCGCCAGTCACCACCGTCCCAGGCAGACCATCCCGGTGGTGCGGTTGAGCTGTCCCCCGGCCTGCGGGGGGCGGACGATGTTCCGGCACAGGTACCACCCCCGGCGGAGGACAGCGGCCAGTCCCAGAAACAGCGGCAGCGGCGGCAGGGGCAAAAGCTCCGGCAAAATATGGCCGCTTCCCCTGTCCGGGATCAGCCGGAGGATGGGAAGCTGAGCTTTGAGGCTGACGCTGCCCCTGACCTGCCCCCGGAGCCGGATCGGGCCCATCTTCATTTTGAGGATGACCCCGCCCAGGATGCAGGGACAGCGGAGAATGGCTTATCGCCGCCCCCGCCCGCTGGCCTCGATCAGAAACGGCGGCAGCGGAAACAGGCAGAGTGGTTCCGACAGGACGCAACCCCGCCTGTTCAGACCGATACCCAGGATGGTGGGCGGCTTCGTTTTGAGGGCGAGGCCACACCCGCCGCTCAGGAGCATGATACCGGGCAGGAGCGGCCCCGCCTACGCTTTGAGGACGATGAGGCCAGCACCCAGGATGTGGATGGCGAACCCGCCGCCCATTCTCCTTCCCGCCGCCAGCAGCGGCAGTATGATCGGGCGGAGCGGCGGGTGGAACAGTCTGGGCGGCGGCTGGAGCGGGCCCAGGCCCAGTTGCCCATAAAGCGCCGCGCCCGTTTGGAGCAGGAGTATGACGCTAATACGGGGAAGGTTCGCCGCCGTCTGCGGTTCGAGGAGGAGGTCAAGCCCGAGCAGATTGCCCCATCCCTTCCTGCCCAGGCGGGCCACACGCTGAAAATGGCGGCGGTGATGAAACTTCACGGGAAATTCCGGGAAGTGGAACACCAGAATGTGGCGGTGGAGGCGGCGCACAAGGGCGAATTTGGCGCTGAACGGGCCACGGGCCGTTTTTTGCGCTGGAACAAGCGCCGTCTGCGCTCCAAGCCCTACCGGGCGGCGCGTCGGGCGGAACGCCGTCTGGCCCAGGACCGGGCGGAGCTGGCGTGGCAGACCGCCCTCCGGGACCACCCCGAGCTGCGGCGGAAAAGCGCCCTTTCCCGGTGGATGCAGAAGCGGAAACTCAAACGCAAATACGCCCAGGCCGCGCGGGAGGCCCAGCATACCGCCCAGCACACCCAGCAGGCGGCAACCGCCGTAGGGAAAATCGCCCGGGCGGTGCAGCAGTACGCGGCGGCGCACAAGAGCGCCCTGCTGATCGTGGCAATGCTGGCGCTAGTGATCGCCTTTTTTTCGTCGGGGCTGGCCTCCTGCACCGCCATGCTGTCCGGGGGGCAAGCCTCCTTCCTGTCCGCTACCTGTCTGGCGAATGAGCAGGATATCTGCAATTCTGAACTGTATTTTACAGAATTGGAAACGAATTTGCAACTGGATATCAGCGGCACCGAAACCGCCCATCCCGGCTATGACGAATACCGCTGCAGCGTGGGCGAGATCAGCCACAATCCCTATGAGCTGATGGCCTACCTCGCCACCCTGTACGACCCCTTCACCTTTGAGCAGGTGCGCCCGGAAATCGAACGCCTTTTTGCTGAGAAATACCAGCTCGCCCGGACGCCCATCACAGAGACCAAATATGACGAGAACGGCAACCCCTATCAATGGAAAGTGCTGAAAACCACCCTCACCGTGCGCCGGTGGTCGGACCTGATGGCGGAAATCCTCACCCCAGGGGAGCAGACAGACCGCTATGAATCCTATATGCAGACCCTGGGAGGCCGTCAGGCATTCGCCAATCCCTTTGACTTTTCCTGGCTGGGCCATGTGTCCAGTCCCTTTGGCTGGCGGGTCCACCCCATCAGCGGGGAAAAGAACCTCCACCGGGGCGTGGATATCGCCGCCGCCCAAGGCACCGACATCCATGCCGTCCAGGACGGGCGGGTGGTGTCAGCGGGCAACGCTGGCGGCTACGGCCTGTGTGTGGTGATCGAGGACGAAAAAGGCTATCAGTCCCGGTATGCCCACTGTGCCAGCCTCTCCATCAGCGCGGGTCAGGAGGTGAAGCGGGGCGACGTGATCGCCACGGTGGGCAGCACTGGGGACAGCACCGGCCCCCATCTCCATCTGGAGGTCATGCTCAACGGAGAATATCTGAACCCCTACTACTTTGTGGACACGGGCGGCTATGCCAGCGCCCTTCCCGGCACACCGGGCGGACCAGTGATCCCGGACAACCCCGGCGAGGCTGTGGGGAGCGACCGCTTCCAAGCTATGCTTGCCGTGGCCGAGCAGTATCTCGGTTTTCCCTATGTCTGGGGCGGCACCACCCCCGCCACCTCCTTCGACTGCTCCGGCTATGTGTCCTGGGTCATCAACCACAGCGGCTGGAGCTACGGACGGCTTGGGGTGATGGGCCTGGAGGATATCTGCACCCCGGTGTCCGCCGCTGACGCCCAGCCCGGTGACTTGATCTTCTTCATCGGCACCTACGACGCGCCCTATCCCAACCGTCCCACCCATGTGGGCATCTACGTGGGCGGTGGGCGGATGCTCCACTGCGGCGACCCCATTTCCTACGCCAGCATCAACACACCCTATTGGCAGAGCCACTTTTATGGATTTGGCCGTCTGCCTGAGCCTTAAAATGATTGGAGGAGTGTCATGAAAATTGGTTTATACGATGTGGACGGCCACAACTGGCCCAACCTGTGCCTGATGAAGCTGTCCACATACCACAAAGCCCAGGGAGACGATGTGGAGATGTGGTCCCCCGAAGGCAGCTACGATTTGGTCTACAAGAGCCGGGTGTTCACTGACAGCTATTCCAAGGACACCCAGGTGATCGTCAACGCCGCCCACGTCATTTGCGGCGGCACGGGCTACGGCCCCGGCCCCGACCTGCCGGACGCGGTGGAGCACGCCCGTCCGGACTACAGCTTATATCCGCAGTTTCAAGGCACCGCCTACGGCTTTCTAACCCGTGGATGCCCCAGAAACTGCGGATTTTGCATCGTTTCCGGCAAGGAAGGGCGGCACAGCCGTCAGGTGGCCGACCTGTCCGAGTTCTGGGACGGCCAGCGGGAGATCAAGCTGCTGGACGCGAATCTGCTGGCCTGTCCCGACCACGAACAACTGCTGTTGCAGCTTGCGGACAGCCGCGCCTGGGTGGATTTTAACCAGGGTTTGGATATCCGGCTTGTCACCCCGGACAACGCCGCCCTGTTGAACCGGGTGCGGGCCAAGATGATCCATTTCGCCTGGGACAACCCCACGGTGGACCTGACCCCCTACTTCCGCCGTTTCCTGGAGTGGACCAGCGTCCACGACTACCGGCGGCTGAAGGTGTATGTGCTGGTCAACTACAACAGCACCCACGAGCAGGACCTGTACCGGGTGGACACCCTTCGCGCCATGGGCTACGACCCCTATGTGATGGTCTATGACCGGCCCAGCGCCCCCCTCGTCACCCTCCAGCTCCAGCGGTGGGTGAACAACAAGCGGATATTCCGGGTGGTGCCCAGCTTTGCGGACTATGTGCCCAACAAACGGGGAGGCGCGGCCCATGCGTGACGTATTTGAGGTCAAACGGGAGCGGATCAGGGCCGATCTTGCCAACGCCCGGGAGAAAGCCAGCCAGTGGCAGGCCCGCGCCCGCGATTTTGAGCGGCAGCTCACTGAGCTGGAGAACACGGAGATTTTGAGGATGGTCCACGATGTGGCGTCCTCCCCGGAGGAGCTGCGGGGCCTGCTGGACCTGATCCGGGCGGCGCAGGAACCGCCCCAGAAAAATTTGACTGACCCAAAGGAGGTCTGAAACAATTTGAAGTGTAAATTTCAGCGTATTTTTTGCTCCCTGCTGTGTCTGGTGATGGCGCTGTCCCTGACGGGCACCGCCCTGGCTTATGACGGCAGCGAGGGCGAACAGGCCATTGCCATCCGCATCACCCCGCCCAGCGGCTGGGCCACCCAGAAAGCGGAGGTGGAAGTGCGGCTCACCGACAACGCCGGGACCGGCTTTCAGTCCGCACGGGTCCAGACGGGCGGCGGGGCTTGGCGGGACATCACCGGGGAGCTGGAACAGACGGAGAACCGCTGGTACACGGTGGTGGAGATCACGGAGAACTGTACCGTCTACGTCCGGGTGACGGGCAGGGATGGGACGATCTACGAGAAATCCCAGTATGTTCGGTGCTTTGACACATCCAACGACCATCGTACCCCAGCACCTTCCACACCCGGCGGCACCGATGCCACAGCTTCTCCCAACCCCGCGCCCCAGCCTTCGGCGGGGCTCACCACCCCGCCTGGAGGCCAGGGCACGGTGATCGACAATGTTTCCGGCACCGCCACCGAGAGCGGACGGGAGTTCTTCACCATTGCCACCCCGGATGAGAACGTGTTTTATCTGGTTATCGACCGCCAGCGGGACAGCGAGAACGTGTACTTTCTCAACGCCGTTACGGAGTCCGACCTGATGGCGCTGGCGGAGAAGGACCCGGAGGGGCCGTCCCAGTCCGCCGTGCCCGACCCCGCCCCGGTGTGCGCCTGTACCCAGAAATGCGTCCCCGGTGCGGTGAACGCCGCCTGTCCTGTCTGCGTCCTGTCCTGGCAGGGCTGTGCCGCCACAGCGGAGGCCCCCAGTCAGACAGACCCGGAGCCGGAGAAGCCCCAGGACAGCGGCGGGACCGGGACAGTCATCATCGTGCTTCTGGCGGCGCTGGCAGTGGGGGCCGCTGGCTGGTACATCAAGATCTACAAGCCCAAGCACGATCTGGCCGATGCGGAGGATCTGGATGAGCTGACGGGGGGCGAGGAGGAGCCCACCGTCAATGAGGATGATCTGCCCGCTCCCCTCGCCTATGAGGAACCCGCGCCCCGTTCTTATGAAGACGAGCCCTATGAGCCGGACGACCCCGAGGACTATGGCGGTGACGGCGACGTATGACACGCTTCACCGACAGCCCCTATGAGGTGTTCATGACCCAGGTGCCCACCGGGAGAAGGGGCGCGCCGCCGCCTCCCTCCCGGCCTCCCGGCCACCCCTGCGCGGGGTGCCCCTATGATAAGGGCGCACCATGTATCGGGGTATGCCTTCGGAAGCTGGTGAGAAAGCGCTGATGGCACCGCTTCAGTACCAATTCAATAAAAACGATGAGTATTTTACCCCGCCCTACAGCTTGAAAAACCAGGTGTTGGTCCGGTTGTATACCATCGGGAAGCCCTTTGCCATGCTCATCAATTTTCAAGGTGTTTTTGACAGCCGGGAGCGATTTCGGTTGTTCAAGGAGAACCGAGTGGAAATGCTCTGGCTCAGTCCGAGGGTAAACTACGTCGGAGCAGCCGGAAAGCGGGGTGGCAAATGGCTGAGATGATCCTTTGCGGCGACGCGCGGGAACAGTTATGCACCCTGGCGGCAGAGAGCGTCCATACTTGTGTGACTTCGCCGCCCTATTACGGTCTGCGGGATTATGGGACTGCGGGGCAGATCGGCACGGAATCCTTACCGGAGGAGTATATCACAAAATTGGCGGACGTGTTTCGGGAAGTGAAGCGCGTTCTCCGCCCGGACGGGACGCTGTGGGTCAACATCGGGGACAGCTACCGGGGCAAAAACCTGATCGGGATTCCCTGGATGCTGGCCTTTGCGCTGCGGGCGGACGGCTGGTATCTGCGGCAGGATATCATCTGGAACAAAACCCGGTGCATCCCGGAAAGCGTTCGGGACCGCTGCACAAAGAGCCATGAATACATTTTCCTGCTGTCCAAGTCTGACCGCTATTATTTCAATGGGCCAGCGATCCGGGAGCCGGTGGCGGAAAGCACCATAGCCCGTATGAAGCAGGATATCGCCCATCAAAAGGGGTCGTTTCGTCAGCCGGGGAAAACAAACGGCCCGCTGAAACCGGGCGGGGACGGGAAAACCCGGAACAAACGGAGCGTGTGGAGCCTGTGTCCGGCGTATTTCAAAGGCGCTCACTGTGCCGTATTCCCGGAAAAGCTGGTTGAGCCGTGCATACTGGCCGGGTGTCCAGCGGGCGGGATGGTGCTGGACCCCTTTGCGGGGAGCGGCACCACCGGCGCTGTCGCCAAACGCCTCGGGCGCAGCTTCACCGGAGTTGAAATCAACCCCGCATACTGCAAGATCGCCGCTGATCGTATTGCGGCAAGTTAAGGAAGGACGTGATACTTATACAATTAGTAATCACCGAAAAGCCCTCCATGGCCCGAGCCATCGCCCAGGTGCTGGGGGCCTCGGACAAGCGGGACGGCTATTTTGAGGGGAATGGCTGGCTGGTGGGCTGGTGCGTCGGCCATCTGGTGGAGCTGGCCCCTGCCGACGCCTACGACCCCAGGTATTCCAAGTGGACCTACGCCGACCTGCCCATCGTCCCCGGCGAATGGCAGTACCGGGTGCTGCCGGACACCAGGAAGCAGTTTGACCTACTGCGCCAGCTCATGGGCCGGGACGATGTGGACACTGTGGTGTGCGCCACCGACGCGGGCCGGGAGGGGGAGCTGATCTTCCGGCTGGTCTACGACCTGTGCGGCTGTACCAAGCCGGTGAAGCGGCTGTGGATCTCCTCCATGGAGGAGCCCGCCATCCGCAAGGGGTTTGAAAACCTGCTGGACGGTTCCAACTACGACAACCTCTACGCCGCCGCCCTGTGCCGCGCCAAGGCGGATTGGCTGGTGGGCATTAACGGCACCCGGCTGTTTTCCACGCTTTACAAGGGTCAGACGCTGAATGTGGGCCGGGTGCTCACCCCAACGCTGGCCCTGCTGATGGAGCGGGAAGCGGCTATCACCAGCTTCAAAAAGGAGAAATTCTATACGGTGGAGCTGAAGCTGGCGGGGCTGACGGCGGTCAGCGGGCGCGTCAAGCCCAAGACGGAGGCGGAAAAGCTGCGCAAAGCCTGCCTGGGCACGTCCGCCACGGTGAGGCTGCTGGAACGGAAGGAGCGGGCGGAGCATCCCCCGGCCCTCTATGACCTGACCACCCTTCAGCGGGAGGCCAACCGGCTGTTCGGCTACACCGCCCAGGAATCCCTTGATTACCTCCAGTCCCTGTATGAAAAGCGGCTGGCTACCTACCCCCGGACGGACAGCCGGTATCTGACGGAGGACATGGCGGCGGGTCTGCCCGCATTGTGCCGGACCGTGGCGGGGGCGCTGCCCTTCCTGGAGGGCCTGCCCCTGCCGGTGAACGCCGCCCAGGTGACGGACAGCTCCAAAGTGACCGACCACCACGCTGTCATCCCCACGGCGAAGATTGCCGGGGCTGATCTGGTCTCCCTGCCCACTGGGGAGCGGAACGTCCTCACCATGCTCGCCGCCCGCCTGCTGTGCGCCGTGGGCGAGCCCCATACCTATGCGGAAACCGCTGTCACGCTGGAATGTGGCGGCGGTTCTTTTACGGCCAAGGGGCGGACGGAGGCTGCAATGGGCTGGAAGGAAGCGGAGCGGGCCTGTCTCGCTTCGCTGAAAAAGGCCCCGAAAGGTGAGCCGCCCGCCGCCCTGCCGGAGTTGGCCGAGGGCCAGACGCTGGAGGGCGGCGACGCGGTGTTGAAGTCCGGCACCACCTCTCCCCCGGCACGTTTCAGCGAGGACACTCTGCTCTTGGCCATGGAGCGGGCCAGCGCGGAGGACTTTGCCAAGCTGGAGGACGTGGAACGCAAAGGGCTGGGAACTCCCGCCACCCGCGCCGCCATCATCGAAAAGCTGGTGCGTTCCGGCTACGCGGCGCGGGAGGGCAGGCATCTGGTCCCCACGGAAAAGGGCCTGGCCCTGGCCTGGGCCATGCCCGACCAGCTCAAATCCGCCAAACTGACGGCGGAGTGGGAGGAACGGCTGGGGGCTGTGGAGCGGGGTGAGCTGGCCCCGGAGGAGTTCATGGCCGGGATCGTGGAGATGCTGCGGGGGCTGGTACGGGGCTACGCCAACGTGTCCGTGGCCTCGTCTGCTCTGTCCCGTTCCGGGCGGACCGTGGTGGGCAAGTGCCCCCGGTGCGGTAAGGATGTGGTGGAGGGAAAAAAGAGCTTTTTCTGCGAAGGTTACTACGACATGCCGCCCTGCGGCTTTGCCCTGTGGAAGAATAACCGCTTTTTTACCAGCAAGCGCAAGGAGCTGACCCGGAAGATCGCCGCCGCCCTCCTGCGAGACGGTCGGGCCCATGTGACCAACCTGTTCTCCGAGCGCAAGGGCGTTTTCTATGACGCCACGGTGGTGATGGTAGACGACGGCGGGAAATATGTGCGCTTTGAGCTGGAATTTGACAAGAGGAAGGGAGCGAAATGAAGATGGAAAAAACCAAAAAATTTGATCAATGCCTGAAAAACCTGCTCACCGTCAGCGGAATGGGCCGGGATGAGCTGGCCCGCGCGGTGGGGGTGTCCGTGCCGGTGGTGAACCGCTGGCTCAACGGGGCCAGCGCCCCAGACGTGTATCAGTTCCGGGCCATCGCCAACTACTTCGGGATGCCCTATGGATGGTTCCTGGATGGGGACGATGATTTCCCCGGCGCGGAGGAAGTGGCCGAGAAGCTGGGCCTGTCCCCGGATACGGTGGAAGCCCTGCGGGAGCTGGCCGGTTCTGGGCAAGAGGGGGTGCTGGCGGCGGTGGACGACGCCGTCCACGCCGTCATTGGCGCTGCCTGCGCCGCATATGGCGAGGTGCTGCCTCTCACGGAGCAGTTCTCCCATATTGCGGAGGCGGCCCTTGCCTTGTGCGGGGAGGGCCGGTGATGGATCGGGACGCGGCCCGGAAACGGGAGGCCGGGTTCCTTTCCCGCGAGGGGGATGCGGCGGCGGTCTACCGCTTTGACACGGGTGCGATGGCGGATTCCCCTGTGCCCCTGGAACAGGCGCGTTCGACGGGAGAAAGCCCTATCATCAGCGGGTATGACCTGATCGCCACCGGCCCGATCATGCGGGGCGCGGACGCCCTCGCCATATTGGAGGAGTACCGGGCCAACGGCTTCGCAAGGCCCGGTGATGTAGTCTCGTTCAAACAGGACGGCGCGGTGACGTGCTGGTATGTAGACCAGCTCGCCTTCTCCAAGCTGCCCGGTCTGCTGGAAAACCATCTGAAAACCGCTGAACTGGGCATGGAGCAGAACTGCAACCAGATCGACGGCATCATCAACAACACCGCGCCCAAATTCAATGAGCTGGCAACCGAGGACGAAGCCCTTTTCCTGGTGGGCGGCACCACCTACCTCCATGTCCAGACCAGCGACAGCGACCGCGACTATACCCATGACGACTGCTATGCCACCTATGACTACACCCTCTATGACAGGGAAACCATGCGGCAGTTGGACGGCGGACGGATGGAGATCGTTTCGGATATTCGGGACGATCCCCATCAGGTCCATTTGCTGGCCGCACGGAATATTTTGGAGTGCAGGACGGACCTGGGTGACGCTCCCCTGGAGCCTGTGTCCATAGACCTGCTGGAGATCTTACAGGATGCCGCTATGCGGGAGATGGAGGCGCGCGTTGCCGCCATCAAAACGTCCAAGCCCTCCCTGCAGGGCAGTCTGAAGCAGTGCCAGCAGGAGGTGGCGGACCGTGCCCAAGGCAGCGGCTCCCCCGGCAGGCACGGCCCCGAGAAAGGGCGGTGACGATATGAAGCTGTCTAAAATCGAGCAGGAGACCATCATCAATTTCAACGAGGCCGAGCCCACCGCCAGTGTCTACACCCACAATGTGGTGCTGAAAAACCAGCTTTTGGCCCTGTGCCGGACCCATCCGGGACAAGTGCGCCAGACCGCCGCCAACCGCTGGGGCGGGCTGAGCTTTGAGCTGCCCAAGAAGTGGCTGAAGGTGTCGCCGCCCCGCATCCTCTCCCCTGCGCAGAGGGCGGTGCTGGACAGGATGAACCAGAAGCAGCGCGGAAATTAATCGGCTAAGTTTACAACAGAACCCGGCATCATCCACAGAGGATCAATGCCGGGTTCTGCTATCATGCGAAAAAAGTAACGCCCTGCCTTTCGGCAGGGCGTTATAAACATTTTAATCCCGAACATTTGTAAGCCGCCTATCGGGAAGCGAACACTATTTGCAGTCCTGACCATTTATAAGCCGCATATCAGGAAGCGAACACTATTTTAAGGGAAGTTAATCCCTGTTACACATTATACGCATGAGCTTGGCGTATGTCAATAGCTAACCACACGTTTTGAAGATACTTGACAAATTCACCCCAGCAGATCGCCGCACATTTCATCCGCTGGACGTTATCCGTAGGCATGACACGGAGGCGATCGTCCCTCCGTGCCCTTTTATTCTGTAATGAAGGAGGATTTCATGGCAAACAAACTGCAATATGTATCTGAACTGGCAGACCAGACCGCCCATAAGGTGACGAACAGCACAGCCGAGTGGAAGCGGTATTTATCCGCCAGCAGCCGTCTATTCAAATATCCCTTTGACGAACAGCTCCTGATCTACGCCCAGCGGCCCGACGCCACCGCCTGCGCCAGCATGGAGTTGTGGAACAATACCATGCGGCGCTGGGTGAAGCCCCGTTCCAAGGGCATCGCCCTCATCCGCAAGGACAGGCGGGGCAGGCCCACCCTGGAATACGTCTTTGACGTGTCGGACACCCGGCCCGTCCGTGGGGCCAAGACGCCCTACCTGTGGGAGATGGGCGAGAACCACCACGCCGCCGTGCTGGAGGCGCTGGAGCGGCGGTACGGCCCCGTAGGGGACGGGGACATTGGAGAACAGCTCATGGAGCTGGCGGCGCGGGCGGTAAACGAGGTCTACCGGGACAGCCTCACCGATCTGTCCTACGATGTGCAAAACAGTTTGCTGGAGGAGTTGGACGACCTCAATCTGGAGGTGCGCTTCCGGGACGTGCTCACCGCCAGCGTCCAGTACGCCGTCCTCACCCGCTGCGGCCTGGACCCCGGCGAGTTCATGGAGGACGGCGATCTGGCGGGAATCACCGAATTCTCCACTCCCAACCTCCTCCACCACCTGGGCAGCGCCGCCAGCGCGGTGTCCAGGGAACTGCTGGGCGAAATCGGCAGGGTGGTCAAGACCTGGGACCGGGAGCAGGCAAAAGAAAATAAGAAAAATTTGGAAAATCCCCTTGCAATTTATCAGGAAACCGGGTATACTGAGGACGCAAGGGAATTTAACACCGTAAAGCACGAAAGCGATGAAAGGAGCGGTCAAGATGAAGGAGCTGGCATACAAGCAGGCGGGCGATTACCTGATCCCGGACCTGATGATGGACGGAGCGGACGAGTTGGAGGAGATGCCCCTGGGCAAGTATGGGATGCTGCGGCAGACCTTCCTGATGGACCATCATCCAGGGACGTACACGTCCATGCTGCTGACCGGGCGGCTGGAGCCCCACCTGCGGGAGATCGACAGTCAGGCGCGGGAGCAGGTGGATCGGATGGTGGCCGACTTGAAGAAAGCCAACGGCGTGGACGAGGCGATGAAGGCGCGGGATCAGATGGGCTGGGTGCAGGCGGTGAACAGCTTCACGCAGCAGGTGGAGGAGATCGTGCTGACGGAGATTGTCTACAGGTAAATCAAGATGAGCAACAAACGGCGGGCGAACGGCCCGCCGTTTCCATGTCTGCGGACGATGTGAAAGCGCAGACGAAAGGCCCCGACCTCTCCCAATTCCATTTGTTCCCCCCGGTGGAGGAGCAGGTGGAGCACATCGCCCAGGCCCAGGCCGAGGAACGGCGGATAGTTCAGCAGCAGACCGTCATCCCTGCTGAGCCGGTGCCGGACGCGGTGGTTGGCCGCGCCCTCACCTGCGGCGGCAACGGCCAGCACAGTATTGAGCGCATTGTGGCGTTTTTCCAGAAAGCTCCCCTGGGTTCCGCCGCCGCGTCTTTCATGAAAAACGAGTTTGGCGAGGGCGGCAAGGGTGTTTCTATCAATGGGCAGGACTACGCTCTGTGGTTCAATGAGGAGGGCTTCCGCATCGCGCTGGGGCGGTCCGCTTTCGGCCCCGGAAGCACGTTAGTCACCTGGGTGAACGCCGCTGTTATGGTGTCCAAGCTCCTGCGGGGTGGGCAGTTTGCCGCCCAGGAGAAAATCGACGGGGCGGCGGACAACGAGTACCGGGAACTGGCGGAGAAGCTGTGGTATCTCCGGCAAAATTTCAGCGACCGGGGCAAGTCGTGGAATTTGCTTCCCACGATTTCACAGCATTTTTTGGGGAAAGGCTTCCCGGATGATACCAAGGAGATCGCCGAGCTGCTGAAAAATCCCGTTTCCAGAGAGGCTATTGAACAGGAATTGGCAGAGTTCGTAAATAAATATGAATACAACTCTGATTTTTTGCGCTTTAGGCCAACCAATGACCCCCAAAATTTACTGGCCGATGTGGTAAACCTGTTCACACCCCGCGAGGAGTTTCGCGCGGTAGAGGGCTTTGCCCCGGCTCGGCCCAGCTTTATCACCGAGGACGAGATCGACCAACTGCTTTTGCGTGGCGGCAGTTATGAGGACAGCAAATTCGGCATTTATTCTTACTTTGTGCAGGGCCATAACGCCCAGGAGTGCGCCAAGTTTTTGCGGGAGGCGTATGGCGAGGGCGGGTTCGGCCACATCGGATACAATGAATCTCACGGCAGCAAGGGGATCAAATTCACCCGCGAGGATGAAATCTCCGGGTTCAAGGGCTACGATACTATTACGCTGAACTGGAACCAGGCGCAGAAGCGCGTCCGGGCGCTGATTGACAGCGGAAAATATCTCAGTGTACTGCAAGAATCCAACCTTTCCTACTATGAAAAAAGCCAGCTCGCCCGGAGGATCTATTGGTTCTATCAAGCTGATCCCAACCGGACAGCGCACGTTGACCCCGACATGGACGCGGCGGTTCGGACGATCCTGGATGTACTGAATGCGGACGGCCCCGAAAAAATGTCCGGGCTGCTTCATGAGATGACCAACATCCTGGCGGCTGTGTCCCCGGACAGTGAAGCCTACCAGCGCATGATCCCTGTCCTGCGGGACGTGGAGGCGTTCCGGCGGGGCGAATACTCCCTGTTCACGCCGCTGTCCGAGTCGGCGTTGGAGGCCGAACGACAAGCGAAGCAGGCGGCGAAGGAGGCCCGGAAGGCCGAACAGGAGGCGCAAAAGGCTGAACAGACGCGCCGCATCCAAGCCCAGAGGGATATCCCGGAGGAGCTGGAGGGCAAGCTGGCCGCTGCCGCCCGCGCCCTGGGAAAGAAGATGCAGCCCCAGGTGACAGAAGCTGACGATGGGCAGATGTCCTTCGACCTGTTCTCCATGTCCGCCCCGGCACAGGAGAAACCGCCCGCCGCCGAACTCGCCGCGCCCCAGGCAGAGGAGGAGAGTTCCCGTGCCCTCTGGTGGGATGAGCTGAATGAGATCAGGCAGGCCCACCCGGACAGCCTCATCCTGTATCAGATGGGAGATTTCTTTGAGCTGTACGGCGAGGACGCCAAGACCGCCGCCGCCCTGCTGGGGCTGACCCTCACCACCCGGCCTATCGGCGGCGTGGGACGGGTGGATATGTGCGGCTTTCCCGCCCATGCGCTGGATGAGTATGTGGAAAAACTGCGGGTCAGCCATGACGTGACGGTTGTTCCCATTGACAGACAGCCCCACACCATGCGCTCCCTCCCTGATGGGGCCGATGATGTCAAAATCACCGTCCCCAACTACAAAGCAACGGTGACTGCGGAGGAAGCGCCGCTGCTGGAACGGCTCATGGCGGACGCCGGGATCAGCGCCGCCCGGCTCGACCATGAGAACGGCGAAGTCACATTCAGCTTTTCGGCTGCTGACCGGGACGCTGTGGAAAACCTGATCGCAAAATTGAGGGCGGAACTGGCCAAAGCGGTTTCGGCCACATATGCCGCGCCCGCCCCGAAAAAGCCCGGACGGTCCAGGCCGGAGCTGAATTACCGCGCTTTGGCGAAGCTGTTCCCCGAGGTGGTCAGCGGCGAGTACCGCTATCTGCACCTGGAGGCCGGGGAGAGCATGATGCCCCTGCATCTGGAGTGGACCGGCGCGGACGAGCTTTCGATCAGTCACACCTATATCCACAACGGCGATTTGATGCGCGACCCGGAGATGACCTTCCGGGTGGACCGGGACAAGGGGACGCTGGAACCGCTCACCTTCCAACAGGACGGTTCTATTCAAGTCTATCAGCAGGTCTATCCCGAACCCGGCAGGTGGGTCCCCAAGCTGCGGAGCGATTTGAACCACTTCGCCCAGGGCTGGTTCAGTAACATCGCCCAGCAGAGATACCGCAAGCGGGAGGCTGTTGTGGTGCGGGACGGCGAGGATGTGCGTCTGACCTTTGACCAGGACGGCAAGGCGGTGGAACCCACTGCGGCATCGGCAGAAAATAGTGCTTTAGGCGATAATCCCACTGTCAGGCAAATCTATGAGCACTATGCGCCCATGGTCAAAAATCTGGTGCTGGCGGATACGGCATATCAAAACGCCTGCGCCAACTCTGACCGGGACCTCGCCCGCCTGGAGGGTAACGAGGCGATCAAGCGGGCGGTGCTGGCGATCAATGATACGCTGCTGCTGAAGCAGTATTATGACAATTCCGCTTTCCATGACCGTATCCATCAGGAGATCATCAGCGAAACCTACACCGTGCTGTCCCAGCCCCAGCCGGAACAGGCCGCAGAGAGCGGCGACCAGTCTTATGGCCCGGAGTTCATGTACCGCCGCCTGAACGCCTTGAAGTCGGACTGCGAATATTTTTTGGGCGCTGGCGGTCGAAATGAGAAGCATTTGTCAGAGGGCGGCAGCGTTGAAAAACAGATTGCCAAGATGCGCGAATTGTATGACGCTGTTCCCGATAAGCCGGAATGGTTGACGGCGGAGGATATTGACCGCTACGAACAGCGCATGACCGCCCCGGAGCAAGGCATAGCGTGGGCGGTCAACCCCGTCACGCTCTACCGGGAGCTGCTGGAAATGACGGACCGGGAGATTAATCGGGGCGGCTGGCTCTATGAGCAGCTTCGTGACCGCTCCAATGACTACGATACCGCCAAAGAATCCCTTGAAACGGAGCTTTATGCCTATGTGAAACACGTTGCCACCGGCTACCCCGACATTATGGCGGCGTATCACACTTTGCCCAGGTTCCGGGAATGGCTGATCGAGGACCTGATAGAGCGCAACTATCAGGATGTTTCTCTTGACCAGCGGGACGCACCTGACCGGCATTCCAAGGACGCGGATGCCCCGGAGTGGGCGAAGGGCGCGCCGCCTACGCCAAAACCGCAGTATGTAAGATGGTCAGCCAAAGGGCCTATAGAACGGCAGAATCCCGCCCCGGCTGTTTCCGCTGCGGGCCATTCGGAACCGGGGCAGGACGGGGCCGATACCCCAGCACCCCCCGCGCCGGAGGCAGCGTTGAAACCCACCGAGGCGGGTGCGCCGGAACAGCCGGAAAACGACGACGCCATCCCTGTGGAGCCCGACTTTGCGCCTATGGCGGAACAATACTGGGATCTGAAAGCCCAGCACCCGGACAAGCTGGTGGGTGTCCAGGTGGGGGAGTTCATGATGTTCTACGGCAAGGACGCGGAGGAGGCGTCCCCCGCGCTGGGAACCAAAGCGCCGGTGCTGGACCTTCCCGGCCTGGTCCAAACCCCCGCCACCGGGAGCCGGGACGCATGGCAGGCGGTTCTTAAAAAGCTGCTGGAACATGGGCACAGCGTGGTGCTGGCCCGCCCCGACCCGGAGCGCGGCCCGGACGCGTCCTATGAGGTTATCCAGGAAAGCAGCGCCGCCGACTATATCCCCGTCGGCATGGAGCTGATGATGGACGGGCGGCGCATGAAAATCGACAGCGTGGACTATGCCAACAACGAGGTCAAGCTGCTGGACTTGGATTTGAAGGGCTGGTTCCCTGTGTTCCGTTCAGCCCCCGTCCCCTATGTGCGGGAATCCGTGGCGGACGCGATCACCAGCGAGGAATACATCGCCGCTGAGATAGCCCACCGGCTCAGGCAGGAGGAAGCGGCGGAGACCAGTTCCCCGGCCCATGACGGCCTTGCACAGCCTCCCGCGCCCGAGCCGGAACAGGTGGAAATCGACGGCGGGCAGATCGCACCGCCCGAACCGCCAGCGCCCCGGCCTGCCCAGGAGCGGCACAATTTCCACATCACCGACGATAACCTGGGCGCGGGCGGTGAGAAAACCAAATATCAATACAATGTGACGGCCATCCGCACCTTGAAGCAGATCGAGGGGGCGGGCCGTCTTGCCACACCCGAGGAGCAGGAGGTTTTGTCCCGCTACGTGGGCTGGGGCGGTATTTCCAAGGCGTTCGACCCGGACGACCCCAAGTGGGCCAAGGAGTACGCCGAGCTGAAAGAGCTGCTGACCCCCGAGGAGTACAATTCCGCCCGCAGTACGGTGCTCAACGCCCACTACACCAGCCCCACCGTCATTAAGGCCATGTATCAGGCGGTGGAGAATATGAAGTTTCAGCCGGGGACCGTGCTGGAGCCCTCCATGGGCGTCGGCAATTTCTTCGGTCTCCTGCCGGAGTCCCTGGCCGGGGCCAAGCTGTATGGCGTGGAGCTGGACAGCCTCACCGGGCGCATCGCCCGCCAGCTTTATCAGAAAGCGGACATCACCGTGGACGGCTTTGAAACAACCAGCCAGCGGGATTTCTACGATCTGGCCGTGGGAAACGTGCCCTTTGGACAGTACCATGTCAACGACCCGGCCTATAACAAGCTGGGTTTCAACGTTCACAACTATTTCTTCGCCAAGGCGCTGGATCAGGTGAGACCTGGCGGCATCGTGGCCTTTGTCACCAGCCGTTACACCATGGATGCCAAGGACACCACCGTGCGCAAATATCTGGCGGAGCGGGCCGACCTGCTGGGGGCCATCCGTCTGCCGGAAAACGCCTTCAAAGCCAACGCCGGGACAGAAGTGGTGTCCGATATCATTTTCCTGCAAAAGCGGGACCGGCCCGCCGTAGAGCTTCCCAGTTGGGTTGGGGTGGGCGAGAATGACGATGGATTTAAGATCAACAATTATTTTTTAGAGCACCCGGACATGGTGCTGGGCACCCCCACCTCGGACAGCACCCAGTATGGCAGACAGGACTACACCGTGGCCCCCATCGAGGGGGCGAACCTCGCCGACCAGCTTGCCGGGGCCATTCAGCACCTCTCCCCGCCCGATAGGGAGCTGCTGGAGCTGGACGCGGCGGATGAGCAGACCGGCGAGGCGCTGGAATCCATTCCCGCCGACCCGTCCGTGCGCAATTTCAGTTACACCCTTTATGACGGCAAGCTCTATTTCCGCGAGAATTCCCGCATGACGCCGGTGACGCTGGGCAAGACGCCCATGGAGCGCGTCAAGGGCATGATCGCCATTCGGGACAGCGCCCGGAAGCTCATCGACCTCCAACTGCAAAACGCCGGGGACGATGAAGTCAAGGCGGAACAGGCCAAACTCAACCACTTTTACGACCAATTCACCAAGAAATACGGGCTGCTGAACAGTCTGGGCAATAAGCTGGCCTTTGAGCAGGATTCCGCCTATCCCCTGCTGTGTTCGCTGGAGGTTATCGACGATGAGGGCAAGCTGGAGCGCAAGGCGGATATGTTCACCAAGCGCACCATCCAGAACCGCCGCCCTGTCACCAGCGTGGACACGGCGGTGGAGGCCCTGGCGGTGTCCATCGGGGAGAAGGCCAAGGTGGACCTGGAGTACATGGCCGGTCTCATGGGCGGGCCTGACAAAATCCCGCAGATCGTGGCCGACTTAGAGGGCATCATTTTCAAAGACCCCGCCACCGGCCCCTTCGACTTTGCGGAGGGCGGCGAGAGCTGGTCCCGTGGCTGGCAGGCGGCGGACGAATACCTGTCCGGCGACGTGCGGATGAAGCTGGCCCAGGCCCGCCTCGCGGCGGAGGACCATCCAGAGTTCGCCGTCAATGTGGAAAAGCTGGAGCAGGTGCAGCCCAAGGACCTGACAGCCTCGGAGATCAGCGTCCGCGTCGGCGCGTCCTGGATCGCCCCCGAATACTACCAGCAGTTCATGTATGAGCTGTGCCAGACCCCGGAACGGCTGCGGGATGATAAGATCAAGCTGATGTACTCCGATTCCTCCGGCGAGTGGCGGGTGCTGAACAAGAGCGCCGACAGCAAGGATAACGTCCGCGTCCACGCCACCTACGGCACCAAGCGGGTCAACGCCTATGAGCTTTTTGAGGCGCTGCTGAACCAGCGGGATGTGCGCGTTTTTGATAAGAAATGGGTGGATGGGCAGGAGGTTCGCGTCCTCAACGAGAAGGAGACCGCCATCGCCCAGCA
>CAJUQD010000043.1 GCA_910588105.1 uncultured Oscillospiraceae bacterium | reverse complement strand
AAAACTACAAAATTTCTTCGGCGTTTTCTTACAATTTCAAATTGGCGTTGACATGCCGATTTTGGAAGGGATTTTCATTGGGATGGCATGGAGAAGCACGGAATCTGAGGATGGGGGGGAGTAAGGGGAGAAATTGCTGTGGAAAGCCTTGCTTTTTGGATTTTTCGGCTAAAATTCTCGCTTTTTCAATACTCTGAAGGATGAAAATGAGAGGGAAAGCGGGGAGGCTTTGCCTGGGGCGCACACATAAAAAAGAGCCCAGGAACGAATTCCTGGACCCCTTTTGCGGGTGCTATTTGAGTGAAAACATGTTCAAGATTGGAATGACAAGAACAATCTCCGCCACCTGAGGCATTTTTTTAATTCTGGTTGACAATGTAAACCTTCTGTGCTATGATAGGACTACAACGTAAACCAAACGGGAGGAAGCGGATATGGAGGCCAAAAAGGATATGGGCGGCGTCAAGCTCACGGCCAGCGAGTGGAGTGTGCTCAGCTGCCTGTGGGAAAACAGCCCCCGCACGGTGATGCAGCTGGTGTCGGCGCTGGGGGGACAGGTGGGGTGGGCCAAGAGCACCACCATCACCACCCTGCGGCGGATGGAGGAAAAGGGGCTGGTCCGGGCGGAGCAGGGCGCGCGGGGCAAGCTGTATACCCCGGCGGTGGAGCGGGAACAGGCCGTCACCGCCGAGACCCACAGCTTTTTAGACCGGGTGTACCAGGGCAGCGTGGGATTGATGATGAGCGCCATGGCCAGGCGCCAGGAGCTGTCCGGCGATGAGGTGGCGGAGCTGCGCGCCATCCTGGACCGGATTGAAGGGGGTGGAAAGGCATGACGCGGACGCTGCTGGAGTGGGTTTTTACCTCCGTATTCCTCATTTTAGTGGTATTGGCCCTGCGCGCCGCGCTGGGCAGGCGCATCAGCGCCCGTATGCGCTACGCCCTGTGGGCGGTGGTGTTGCTGCGGCTGCTGGTGCCGGTGCAGCTGTTTGACTCCCCCATCGCCGGGACATGGGGGGCGGTGGAAACGCGGGTGGAGCGCGGTGTGGCGGAGTTCCCTGCCGCGCCCACCGCCCCGGCGGCGGGGATAACCGGCCTGCCTGTGACGGACGTGAAGCCGGGAAGTGCACCACCCCCCTTCGGCCCTCCCGCGGCGCCGGACGCGCTGGAGCCCCCAGCCGCCCCTGATTTGAGCGCACTGGCCCCCTGGCTGGGCCGGGCGTGGCTGGCGGGGGCCGGACTGGCGGCGCTGGTGCTGCTGGCGTCCAACCTGCGGTTTTATGTGCGGCTGCGGAAGGGGCGCGTCCCGCTGGAGGGGGCGGACTGTCCTCTGGCGGTGTATGTGGCGGCGGGGCTGCCCTCCCCCTGCCTGTTTGGCATTGTCCGCCCGGCGGTGTACGTCACCCCAGAGGCTGCGGCGGACCCGGCCATGCTCCGCCACGTGCTGGCCCACGAGTACACCCATTTCCGCCAGGGCGATCACATCTGGAGCCTGCTGCGGTGCGCCGCCCTGGTCGTCCACTGGTGGAATCCGCTGGTGTGGCTGGCGGTGGGGCTGAGCCGGAGGGACGGCGAGCTGGCCTGCGATGAGGGTGCCCTCAAACGTCTGGGGGACGGGGAGCGGGCCGCCTATGGCGGCACCCTGCTGTCCCTGGTCACCGCGCGGCCCGGCCCGGGCGACCTGTTCCGATGCGCCACCACTATGACGGGGGACAAGAAGAGCCTCAAGGAGCGCATCACCCGCATCGCCCAGGCCCCCAGGCGGTGGCTGTGGGCGGCGGTGGCCGTGGTGCTGGCCATGGCCCTGGCCTGCGCGTGCGCCTTCGGACAGGCCGAGCCGGAGGAAGAGGTGGACGCGCTGCTTTGGCCCTACGGCGTGAGCCGGATGACGTATATCCGGGACGCGGGCGGCTTCGGCGGGGACTTCGCGGTGACCCTGAACCAGGACGGCACGTTTTCCTACTATGCCGGACTTTTGAGCAGCTACATCGGCATGGGGACCTGGACCCAGGAGGACGGCGTGGTCTGCCTGGCCGACGAGGGGCTGGAGGGCAGCGCCGGAATACAGCGTTACTATTTCACGGTTGAGGATGGCAATTTGGTCTTCCAGGCGGAGAAGTCCGCGAAATTCATGCATGTGGACGTGAAGGACGGGGAGCGGTTCTCCCGCCGGGCGGATGAAACGGACGATCTGCGCTTTGCCATCCGGGCAGACGGCAATGTGGCTATCTCCAACGCGGCGGGCGGCCTGGCGCTGGGGGAGGACACCTACTGGCACCCGGCCTATGACGTGGCCCACCCCATTCCCTGGCTGGCCCTGGAGAACCCGCCGTACATCGCCGGGAACCTGGAGGCGTGGTGGTGGGACGACGATGGCCGCACGTCGGTGATGGTGAGCACCGCGCCCACGGCGTACAAGTTCAGCGGCGAAGACCCCAATACCGGCTACTGGACCTTTATTGTGGACCTTTCGGATGGGACAGGGGTGGTCACCGAGATGAAGTCCATGGCCAGCACGCCCGCGAAGACCAGTTCGGACGCCAAACTGCGCCTCTACCCCGCGTCCATCTCCGACGAGGAGGCCGTGGCCGTGGGCCGGCTGGCCGCCCGGCTGATGACCGCGGCGGAGGAGTGGTATAACAACCACAAGACCCCGGAGGTGGAGACCGCTTTTGACACTGCCGGAGTGCCCCAGGATGTGCTGGACGCCGCCAAAGCCTATGCGGCCGCCCAGTTCCGGGCCGACGTGCCCGGGGGCGTGCTCACCACCTGGGGCGAGAGCTATAACGAGGAGGCCGGGCAATGGGAGCCGGTACTGCTGGCCAAGGCGGTGCCCTTCGACCGGGTGCGCATCAAGAGCATGGAAGGCCCTAACCTTTACACCGTGCAGGCCGCTGGGGAGGACGTGGAGGCGGAGCTGTGGAAGATGGCCTTCGAGTACCACACCACCGTGCCGGAGTTCGCCCAAAACCTGCTGGCTGGCGGCATGACCCTGGACGGCGAGGGCTGGATGAACTTTACAAACGGCTTCAACTACGTGGCCGTCACCGGCGAAGAGGACAGAACGATGACGCGCTTTCTGACCCAGGCTGAGTTCGGGTCGGTGGGCTTCCGCAACGACCTGCTGGACGCCCTGCAAGGGGCGGGGCTGAGTTCCGTCGAGCGCTATGAAAACGCGGAAGGCCTTTACCACGCCAACGGCGGGGCCCGGGACGTGGACCTGGACCGGGACGGCGTGCCGGAGCGGGTTCAGATGTGCGACATCGTGGCGGACGGCATGCCGGTGGGCCGCCGGGTGGAGATCTGGGAGGGGGAGAAGCTGCTTTTCTCCGAGGAGGGCTACTACGCCCACGTGGGCTGGAACGCCCTGTTTCTGTGCACCGTGGACGGGAAGGAATACCTGCTGCGCTACCACCCCACCATGTACCAGGGGAGGTGCAGCTATTCCTTCCGGCTGTTTACCCTGTCCCAAACTGGGGAGGAGATCACCGCCCGGGAGGGGACAGTGGAGTTCGACATAAACTTCCAGCCTGCGCTCCACCAGAACTTTGACCCGGAGGGCATCGCCGACTTCATGGAGGATATAAACGCCCTGCTGGCGGGCAGCGTCCAGCTGCTCAACACCGACCAGGATTTGGCGGATACCTTTGAAAAGGAGGGGCGGCTGTACGACAGCCTGTGGTGGCTGGACACCTCTTCCGAGGAGGGGTTTGTCCGCGACCAGGCCAAGTCCCTGCGGGAAAACCTGCTGGCCTTCCAGGCGGCCATGGAGATGCAGCGATAGGCCGGAGAGCCGGGGAGGGCGGAGGCCTTCAAACCGGCGGCGCGGGGCAGGCAGCGGCCCTGTTTGAATAAGCCGGCGGGCCGCAGGGAAAAATGAATGAAAATTTTCCGCGCTTTCAGGCGCGGGCGCGGAGATGCCCTTTTGACGGGCTCAGGCCGCCGGGGGATGGCTCCGGCGGCCCTTCCGCGCCTTGTCAGGAACAAAGGGCCGCCCTGGGGAAACGAATGTATGTGCCGGGAGGGCATTTGGACGGGCTGAATTGGATGGGGCTATGAAAAAACGAACAACTTCACTAATTGAGGGTGAAAAAACAGCGCTGGTTTTTAGCGATTTTACAGAAAAAAGAAAAAATGCAGGCTTATCATTGAAAAGTTGCGCGGAGTATACTAAAATAAACGGTAAGTTCAATCGGGGGTTTCATGGTTCTCCGGCCCGCAGTCCAACGCAAAATCGGTCGGGCGCAAGGGCCGGCCCTTGCGCCCCCTTTTGGTTGCCCCAAAAGGGGAGCACGCTTCATTTTCCATCAGGAGCGGAGCTCCCCTTTTCCAGACTGAGGGGGTTTATTCGAGCAAAGTGTGAAAGCGCCCCCGCCGCCCCGCTTCGGGGCCTGATCTACGGTCGATAGCCGCCGCAGTCCTTTCCAGCAGGGAAGGCCGGAGGGCGGTTATGGATAAATATTTCAAGGAGGAAGAGTAAATATGAAGAAGTTTCTTGCGCTTCTGCTGGCGGCCGTGATGTGTCTTGGCCTTCTGGCCGGCTGCGGTCCCAAGGACAGCGGCGAGAGCAATCCCCCCGCCGACAACAGCACGACCCCTTCGGAGGCCCCCTCTGGGTCTCAGGAGGTCTTTGAGAACAAGGTCATCCTGGGCGACACCACCGAGCTGTCCGGCGATTTCCGTTATCCCGGCTGGGGCTCCAGCTCCGTGGGCGCGTCCGACCAGGCGGTGTGGTTTATGACCAGCGGCCTGTCCACCATGGAGTCCGACCAGGGCGGCACCTACCAGTGGAGCCAGACCGTGGTCAAGAGCCATGAGGAGACCGAGAACGACGACAGCACCTGCACCTACACCATTGAGATTTATGACGACCTGAAGTTCAGCGACGGCAGCCCCGTCACCGCCAAGAACTACCTGGCCTACGTTCTGAGCTTCTCCACCCCCGTGGCCCAGGGCACCAACCACTCCGGCATGAATGGCCAGGCCCTGGTGGGCTTTGAGGACTTCAACGCCTACACCGGCCCCGGCTCCGAGACCGGCACCAAGGAGTTCTCCGGTGTGCGCCTGCTGGACGACTACACCTTCTCCCTGACCGTGTCCAGCGAGTACTATCCCTCTTACTTTGCCTACACCAACGCCGCTGTGCAGCCCTACGTCATGGAGCAGTGGCTGGGCAAGGACGTGGATATCATGGACGACGGCAACGGCTGCTACCTCACCGACAACTACTATGAGAAGAACGGCGACGACTACGTCAAGGCCGCCGAGATTCTGGGCAACCGCTACAACCTGGACATCCCCTACAGCGGCGCCTATGTGGTCTCCGAGTGGGACGAGGGCACCAGTCAGGCGGTCTTGACCATCAACCCCGAGTTTAAGGGCAACTTCGAGGGCCAGAAGCCCTCCATTGAGACCGTTGTCTACGGCCGCATCATCTCCGAGACCCAGATTGCCCAGCTGACCGGCGGCGAGATGGACGTCCTGTCCAGCATCACCGGCGGCGACGACACCAAGGCCGCCCTGGCCGTGGTGGACGGCGAGAAATTCGTGGAGACCCACTACCAGCGGGCCGGCTACGGCAAGATCCAGTTCGACTGCGACTTTGGCCCCACCATGTTTAAGGAAGTCCGCCAGGCCGTGGCCTACCTGCTCAACCGCAACGAGTTCTGCCAGACCTTCACCGGCGGCTACGGCGTGGTGGTGGACGGCCCCTACAGCCCCGATTTCTCCATGTGGCAGGGCGTGCAGGACGAGATCGAGCTGACCGACTACTCCTACTCCCCCGACACCGCCGTGAAGGTGCTGGAGGAGGGCGGCTGGATCTATAACTCCAAGGGCGAGCCCTATGAGCCCGGCCAGACCGGCGTGGACGCTGTGCGCTACAAGAAGCTCACCGCCGAGGAGGCCAACGCCGCCTCCGGCGACGGCACCGCCGACATCAACAAGAACTACGCCTCCGTGGCCAACACCGACGGCGTGACCTACAAGACCGTGGAGATCAACGGCGAGTACTATATGCCCCTGGCCATCAACTGGTTCGGCACCGACGAGAACACCGTCACCGACATGCTGACCACCTCCCTGGCCAACGGCAGCCAGGTGACCGAGGCGGGCATGGTCATCCGCTCCACCCGCGGCGACTTCACCCTGCTCCAGGGCAACATCTACCGCGAGGCGTCCTACGGCTACGAGGGCACTCCCACCTACGGCATGTACAGCCTGGCCACCGGCTGGCCCAGCGCCGTGTATGACTACTCCTACAACTGGTCCCTGGATCCCATGTACTTCCCCTACTCCGCCAACAAGGTGTTTGATGAGTACGACAAGGCGTTCCCCTATGACCTGAAGGCGGAGAAGCTGACCTATGAGGAGGCCGTGGAGGCTTCCGGCGACAAGCTGGGTATGGACTACCTGTCCATGGCCATGATCTTCAACGCCACCACCGAGGACGAGTACAACCACTGGTGGATGGGCTATATTGAGCGCTGGAACGAGCTCATGCCCGACATCCCCCTGTACTCCAACTACTACTATGACGTGTACAACGCCAAGATCGAGAACTTCCACACCTCTCCGTTCTTCGGCCAGCACCGCGCCATCCTTTACGCCAACGTGAAGGGCTTCTAAGCCGCTAAAAATTTGCTTAGCAGGGAATAGGCAAGACAATGGATGGGGCAGCCAGCCGCAGGGTTCGGCTGCCCCATCCCCGTTCCCGCGCCGCAGCAAGAAGGGAAGTGCGATATGGGAAAATATATAATAAAGCGTTTGGCGTATATGCTGGTCGTGCTGATGATCCTCTCCTTTATCATGTTCTTAGTGTACTCCATCATCCCCTTTGACCGGGCTGTGGCGGAGGCGGACACCTATAAGCAGAGCTTGAAAAACAACCCCAACGCCCCGCAGCTGTACGCGGCGAAGATCGAACAGCTGCGCCGGGAGCTGGGCACCGACCAGAACGTATTTGTGCGCTACCTGGGCTGGATCGGCCTGGGGCCGATCAACGGCAAGTATAACGGCATTTTGCAGGGCAATTTCGGCTACAGCTACGAATATAACCGGCCTGTCACCGATGTGCTGGTCCGGCCCATGCAGAACACCGTGTTCATCAACATTTTCGCTACCATACTGGGTTTGGGCATCACCATACCCCTGGGCATCCTGTGCGCCACCAAGCGGGGCAGCCGGCTGGACACCGGCGTACAGGTGGCAACCATCGTGGGCTACAGCATCCCCAGCTTCATCATCGCCATTGTGTTCATCTGGGTGTTCGCCATCAAGCTGGGGTGGTTCCCGGTGTCGGGCATGAAGACGCCGGGGTCCAACTATACGGGACTACAGGAGCTGCAGGACCGGCTGTATTATATGGCCCTGCCCCTGATCGCCATGACCTTTGCCTCCCTGGGCGGCATGACGCGGTACACCCGCGCCGCCATGAGCGAGGCGCTGAGCCTGGACTGCATCCGCACCGCCCGGGCCAAGGGCCTGCGGGAGCGGGTGGTGGTGTACAGCCACGCCTTCCGCAACGCGCTGATCCCCATCATCACGCTGGTGATCGGCTGGTTTACCGGGATTTTTAGCGGTTCCATTGTGATTGAGAATATTTTCGGCCTGAACGGCGTGGGCCGCATCTATATCGAAAGCCTGAGCAAAAAGGATTTTGAGGTTGTGCTGCTGCTCCAGATGTTCTACGTGATCCTGGGGCTTGTGGGCAACCTGGTAGTGGATCTGGCCTATGGCCTGGCCGACCCGCGTGTGCGCGTAAACAAGTAAGGGGGCGGGACAATATGAGTGAAAAGAATGGTTCCGCGAAGAAGGGGGGCACCCCCCTGCGCTGGATGAAGCGCATGTTTATGGGTTCCTACGGCGAGGTGAAGGACGACCGCTACGACAGCCCCTCCAAGCAGGCGGTGAAGCGGTTTTTCCGCAAGCCGCTGGCCACCGGCTCGGTGATCGTGCTGGTGGGGATGTTCCTGTTCGTGTTCATCGGCTCGGCCATCGCGCCGGTGGACCTGACCGAGACGGGCAGCGAGATGCTGCACACCAACATGGCCCCCACCCAGAGCCTGATGAAGCTGCCCGAGGGCATGAAGGACGGCGCGCTGGACATTTCCTCCCGGGGCACCTTCACCATCGGCGTGGACACCGAGGGACAGGTATCCATGTGGGGGTACTATTTCAATACCTCCGGCGACCCCGCCCGGGACGTGATGAACATCCCCGAGGCGGTGAAGAACAGCAAAATTATCCATGTGGCCGCCGGCTCCGACCATTGCGTGGCCATCTCGGAGGACGGCCACGTGTACTGCTGGGGCGAGATGGACAACGGCCAGTACGGCCATGACGGCTCCATGATTATGTCCGCCCGCAAACAGCCGGAGGAGCTGATGGGGGATAACACCATCGACGCCTCCGCCGTGCGCCAGCTCATCTGCGGCAACCAGGTCACCGCCATCCTCATGGAGGACGGCACCGTCTACGCCTGGGGCAACGACGGCCTGGCGGCCACTAACCTGTCCTCCGTCATCAAGCACGGCAAGCAGGTGGGCAAGCTGGAGAAGATCGTGTTTACTAACGACGGCATCTACGGCATCGATGAGTTCGGCGATTTCGTCTACGGCAAGAGCACCAAGTACAATATCGTCACCGTCCAGGACGAGGATGGCAAAAACGTGACCATGGATCTGTTTGAGTACCTGGGGGAGCGCAAGCTGGTGGACATTGCCGCCACCGGGGGCGCCCTGGCCCTGGTCACCGACGACGGCGAGATTATCATGTCCGGCATGAAGGACCCCATGCCCCAGCTTATGGACGATGAGGATGCCATCGCCGTCAGCGGCGGCACCCGGCACTTCTCCCTGCTCACCGACAAGGGGCGGGTATACGCCTGGGGCCAGAACTACCGTAACCAGTGCAATGTACCCGACAGCCTGAAGCAGGAGGGGGCGGCGGACACCGTCATCACCAGCGGCTTCCAGAACTACGCCTTCAAAGACGGAAAATTTGTGGGCAGCTGGGGACTGAAGGGCTATATCATGGGCACCGATGAGATGGGCCGCGACGTGTTCAACCGCATTGTAAACGGCGGCAAGATGACCATGACCATCGGCGCGGTGGCCGTCATCATCTCCACCGTCATCGGCGTCATTGTGGGCTGTATCTCCGGCTATTTCGGCGGCATCGTGGATATGCTGCTCATGCGCCTGTGCGAGATCGTGGGCGCCATTCCCTTCCTGCCCTTCGCTTTGTGCCTGTCGGCCATCTTCCAGTCCACCGACATCCATGAGGACACCCGGATCTTCATCATCATGATTATTCTGGGCGTCTTGAGCTGGGCGGGGCTGGCGCGGCTGGTCCGCGGCCAGATCCTGGCCGAGCGCGAGAAGGAATTCGTCACCGCCGCCCGGTCCATGGGCGTAAAGGAGGGGCGCATCGCCTTCTGGCACATCCTGCCCAACATTGTGTCCGTCATTTTGGTGACGGTCACCCTGGATTTCGCCACCTGCATGCTCACCGAGTCCCAGCTGTCCTACCTGGGCTTCGGCGTGCAGCTGCCCCGGCCCACCTGGGGCAATATGCTCAACGGCTCCCGCAGCGCGCTGGTCATCGAGTCCTATTGGTGGCGCTGGCTGTTCCCGGCCCTGTTCCTGTCCATCGTCGTCATCTGCATCAACACCATCGGCGACACCCTGCGCGATGTACTTGACCCGAAATCGGAGGTGGAGAAATAATGGCGGATATGCTCCTTGAGGTCAAGAACCTCCACACCTATTTCAGGACCAGGAACGGCACCGTCAAGGCAGTGAACGACGTGTCCTACAGCCTGGAGCCGGGCAAGACCATCGGCATTGTGGGCGAGTCCGGCTCGGGCAAGTCCGTGTCCGCCATGAGCATCCTGCGCCTGCTGGACGCCAACGGCTATATCGACTCGGGGGAGATCCTCTTTGAGGGCAGGGACCTGACCAAGCTGCCCATGGACGATATGTACCACATCCGGGGCAACGCCATTTCCGTCATCTTCCAGGAGCCCATGACCAGCCTGAACCCGGTGTTCACCGTCAAGCGCCAGCTGTCCGAGCCCTTTATGATCCACCAGGGCATGAACAAGAAGCAGGCGGCGGAAAAGAGCCTGGAGATGCTCCGCGCGGTGCAGATCCCCAACCCCGAGGCGGTGCTCAACCAGTACCCCCACCAGCTGTCCGGCGGAATGCGCCAGCGGGTGATGATCGCCATGGCTCTGGCCTGCCGGCCCAAGATCCTCATTGCCGACGAGCCCACCACCGCCCTGGACGTGACCATCCAGGCCCAGATCCTCCGCCTGATGAATGAGCTCCAGGAGGAGAACGGCACCTCCATCATCTTTATCACACATGACCTGGGCGTCATCAACGAGATGGCGGACGATGTGGCCGTTATGTACTGTGGGCAGGTGGTGGAAAAGGCCAGCGCCCGGCTTATCTTTGCCGACTGCGCCATGAGCCACCCCTACACCGAGGGGCTGATGTTCTCCATCCCCCGGCTGGATGCCATCCACACCCGGATCGAGCCCATCCCCGGGGCTGTGCCCCACCCGCTGGATCTGCCCAAGGGGTGTAAGTTCGCCCCGCGGTGCAAATACTGCACGCAGAAGTGTATTGAGGAGGAGCCAGGCCTGGAAGATGTGGGCGGAGGCCAGCTCATCCGCTGCTTCTATCCCGAAAAGGAGGTGAGGCGCAGTGAAGAGCACCAAAAAATTACTGTCCATCAGTAATCTGAAAAAATATTTCCCCGTGGCTAAGAGTTCCATCTTCCAGAAGGAGCAGCTGTACGTCCGGGCCAACGAGGATATCTCCATTGACATCTACGAGGGCGAGACCGTGGGCGTGGTGGGCGAGAGCGGCTGCGGCAAGTCCACCCTGGGCCGCGTGCTCCTCCAGCTCTACCCCCAGACCGCCGGCACCACCATGTACTACGGCGCCACCCTGGACTCCACCACCCCCAAGTACGTGATCGACACCCTGCACCACCTGGACCGCTACAAGGCCAGGCTGGAAAAGGCCAGTGAGAAGGCCGCCGAGCTAAGCAAAAAGGTGATGGACGCGGGCGGTGAGGAGAACGCGGACTTCTACCTGCTCCAGGAGCGCAACCTGGCGCTGTGCGACGAGCAGACCTGCCTGATGCACATCGTCACCATCCTGGGCGGCTTTTTCGCCAAGGACGAGGGCGGCAAGGGCCGGGAGCTGATGGAAAAGGTCTACTATGAGAATGTGAAGCGCAACAAGCTGCTGGAAAAGCGGACGGATATCAACGCGGAGTACGAGCTGAGTGTGGGCAAGGGAGACAGCGGAAAAGCCGCCGGGCTGAAGGCCAAGCTGGACGAGCTGGACAGCCAGATCGCCGTCTATGACCGAAGCACCGCCGCCTGCCAGAGGGAGCTGGACGACCTGCGCGCCCGGAACGCGGCTAACCCGGAGTTTGCCAAATACGAGGCCATGCGGGACAGCGGCATTGACCTGGCCCGCCTGCAGTACAGCGAGATGCGCCTGCTGCGCAAGGATTTGCAGATCATCTTCCAGGACCCCTATTCCAGCCTAAACCCCCGGATGACCATCGGCCAGATCATTGAGGAGGGCCTGCTCACCCATAATTTCTACCGCAAGGGCTCCAAGCAGATGGAGGAGCATATCCTGTCCACCATGGACGAGTGCGGCCTCCAGGACTATATGGTCAACCGCTATCCCCACCAGTTTTCCGGCGGCCAGCGCCAGCGCGTGGCCATCGCCCGGGCGCTGGTGGTGAAGCCCAAGTTCATCGTGTGCGATGAGTGTGTCTCCGCGCTGGACGTGTCCATCCAGTCCCAGATCATCAACCTGCTCCAGGAGCTGAAGGAGAAGCAGAACCTGACCTATATGTTCATCTCCCATGACCTGTCGGTGGTGCGTTATATCTCCGATCGGATCTGCGTGATGTACCTGGGCAACATTGTAGAGCTGGCCGATGCCGAGACCATCTTCAAGGATCCCAGGCACCCCTACACGGTGGCGCTGCTCTCCTCCATCCCCACCACCGACCCGGAGAGCCTGGAGAAGGAGCGCATTCTGCTGGAGGGCAATATCCCCAGCCCCATCAGGCCACCCTCCGGCTGCAAGTTCCACACCCGCTGCTATATGGCCTGCGACAAGTGCAAGCGGGTGCCGCCCCCCCTGCAAGAAATTGAGCCGGGCCACTTCCTGGCCTGCCACTTCCCCCAGCCCAAGCTGGATGCCCAGGGCAATTACCTCTTTGAGCTGCCCAAGATGGAGCGCAAGTCCAGCCGTGGTTCCGCCGAAGCGGCGGAATAATCTGCGAGGCCGGGAATGATCTGGAGGCGTCTGAAAGAATATGCCGGTGAGCAGGAGGAAAAGCAGCCCTCGGAGGAGGAACGGGACGGGCTTCACGTCAGCTTCCGGGAACGGCTTGTCATGGTGCTCACCGCCTATGTGGTAATTGTCCTGCCCTGCCTGCTGGTGCTCATCGGGCTGTCCCTGCTGGCATGCTGGCTGTTCGGCCTGCTGTGAGGAAGTGAAGTTTTGACCGGCCCCTCCTTTCCGTGCTTGCGGAAGGGAGGGGCCGGTCCATGCTTTGGGATTAAGGGGGTGGGAAAGGAGCGAAGTTTTTTCATGGATGTGCAAAGGATTTTCCATCGACTTTTTTAAAAAAGGAAGAAAATGGGTGCGCCATCAGGGGAACCTGCCGGCAAGCTGGTGTACGTGGGCTGCGACGCCGCCCAGTCCGGGGCTAAAGCCTGCATAAGCAAGAGACAGGAGGCCGCCCGGCCTCCTGTCTCTTGCTTATGCAGGCTTGTTTGCTACTTCCGGGGGAGGAAATCCTCTCGCATGGGGTTGAAGATATCCAACAGTACGCCCGCCTCCAGGCAGGTGCAGCCGTGGACCACGCCGTCGGTTTTCAGCAGGGTGTCCCCGGGGCCGACCTCGTGGGTTTCCCCGCCGATGGTGAAGGAGAAGCGGCCGCTGGCCACATAGGTGATCTGGGTGTGGGGGTGGCTGTGAGCGGGGCCTACAGCGCCCTGCTCGAATCGGTTTTCCACGCACATGAGCTGGCTGTTAAAGGCCAGCACACGGCGGGTCACGCCCGGGCCTGCGTCCTGGGCCAGGGTGTCCTTGTGAAAAACCCAGCGTTGATTCTGTTCGGTGAACATAGGTTGACCTCCTCACGGCGGTTATTTGAAGTACTGGGGATAGGCGGCCCGGATTGCGGCCGCGTCGATCTTGTAGCGGTTGAGGTGCTCCTCCATCAAAATGTGGGCGGATTTGGGATCCCGGCGGGCGATGGCGGCAGTGATCTGCTTGTGGTCTTGGATAATCTTCAGATTTTTGACCGAGGACAGGGCCATGCTGCGCACCCGGTCAAAGTGGATGGAGATATTCTGCATCAGCGCATAAACCTGGGGCTTCTTGGCGATCTCAAACAGGATGCCGTGGAATTGGTTGTCCAACTCCAAAAGCTGGCCAGAATAGAAATTGTCCTGGTAAAGGTCCTGGAGGCGGATATTCTGGTTCAACCGCTCCAGATCCAGGGAGGTGGCCATTTCGCAGTCCAGCTCCACCACGGCGCACTCAAGAAGGCTGCGCATAAAGCGGGACTCGTCCACCATGTCGTAGTCAATAAGGGGGATGGTGCTCTTTTTCTGTGGCTGTATGTCCACGATTTTTACCTTGGACAGTTCGATGAGGGCCTCCCGCACGGGGGTGCGGGACAGGCCCATCTCGGTGGCCAGCTCGTTCTCGCTGATCTGGCTGCCGGGGGGAAGCTCCAGATTGATGATGTTTTCCTTGATAGTACGCAGGGCGTAATCTCCGCCGGACTCCCGGGGAAGCCGTTCCAGTAATTTCATTGGGCTCGCCTCCATTGCATCTCCAGTATCCAGAATATTTGCCCAGGTGCCGAGACTTGTATATCGGAGGATACAAATTCTGTGGCAGGGCGGGCCGTTTCAGCAGCCCAGGTATTTTTCCAGCGTGGCCCGGACGGCGCCTGGACCCGCCAGCATTTCCCGCAGCATTCCGCCGATCTTGCTTGCAAGGCCAGCCCGGCACAGGTTTTCGGCGAAGAGGGCGGTGTTGGACAGGATGGGGGAGAGCGCTTCGTCAGACGCGCTGTCCGGGTCGCCCAGCTTCACGCCGGAAAGCTGAGCCTGGAGCGCATCCAGCATGGGGTCGCTGCTGCACTCCATGGGCTTGCCCTCATCGTCTACCGCCAGCAGATAGCGCAGCCAGCCCGCAATCGCCAGCGGAATATAGGTCAGGCTGGTCACATCCAGGTCAAGGCGCGCGGCATAGCTCTTGATGGTCTCGCCGAAGCGGATAGGCACCTTCTGGCTGGTGTCGGTGGCAATGCGCTGAGGCACGTCGGGAATAAAGGGGTTGGGCAGGCGCTGGCTGATCACCTCGTGGATGAACTCCATGGGGCTAAGGATTTCAGGATCGACCACCACGGGGATGCCCTCATCATAGCCGATTCGCTCTACAAGCGTTTTGAGCAGGGGATCTCCCATCTCTGCGGCAATGGACTCGTACCCCAGCAGGCAGCCGAATACAGCCAGAGCGGTATGGAGCGGGTTCAAACAGGTGGTAACCTTCATCTTTTCCGTTTTGTTCACCGTGTTCCGGTCAGTCATGTAGACCCCGGCCTTTTCCAGCGGGGGCCTGCCATTGGGGAAGCGGTCTTCCACCACCAGGTATTGGGGCCGCTCAGCGTTGACGAAGGGGGCGATGAAGGTGCCCTTTTCGGTGACGATGGGGGCCATATCCTCCACGCCCAGCCCCGCCAGCGCCTCCTCTACCACCTTGGCAGGGCGGGGGGTAATCTTGTCGATCATGGACCAGGGGAAGGATACCTTGTTCTCGTTTGCCACCCAAACGGCGAACTCGGGGGTGACATGGCCCCGGTCCAGCCACTGTTCCACCACAGCCATGACGCCGGTGCGCAGCTTCTCCCCGTTGTGGGAGCAGTTATCCATGCTCACCACGGCGATGGGCGCGCCGCCCGCCCGGAAGCGCTCCCACAACAGGGCGGTGGTCATGCTCATGGCGTGGGAACAGCTCCCAGGGCCCTTCTCAAAGTCGGCCTGGACAAAGGGAAAATACTCCCCATGAATGTTGGTGAGGGCATAGCCCTTTTCGGTGATGGTGTAGCTCACCATCTGGAGGGACGGGCTGCGGAAGATCTCCTTCAGCCGCTCCATGTCCCCGGGATACGCCGATCCGGCCCGCAGCCCTTGGGCCACGGAGGCGATGACCTCCTTATCCATGGAGCCATCGGGCAGCAGGGATACCATCAGGGTCATGCTGTCGAAGGGGGTATAAATTTGGTCGATAATGCCGTAGTCAAAAGTATCGGCGGCGGTGATGCCGCTGTTTACCAGCCCCTGCTCCAGCAGGTCCTGCTGGAGTTTGGCGATAAAGCCCCGGAAGATGTTGCCCGCGCCGAAGTGGACCCAAACAGGGTTACGATCCGTTTCGGTGCGCATGGCCTTCCAGTCGAACGCAGGCAGCCTGATTCCCGCCTGCTCCCAGGCAGCCCGGTTTTGGATGCCCTGATGACACAATTTCATGGTCTGCTCCCTCCTGGTTTTCAGGACAGGGCGCGCCAGACCGTAAAACGGCGGCGCGCCCTGCTGTTTGATGTTATCTGAGCAAAATGCTTGCCAAACCAGCCACAACAGGCTTATAGTCGTCAAAAATTTTGGGGATGATGAGGGACACGTCCTGCCAGTAGGACACCAGCAGCAGGGTGATAACCATGCACAGGTAGAAGGGAAGGGTGGCCTTGACCACCTTTTCCATGGGCCGCTTGGCCACGGCGGAGCCGATAAACAGCACCGCGCCCACAGGCGGGGTCAGCAGGCCGATGCCGCAGTTGAGCACCACCATGATGCCAAACTGGATGGGATCCAGCTCGCAGTACTGGGTGGCCACCGGCAGCAGGATGGGGGTGGCAATGAGGATGATGGGGGCCATGTCCATAATCATGCCCAGCACCAGCAGGATCACATTGAGCAGCAGGATGAGGATGATCTTGTTGTCGGTGATGCCCACAATGGCCTGGGCGGCCAGGTCGGGCACGTGCAGCTTGGTGAGGCAGTCGCCGAACACCGCGGAGGTGGCGATGAGGATCATCACGATGGCCAGGGTGTTGACGCACTCGTCCAGCGCCTTCCACACGCCCTTCCAGTTCACGCCCTTGTACACGAACACGGACACGATCAGGGAGTAGATGACGGCGATGGCAGCGGACTCGGTGGCGGTAAACGCGCCGCCCACCACGCCGACCACCACGATGATAATGGCCAGCAGCGCCCAGATAGAGATCCACAGCTGCTTGAGGAAGTTGATGATGTGGAAGGGCTCGCCCTTGGGGTAGTTGCGCTTGACGGAGATGATGTAGGAGCCCACCATCAGGGAACCGGCCAGCAGGGCCCCGGGCAGGTAGCCCGCCAGGAAGAGGGAGCCCACCGAGATGCCGCCCGCGGTGGTGGCGTAGATGACCATGTTGTGGCTGGGGGGCACCAGCAGCCCCTCGCAGGAGGAGGTGATGGTGACGGCGGTGGAGAAGTCAGCATCGTACCCCTGGTCCACCATCATGGGGATCATGATGGAGCCGATGGAGGCGGTGTCCGCCGCGGCGGAGCCGGAGATACCGCCGAAGAAGTAGGAGGCCACGATGTTTACCATGGCCAGGCCGCCCCGCATCCAGCCTACGCAGGCGTTGGCCAGGGCGATGAGCTTATCCGAGATGCCGCCCTTGCCCATGAGCACGCCCATGGTGATGAAGAAGGGCACCGCCATCAGGGGGAAGGAGGAGATGCCCTTCACCATCAGGCGGCAGATGGCGTTCAAGCTGTTGCCCATGGTGAGCAGGCACAGCACGGAGGACAGGCCCACAGCGTAGGCGATTGGGAAGCGCAGGAAGATCATAAGGGCGAAGCTGCCCAGCAGGACGATGATAGCAAGTGTATTGGGGTCCATTACGCCGTCGCCTCCTCTTCTTTGATAAAGAACGCTTTGATGTGCTCGTAGAGCGCTTCCAGCTCAAACACGATCATGGCGATGCCCGCCAGGGGGACGGGGAAGTACATCCAGAACCGGCTCAGCCAGGGGATGGACTCGTAAAAGCCCTTGCTGCCCAGGGTGCTGGCGTATTCCCAGCCCACTACCAGCATAATGACGGCCAGCGCCATCACACCGATGTCGGCGATGATATTGGACACCTTCACCACAGTCTTGGGCAGTATGGTGTCAAAGGCGGTCATACGGATGTGGGCCCCGGTGCGGATAGCCAGGGCGGCGGACAGCACCGCCATGTAGGACATGCACGTCAGCACGATCTGCTCGGTCCAGGCAGGGTCCTTGACCACGGCCAGCCAGCTGAGTATGTCGGGGTAGTCGTTGGCCAGCTGCTGGCAGTAACGGCCCAGCACCGCATAGGAGGTGATGAGGATGTCCGCGATCAGCAACAGCTTGCACAGGAGCATGACGATTTGGTAGGTCATGTCGTAAGCGGGGCGGATTTTATCCAGGGTCGTGAAAATTTTTGGCATGGGGTTCCCTCCCTCTCATATAACAAGCGGGGACGCGGGACTAACCCGCGTCCCCGCTTTGATTGGACGGTGTGCGCTACAAGCTGCCTCAGGGCTTCATGTCCAGAATCTTCTGATACAGGTCGGCCTGCTTGTCGATGGCCTCCTTGATGGCGGGGGCGCTGGAGCAGGCCTCCTGCCAGGGGCCCTTGTCGGTAACATCCACCACGTTGCAGCCTTCGTCCCGCAGCTGCTGGAGGACCTCGTCCTCAGCGGACTGGGACAGCTCCTGGTTGAACTTCTGGACCTCCTTGCCGGCCTCCATGATGACGGCCTGCTGGGCGGGGGTGAGCTTGGCCCAGGCGGTGTCGGTGATGACGCACTGGATGGCGCCCAGGGTGTGGCCGTCCAGGATCAGGTTATTGGCCACCTCGGGGAAGGCGTTGGACTTGTAGTTGGCGATGGGCTGCTCGGCGGCGTCGCACACGCCGGTATTCAGGGCGGAGTAGAGTTCACCGAAGGACACCACCGTGGGGGAGGCACCCAGGCTCTCCACCATGCCGTTCATGATGGGGTCGTTGGACACACGGATCTTCATGCCCTTCAGATCCTCAATGGAGCTGACGGGCTTGTTGGCGAAGAAGTGGCGGAAGCCCTCCTCGCCGTAGAAAATGCCCCGCAGGGGCAGGCCGATCTCCTGGGGCTCGTTGAGGAACTCGGCGGCCAGCTCGCTGTTGGCGAAGGCCCACCAGTGGTCGCGGCTCTCAAAAGCGAAGGGGAGGGAGAGCAGCACGGACTTCTCGGCGCCGTAGCTGGTCAGGGCGAAGGCGGAGATACGGCTCATGTCGATGGAGTCGTCGCCGCCGATGATGGCGTCCAGCACGTCGTTCTCAGAGCCCAGCACGCCGCTGGCGCGCACGTCGATGGTGATGGAGCCGCCGGACTTCTCCTCCACCAGACGCTTGAACTCAGATGCGGTCTGGCCCACAATGGTGTCCAGGGGGTTGACCTCGGCGTACACCAGGGTCACCTTGGGATCGTTAGCCACATCGCCCACGTCGGCAGGCTCGCTGGGATCGGCGGGGGCCTTGCTGGCCTCGCCGCCGGGCTGGCCGCCGCAGGCGGCCAGGCTCATGATCATGAGCGCAGCCAGAACGGCGGACAAGAGCTTCTTCAGGTTCATTTTGACATCCTCCTTAAATTCATGGTGGCATCTTTTGAGGTGTTGCCTTCTGACATCCACTGTACCACAAAGCATAAACTTTGTCCACTAGTGTACTAGTAAAAAATGCGGCATATTTTTTGTGCATAACGTCAAAAATAGCGGGGGTATCTTGCAAAAAGCACAGCTAAATGGTAAAGATGTATAAGAGAACCTGCCGGAAAGCCCGGCGGGGCCGATTGACCGGGAGGAGGAGTGCATTATGAAGACAGGTCCGCTGAACCTGGAGGCCAGGGTTACCCCCGAGGTGTTCCGGGAGTTCGCTTTTTTCGATACCTTCCGCCGGCAGAAGCGCTGGAGGGGGCCGGCGCTGTTCGCCCTCATGATGGGGGGCTTCGCCGCGGTATGCTTTGCCCTGCGGGAGAGCAGGGAGCAGGCGGTTCTCATCGGCACGGTGCTGCTGGTGGTGGGGCTGGGGCTCCCGGCAGCCTATGTGCTGTCCTTTTACCTGTCGGTGCGCCGCAGGGAGAAGGCGCTGAAGGCGGCGGGCTGCCCGGTGGCCTACCGGCTCCGGCTGGAGGAGGAGGGTCTGCATGTGCGCCAGGGGGAGAGGGAGGAGCGCTTCACCTGGGAGGGGATGGAGGAGGCCTGGCGGCTCAAGCGGTGCCTGTGCGTCTACGTGGACGAGCGCCGGGCCTATCTGCTCCCCCCGCGGGATGAGGAGGAGGGGGAACGGCTTTGGGCGTTCCTCACCGCCCGTCTGCCCGGAAAAACCTGGGGCTGAGGGTTTTTCGGCGGCAGGTAGCGATATTGCACAAAAAGGGGAGGGCAATTTGTGTGCTTTCTCTAATTGCATTCTAGTATACAAGCTGTATAATAGAGACAGACGGCTTTCGCAAGCGGGTGATCCCTCGTACAGGCCCGCCCGATACCACCCAGTTTATTATTTTATGGAGGGATGCACATATGAACAGTACGCTTCAAAGGGTCTATGAGATCGGCATTATTCCCGTCATCGCCATTGAGGACGCCGCCCAGGCGGTCCCCCTGGCAAGGGCCCTGGCCGACGGCGGGCTGCCCGCCGCCGAGGTCACCTTCCGTACCGCCGCGGCGGAGGACGCCATCCGCGCCATTGTCAGGGAAGTGCCTGAGATGCTGGTGGGAGCGGGCACGGTGCTCACCTGCGGGCAGGCGGACCGGGCTATGGCCGCCGGGGCCAGTTTTATTGTGGCCCCCGGCTACGACCCCAACGTCACCCGGCACGTCATGGACAAGGGCGGCATCATGATGCCAGGCACCGCTACCGCCGGCGAGATGCAGCAGGCCATGAACCAGGGCTGCGAGATGCTCAAGTTCTTCCCCGCTGAGGCCAACGGCGGCGTGTCCATGCTGAAGAACATCGGCGCGGCCCTCAAGACCGCCAAGTGGATGTGCACCGGCGGCGTAAACGCCAAGAATGTCAACGACTACCTGGGCTACGACCAGATCGTGGCGGTGGGCGGCACCTGGATGTGTAAGAGCGAGCTCATCAAGGCCGGGAAGTGGGACGAGATCACCGCCATCTGCAAGGAGGCGGTCAAGACCATGCTGGGCTTCCAGCTGGGCCACATCGGCGTGAACTGCGGGAATGAGGCCGAGGCGGGGCAGACCGCCAAGACCCTGTGCGCCCTGTTCGGCCTGGAGTACAAGGCGGGCAATTCCTCCATCTTCGCGGGCAAGGCGGTGGAGTGCATGAAGAAGCCCGGCCGGGGGGCCAACGGACATATCGCCATCGCCACCAACAGCGTGGACCGGGCCGTCTACCACCTGGGCCGCCAGGGTGTGGAGTTCATTGAGGAAAGCCGCGTGACAGATGCCAAGGGCAAGACCAAGGCCATTTACATCAAGCAGGAGCTGTCCGGGTTCGCGATTCATCTGGTGCAGAAATAAGAACCTGTATTCACAGCCGAAAATGCCGGGAGGCGAGGGCTTTTCCCGCCAGACAAGGCGAATTTCCGCTGGGATACCTTATGTATTTCAAGGCAAATCAACGCGGCGCGGCGGAAAAAGGCCCGCCGATTGGGCGTGTCGGCAAGTTTCAAATAAGCCCTAGGCGCGCAGGGATAGATGGACCGAAGGGAAGCCGGTCCGCAGCGCGCCTAAAGCGAGCGTGACAGCGCGGAAGTACGGGGCGCCCGTGTGCAGCGCGGTATAGCAGCCCATAGACAATTACAAATAATTGGAGGAATATAAAATGTCTAAAGTAGTCACCTTCGGCGAGCTGATGATCCGGCTCCAGCCCTACAATTACGAGCGGTTTGTCCAGGCCGACCACCTGGAATTTTCCTTCGGCGGCGGCGAGGCCAACGTGGCCGTGTCGCTGGCCAACTACGGCCTGGACGCGGCCTTTGTGACCAAGCTGCCCGCCCACGCCATCGGCCAGGCGGCGGTGAACTCCCTGCGGCGGTACGGCGTGGACACGTCCATGATCGTCCGCGGCGGAGACCGGGTGGGCATCTACTTCAACGAGAAAGGCGCGTCCCAGCGCGGCAGCGTGTGCATCTACGACCGGGCCCACTCCGCCATCCAGGAGGCGGCTACCGCCGACTTCGACTGGGACGCCATCTTCGAGGGTGTGGACTGGTTCCACTTCACCGGCATTACCCCGGCCCTGGGTCCCAACGTGGTGGAAATTTGTAAGGAAGCCTGCAAGGCCGCCAAGGCCCACAACGTCAAGATCTCCTGCGACCTGAACTACCGGGGCAAGCTGTGGACCCGGGAGCAGGCCCGGGCCGCCATGACTGAGCTGTGCCAGTACGTGGACGTGTGCATCTCCAACGAGGAGGACGCCAAGGACGTCTTCGGCATCGAGGCGGAGAACACCGATATCTACGGCGGCGAGCTCAACCACGAGGGCTACAAGTCCGTGGCCAAGCAGCTGGCGGACAAGTTCGGGTTCGAGAAGGTGGCCATCACCCTGCGGGAGTCCCACTCCGCTTTTGACAACGGCTGGAGTGCCATGCTGTACGATGTGGCATCCGGCGAATACTGCTTCTCCAAGAAGTACGAGCTGCACATCATCGACCGGGTGGGCGGCGGCGACAGCTTCGGCGGCGGGCTGATCTACTCCCTGCTCACCGGCAAGTCCACCCAGGCGGCGGTGGAGTTCGCGGTGGCGGCCTCCGCCCTGAAGCACTCCATTGAGGGCGACTACAACATGGTCACCGTGGCCGAGGTGGAGAAGCTGGCCGGCGGAGACGGTTCCGGCAGGATCCAGCGGTAAGACGTGCGGGCTTAGGCGTGCAGCCCCAGATGAATGAGGTAGGAGACACCGCGCCTTGCCGGATTTCTCCGGTAGGTTTCGGTGCTCC
>CAJUQD010000042.1 GCA_910588105.1 uncultured Oscillospiraceae bacterium | reverse complement strand
TCTTCATGGCCCGGCGGAAGGCGATGCGCTTCTCCAGCTGCTGGGCGATGTTCTCTGCCACCAGCTGGGCGTTGGTATCCACGTTCTTGACCTCAACGATGTTCAGCGCCACGCTCTTGCCCAGCTTCTTCTCCAGCTCCACGCGCAGCTTCTCGATGTCCTCTCCGCCCTTACCGATAACGATGCCGGGACGGGCGCAGTGTACATAGATGCGCACCTTGCCGTTGGCGCCGCTGTCGCGCTCAATCTCGATCTTAGGCACACCGGCGGCGTACAGCTTCTTTTTCAGCTCCTTACGGAGGTTGTAGTCCTCTACCAGGAGGTCGCCCACCTTTTCGTCACGGGCGTACCAGCGGGAGTCCCAGTCTTTGATGACGCCCACGCGCAGGCCGTGGGGATTCACTTTCTGTCCCATTTATTCTCGACCTCCTTTTCAGCGCTCTTTGACCACGACGGTCATGTGAGAAGTCCGCTTCATGATGTGGTGGGCGCGCCCCTTGGATGCGGGGCGGTACCGCTTGATGATGGGCCCAGGGCAGGCAAAGGCCTCGGCCACATAGAGCTTCTCGGGATCCATGCCGTGGTTGTTCTCGGCGTTGGCCGCGGCGGAGTGGACCAGCTTGGCCAGGGGGTCGGAGGCCGCCTTGGGGATCAGGGCCAGCACGGCCTCGGCGTCCTTGACGCTCTTGCCGCGGATCTGGTCGCAGAGGATGCCCACCTTGCGGGGGGAGATACGGATGTATCTCAGTGTCGCTTTCGCTTCCATTGTCCCTCTCCTCCCTTACTTACCGGTCTTGCTGCCCGCGTGGCCCTTGAAGGTGCGGGTGGGGGCGAATTCGCCCAGCTTATGGCCCACCATGTCCTCGGTGACATAGACGGGCACATGCTTGCGGCCGTCATGGACGGCGATGGTGTGGCCCACGAAGGAGGGGAAGATGGTGGAGGCGCGGCTCCAGGTCTTGAGGACCTTCTTCTCATTCTTCTTGTTCAGCTCATCCACGCGCTTCAGCAGCTCGGGAGCGCAAAACGGGCCCTTCTTGATGCTTCTGCTCATCTGTTACACTCCCTCCTTACTTGCCGTTGCGGCGCCGGACAATGAACTTGTCGGTGCGGTTCTTCTTCTTGCGGGTCTTGTAACCCAGGGCGGGCTTACCCCAGGGGGTCACAGGGCCGGGCCGGCCCACGGGGCTCTTGCCCTCGCCGCCGCCGTGGGGGTGGTCGTTGGGGTTCATCACGCTGCCGCGCACGGTGGGACGCCAGCCCATGTGGCGCCTGCGGCCGGCCTTGCCGATGTGGATGTTGGCCCAATCGGTGTTGCCCACCTGGCCGATGGTGGCCTGGCAGTTCTCCCGCACCAGCCGGACCTCGCCGGAGGGCAGGCGGACCTGGGCCATGCCGTTCTCCTTGGCCATCAGCTGGGCGGCGGTGCCGGCGGAGCGCACCAGCTGGGCACCCTTGCCGGGGTAGAGCTCGATGCAGTGGATGGTCTCGCCCACGGGGATCTCCGCGATGGGCAGGGCGTTGCCGGGCAGGATGTCCGCACCGGAGCCGGTCATGATGGCGTGGCCGGCCTTGAGCCCCACGGGGGCCAGGATATAGCGGCGCTCGCCGTCCTCGTACTCGATGAGGGCGATGTTGGCGGAGCGGTTGGGGTCATACTGGAGGTTAATCACAGTGGCCTTGCCCGTCTTGTCCCGCTTGAAGTCGATAACGCGGTACTTCTTCTTGTTGCCGCCGCCGCGGTGGCGGACGGTGATCCGGCCGTAGCTGTTGCGGCCGGCGTGCTTCTTGAGGCTCTCCAGCAGCGAACGCTCCGGCTTGGCCTTCTTGTCGATGCCCTCGAAAGCGGACACGGTCATGTGGCGGCGGGAGGGCGTCGTGGGCTTATAAGTCTTGATAGCCATTCTCTAATCTCCTCCTTACACCATGCCTTCGAAGAACTCGATGGTCTTGGAATCGGCGGTCAGGGTGACCATAGCCTTCTTCCAGCTGGGGCGGCGCCCCTCGGGATAGCGGCCCATGCGCTTGACCTTGCCCTGCATGTTCAGGGTGTTGACCTTGGCCACCTTCACGCCGAAGATCTCCTCGCAGGCTTTGGCGATCTCAATCTTGTTGGCGTCCTTGGCCACCTCGAAGGTGTACTTCTTCTCGGTGGCGGCGGCCATGGACTGCTCGGTGATGATGGGGCGCTTGATGATGTCGTATGCGGTCTTCATCAGGCGAACACCTCCTCGATGGCGGCCAGCGCCCCTCGGTCAATGATAACCTGGTTGGCGTTGACAATGTCGTAGACGTTGATGAGGGCGGCGGGGCTGGTCACCACGCCGGGGATATTCCGGGCGGACTTGACCACGTTGGGGCAGCCGGTAACCACCACGGCCTTCTTGGACTCCACGGTATTCAGGAAGCTCTGGAAGGTCTTGGTCTTGATCTCGCCCATCTCCAGCTTGTCAACCACCAGCACGTTTCCGGCGGCGGCCTTGGCGCTCAGCGCGGATTTCAGCGCCAGGCGGCGCACCTTCTTGTTCAGGGTATAGCGGTAGGTGCGGGGCTTGGGGGCGAACACGATGCCGCCGTGGGTCCACTGGGGGGCGCGGGTGGAGCCCTGGCGGGCACGGCCGGTGCCCTTCTGGCGCCAGGGCTTCTTGCCGCCGCCGGACACCTCGGCCCGGGTCAGGCTGCTCTGGGTGCCCTGGCGGCAGTTGGCCAGGTGGTTCTTAACCACGTCGTGGACCACGGACTGGTTGGGCTCGATGCCGAAGACAGCCTCGGAGAGCTCGACCTCGCCGATCTGCTTACCGGCCATATCATAAAGGTTCGCTTTAGGCATTTGTCATTCTCTCCTTTCTCACTTGTTACGCGCAGAGGCCTTCTGCGGGTTGACACGGGCGGACTGCTTCTGGGGATTGACGCGCCCGGCGGCCTCGGCGGTGTGCTTCACGGCCAGCTTCTTGGCGCTGGAGCGCAGGGCTACCACGCCGCCGCGGGGACCGGGCACCGCGCCGCGCACGGCGATGACGCCCAGCTCCTCGTCCACCTGGACCACGTCCAGGTTCATGACGGTGACCTGCTCGTTGCCCATCTGGCCCGCGCCGTTGTGCCCCTTAAAGATGCGGGAGGGGTCGGTGCTGGAGCCCATGGAGCCGGAGTGGCGGTGGACGGGGCCGCCGCCGTGGCTGTTCTTCTGCACATGGCCGCCGCAGCGCTTGACAGCGCCCTGGTAGCCGTGGCCCTTGCTGATGCCGGTGATGTCCACCCGGTCGCCGGGGGCGAACAAGGTGGCGGTGAGCTCGTCGCCCACGTTGAGCTCGGCGGCCTTATCCAGCTTGAACTCCTTGAGCACCCGCAGGCACTTGCCGGCCTTCTTGCTGTGGCCCGCCTCGGGCTTGCTGAGCTTCTTCTCCGGGACTTCTTCAAATCCCAGCTGGACGGCGGAGTAGCCGTCCTTTTCCTCGGTCTTCTTCTGCACCACGGTGCAGGGGCCCGCCTGGATGACGGTGACCGGGATGACCTTACCGGCTTCGTCGAAGATCTGGGTCATACCCACCTTCTTGCCGATGATGGCCTTTTCCATGTGTATTCCTCCTTATAAGGTTATTGGTCAACGTAGTTGGGCGTTGTTATCACGCTTCGCCTGTTCGCGACGTGCGGCTTCCCTCCGGCCTCGGGCCGGCCTTGGGCCGCTGTGCAGCCCTCGCTTGCCCCCGCTTCGGTCCATCCGCACTGCTCACGGCAGCTCGGACGCTCAGTCCATTGCTCCGCTGACTTGACCCGCTTACCTCAATAACGCGGTAAGCTGCGGGTACTTACAATTTGATTTCGATTTCCACGCCGGCGGGGAGCTCCAGGCTCATCAGGGCCTCCACCGTCTTGGGGGAGGGCTTCACCACATCGATGAGCCGCTTGTGGGTGCGCCGCTCGAACTGCTCCCGGGAGTCCTTATACTTGTGGGGGGAGCGCAGGATGGTAACGATCTCCTTCTTGGTAGGCAGGGGGATGGGGCCGGAGACGGCGGAGCCGCTGCGCTTAGCGGTGTCCACGATCTTCTCGGCGGCCTGGTCGATGAGCTGGTGGTCATAGGCCTTCAGCCGGATGCGGATCATTTCTTTTGCTGCCATTGTGTTTCCTCCTTAAACATACGAAGTGACGTTTCGAGCTTCGTCCTCTGGTCACGCCTCGCCGCGTCGTCGCAAAGTCCGCTGCGCTTTGCTTCCGCCTGCGGCGAAAGCTACGCTGCGCTCCCTTGCTCCTCCTCTCCGAACGGAACCCGCTTCGCTGGGCTTCCGTTCGGTTTTGGAGCTGACGGCTCGGACGCTCCTCGCTTCGTACGGTGAGAGCGATTCAGTCCACGTTTCCGTGCGTATCACTCCCCGGCATGAATAAAACCGGCGCAAAGCAGGCCGGTTCTACCCACCCAGGGCGATATACGCCGTGGAAGGGATCTCTCAGCCGCCCGATTGTACGGACATACTCCGCGGAAGTTACCTCGCAGGGCGAGCAATCTCCCGCATCATCGCAGTGCGCCTTTGCAAGCGCTCAATTATTGTACAACAGGACCGTCCAGGAAGTCAAGGACTTTTTTGCCTGTTTTTAAAAGTTTTTTCACGGTTTTGGGGCGCTCTTCCCAAAGGGGCCTATGCAACTTCACGAAAGGGCGGACGCTCACCGCACCAATTCCCGCTTCAGCACGTCCGCGTACCGCTGGACGCTTTCGCCAAGGGCCTCCGCCTCGTCAAAGGCCCTCTCCAATTCTTTCATTCCGGCCCTCCCCGTTCAGCGCGGCGGCTTTTCCCGTCGCTTTCTCCAATGGATCTCCTTAAAAACGGATTCCCGGCGGGATGCCGCCGGGAATCCGTTTCGGTTAGTACGCCACGCCCCAGTAGACCATATGCTTGGCGCTCTTGCCGCAGCAGGCGCACACGTCACCCAGCCGCTCCTGTTCAAAGGGGATGCACCGGGAGCTGACCCCCGCCTCCTCCTTCATGCGCAGCTCGCATTCCAGGCCGCCGCACCACATGGTCTTAGCAAAGCCGCCCCGCCGGGCCATCTTCTCCTTGACCTCGGCCAGGGTGGCGCAGGGGTAGGTGTTGTCCTCCAGATTCTTCTTTGCCCGCTCATACAGCGCCGCATGGATGTCCTCCAGCATCCGGGCCACGGTGTCCTCAATACCGTCCAGGGAGGCGAAGGACTTCTCCCCGCTGTCCCGGCGTACCAGCACGCACTGGTTTTTCTCCATGTCCTTGGGGCCCAGCTCCAGCCGCAGGGGGACGCCCTTCATCTCGTACTCGGCGAACTTCCAGCCCGGGGAGTTGTCGGAGGCGTCCATCTTCACCCGGAAGCCGGCCTTTTTCAGGCGGTCCGCCACCGCCTCGTTGGCCTCCACGACCCCCTCCTTGTGCTGGGCCACGGGGATGACGATGACCTGCACGGGAGCCACCTTGGGGGGCAGCACCAGGCCGCTGTTGTCACCGTGGGTCATGATAACCCCGCCGATCAGCCGGGTAGACACCCCCCAGGAGGTCTGGAAGGGGTGGTGGGGCAGGTTGTCCTTCCCCGCGAAGGTGATGTCGAAAGCCCGTGCGAAGCCGTCCCCGAAGTAGTGGGAGGTGCCCGCCTGGAGGGCCTTTTTGTCGTGCATCATGCACTCCACGGCGTAGGTGGCCTCGGCGCCGGAGAACTTCTCCTTCTCCGTCTTGCGGCCCTTCACCACCGGCATGGCCAGGTAGTTCTCGCAGAAGTCGGCGTAGATGTTCAGCATCCGCTCGGTCTCCTGGACGGCCTCCTGGGCGGTGGCGTGCATGGTGTGGCCCTCCTGCCACAAAAACTCCCGGTGGCGCAGGAAGGGGCGGGAGGTCTTCTCCCAGCGCAGCACGGAGGTCCACTGGTTATACAGCTTGGGGAGATCCCGGTGGGAGTGGATCACATTTTTATAGTGCTCGCAGAACAGCGTCTCCGATGTGGGGCGGATGCACATGCGCTCGTCCAACTTCTCGCTGCCGCCATAGGTGACCCAGGCGCACTCGGGGGCAAAACCCTCCACGTGGTCCTTCTCCTTCTGGAGCAGGGACTCAGGAATCAGCATGGGCAGATAGACGTTCTCGTGGCCCGTCTCCTTGAACATCCCGTCCAGGATGCGCTGGAAATTCTCCCAGATGGCATAGCCGTAGGGCCGGTAGATAAACATGCCTTTGATGCTGGAATAGTCGATGAGCTCCGCCTTTTTGCATACGTCGGTATACCACTGGGCAAAGTCCACGTCCATGTCGGTGATCTGGCTCACCTGCTTGTTTTTGTCCTGTGCCATGTCTCTTCCATCCTTTATATATTAAAATGAGGATTTCTCCACATCCTAAACAGGTGCACATATTGTATTGCCAAACAGGGGAAAAGTCAAGAGGCAAGCCCCACCCCTTCCCCTCCCCCTTTCCTGCGTCTTATAATCAGGAAGCGTCAAAAACAACCCGGCGTGATCCGGGCCCCCGGCCCCGCCGGAAAACAGAGAAAAGGAGTTGTTACCATGTCCCAATCCAATCCCCGCAGCGGCCATGTGGTTCTGCGCCCCATCCCCGCCGTCCCGGCGGTGGCGTTTCCGCTCCCCCCCTCCGCCCCTCCCGTCCGCGCCGGCGTCACCCTGGAGCGCTGGCTGGAGCTGTGGATGGAGCAGGATATTGCGCCCTGCCGGGCGGACACCACCGTCAGCGGTTACCAGAACATCATCCGCAACCACATTGTCCCCGCCCTGGGCCGGGTGCGGCTGGCCGACCTGTCCCCCGAGCTTATCAACGGCTATTACCAGTGGCTGTCCGCGGAAAAGGGCCTCTCCCCCAACACGGTGCGCAAGCACCACGTGCTGCTCCACACCGCCTTGAAATCCGCCTTCCGCCAAGGGGTCATCCCCGCCAGCCCCATCCAGCGGGCCACCCCGCCCCGGCCGGTCGAGGCCCAGGCGGTCTACTATACCCCCGCCCGGCTGTCCCAGCTCCTCCGGGCCGTAAGGGGAACCCACTTGGAGGTGCCCGTCCGGCTGGCCTGCTCCCTGGGCCTGCGCCGGGGGGAGATCCTGGGCCTGCGCTGGCGGGATGTGGATCTCCAGTCCGGCCAGCTCTGTGTGCGCTGGGTGCGCACTGCGGCCGGAGGCCGGGTGGTGGAAAAGCCCCCCAAGACCTCGGGCAGCTGCCGCACGCTGTCCATCGCCGCCCTGGACAAGCTGGTGGAACTGCTGCGTGCCCTCCAGGCGCAGCGCCGCCGGGAGGGCACTCCCTGTTCCCCCGATGATTTTCTGCTGCTGGCGGCCGACGGCCTGCCCCTCCGACCCAGCACCCTTTCCGCCTCCCTGGCCACCTTTGTTCGGGAACGCCGCCTGCCCCCCATCACCTTCCACGGCCTGCGCCACACCTTTGCCAGCATGGCCAACAGCGCCCGGGTGCCCATGTACCAGATCAGCCGGGCCATGGGCCACGCCAACCCCAGCATTACCCAGCGCATCTACACCCACCTGTTCGACCAGACCCACGGGGAGGTGCTGGCGGCGGTCGCCAACGTCGTCGAAGGCAGTTTTTCCACCTGAACGCAAAAAAGAAACGCGCCAAAGGCGCGCCTCTCTGCGGGGAGGCTATTTCCCGCCCCCCTCCCCGCCGGGCTCCGGCCTGAACACCCAGGCGGGCAGCAGCTTGCTCAACGCCACCAGCTCGTCGTCAAATCCTCCCCGGTCCCAGCCTGTTCCGGGCTCCCGCAGCAGTCCTTCCCCCGCCTCTCCCAGGGGGATGGACACCACCGCCCGCAGCCCCTGCCCCGGCGCGCAGCGGGCTATCACCGTCCCGCCGTGGAGCTGGGCCGCCCGCCGTGCCACGGCTACCCCCACACCGCCCTGCCGCCAGTCGGGCACAGCCTGGCTTCCGCTGTCAAACAGGTATTGCAGGCGCTCCGGATCCACGCCCGGCCCGTCGTCCTCCACCGTAAACACGGCGCTCTCCCTCAGCCGCTCCAAGGTGAGCTTTATCTGCTTGCCCGCCCCGGCGGCGTTGGCCACCAGCTCCATCAGCAGCTGCCGGATCAGCTCTCCATCCACCCAGGCGCACAGCCCCTCCGGGGCGCTCACCTCCAGCCTCACCCCCGCGCACTCCAAGAGCCCCGCCAGCCGTTCCCCCAGCTCCAGGGTTAGGCGGCCCAGGTCGGTGGGGGCGCGCTCCAGCCTGGGGTCCTCTCCCCCCAGGCGTCCGCTCAGCTCCAAACGGCCCACGATGCGCAGCATACGGCAGATGCTCTGATTCATTGCCGCCAGATAGTCCTGGCTCTTCTCGTCCCGTGCGGTGTGCTCCAGCAGCTGGCTGGCCGCCGTCATCTGGGCCAGCTGCAGCCGCAGCTCCGCCGCCGTCCGGGCGGTCCCTTGGTCCAGCTCTTGCCGCTCCATTCCCACCGCCCCCTTTCCGCGCCCTTCGGCGCCCGGCCTTTCCGTTTCTATTATGCTATGCAGATTTTCCTCCGCCTCTCCTGGGAATGGCTTCCGCATGTGTCGAATTTTGTCGAATACTGTCGATTAATTCGTTCCATTGTATCAGACTTCCCCCCTCTTGGCAAGAGCCGGAAAAAAGCGGAACCGCCCGGAGCCTCCTGGCCCCGGACGGTTCCCTGCCCTTTTTTCTGCACGTTTTTCTCCTGTTTGGCCGTGTTCCCAGCCCCAGCGCCCCTCCATGCCCGGCCGCAGCCGGGGAACCAGGGCGTCTCCCCCTGCCATGCCCGAACCGGGAACATTGTACCATAATTCCCACCCGGCAGCCCCGGCGCAAAAATCCACCCCTCTCTTGACACCTTCCCGGGGGTGTGATAATATACTGAAACAGTATGAAAAACCAAATAGCGCGATGAACGCGGGAAGTAGCCGGACGCATAACCGGCAGAGAGGGGCGGTCCAGGCTGAAAGCCGCCCCCGGGGAGCGTCGGATGAAATGCGAGCGGGAGCGCGGGGGACCTGGGAGCCCTCCGTCCGGCCACGTCACGGCCATGAGAAATAAATGAGAGTGGAACCGCGGTACCGCCGCCTCTCATGCCGCAGGGCATGGGGGGATTTTTTGTTGTTATGGCAAGGAGGCAGACATTCTATGACCCGATTGGGCGAAACCCTGCGGGCCTACCAGGCCCGGGATCCGGCGGCCCGCAGCAGGCTGGAGATTTTTCTCCTCTACCCCGGCGTGCACGCCACCCTTTACCACCGGCTGGCCCACGCCCTGTACTGTCACAAGCTGAAATTCCTGGCCCGGCTGGTGTCCCAGTGGAGCCGGTTCTGGACGGGCATCGAGATCCATCCCGGCGCCACCATCGGCCGCCGCCTGGTCATCGACCACGGCATGGGCATCGTCATCGGCGAGACCGCCGAGGTGGGGGACGACTGCCTGATTTACCACGGCGTCACCCTGGGGGGCACCGGCAAGGACCAGGGCAAGCGCCACCCCACCATCGGCAACAACGTGCTCATCTCCACCGGGGCCAAGGTGCTGGGCCCCTTCAAGGTGGGGGATAATTCCCGCATCGCCGCCAACGCGGTGGTGCTCTCCGAGGTGCCCCCCGACGCCACCGCCGTGGGCATCCCGGCCCAGATCGTACGCATCGCCGGCCGATCCACCCACTACGCCGACGAGGTGGACCAGACCAGCGTGAAAAGCCCCACCCTGGAGCGTCTGTCTGCCCTGGACCACCGGGTGGAGGCGCTGGAAAAGCTGCTGGACGAGAAGCGCGAAGCCGTTGTGAGTAGCGCGGATGGAGCGAAGTGAAGGCAAAAGCCCAAGAAGGGCCGGAGGCCCGTATGGGTTTTGCCTGAATCGGAGCGAAGCCGCGCGCCGCGAACAGGCGCAGCGTGACAACATATGAAACGGAGGACAGTCATAATGTATCTTTACAATTCTGCCACCCACAAAAAAGAGGAATTCCGCACCCACACCCCCGGCCGGGTGGAGATGTACACCTGCGGCCCCACCGTCTACCACTTCGCCCACATCGGCAACCTGCGCTCCTACATCATGGAGGACGTGCTGGAGAAATTCCTCCGTTACGAGGGGTATGACGTGAACCGGGTGATGAACATCACCGACGTGGGCCACCTGGCCTCCGACGCGGACACCGGCGAGGACAAGATGCTCAAAGGGGCCAAGCGGGAGAACAAATCTGTGATGGATATCGCCAAATTCTACACCTGTGCCTTTTTCGGCGACTGCGCCAAGCTGAACATCAAGACCCCCGACGTGGTGCAGCCCGCCACTGGACTGATTGACGAATTCATCCGGGTGGTGTCCGTCCTCATCGACAGGGGATACGCCTATGTGGCCGGGGGGAACGTGTACTTTGACACCTCCAGGCTCAGCCGCTACTACGTGTTCAACGACCACGACGAGGAGGATCTGGCGGTGGGCGTCCGGGAGGGCGTGGAAGAGGACGCCAACAAGCACAACAAGAACGACTTCGTTCTCTGGTTCACCAAGTCCAAGTTCGAGGACCAGGCCCTGAAATGGGACTCCCCCTGGGGGGTGGGCTACCCCGGCTGGCATATCGAGTGCTCCTGCATCTCCATGAAGTTCAACGGGGAGTGGCTGGACCTCCACTGCGGCGGGGTGGACAACGCCTTCCCCCACCACACCAACGAGATCGCCCAGTCGGAGGCGTACCTGGGCCATCCCTGGTGCGCCCAGTGGTTCCACGTCCACCATCTCAACACCAGCTCGGGTAAGATGTCCAAGTCCAAGGGCGAATTCCTCACCGTCTCCCTGCTGGAGGAGAAAGGGTACGACCCACTGGCCTACCGCTTCTTCTGCCTGCAAAGCCACTACCGCAAGGGGCTGGTGTTCTCCTGGGAGAACCTGGACAACGCCGCCGGGGCGTACCAGAAGCTCATCAAGCGGATCGCCGCCCTCAAGGGCGGGGACGGTCAGGTGGACGAAAGCGCCGCCGCAAAGCTCAAGGAGAAATTCCTCACCCAGGTGGGCAACGACCTGAACACCTCCATGGGCGTCACCTGCCTGTACGATGTGCTCAAGGCCCCGGTGAACGGCGCCACCAAGCTGGCGGTGCTGGAAGATTTCGACCGGGTGCTCTCCCTGTCCCTGCTGGAAAAGGCGGCGGCGCTGCGGGAGCAGGAGGCCGCCCAGGCCAAATCCGCATCCGGCGACGGTGGCTTCACCATCCAGGGGGAGGGCGACCCGGCCATCGACGCGCTGGTGCTCCGGCGGGCCGAGGCGAAAAAGGCGAAGGACTTCGCCGGGGCCGACCGCATCCGGGACGAGCTGAAGGCCCAGGGGGTCGAGATCACCGACGTGCCCGGCGGGGCGGTGTGGAAACGGGTATAAGAGCCTGCTTCAAATCTCTCAAAACGCCATTTGCCAGTTCTTTTCCCGCCATACTTCGTTGGGATTTCTTGAACTAAACGCAATGATTCCTGCAAAATCCCGCCTTGCCTGGCGGGAAACCCCCTCGTCAGCTGGCATTCTTCGGGATATAAAACAGGCTCCAATGCAGAAAAAAGCAAGTCCCCCGCCGGTGCGGGGGACTTGCTTTTTCCGTCAGCCGTTCACCTGGCTGATGAACTCCTTGAGAAACGCCTTATAGGCCTCGGCCTGCTCCTTCTGCTGGATGTTGAAGGGCTGGTACTTGTCCTGGCGGGTGTTGCTGGCGTAAACGCAAAAGGCGCACAGCTCCTTGCCGTCCTTGCCGAAGAAGGCGCAGGAGTCGCCCTTGGGCTTGAGCTGCCCCAGGTTGTCCTTCGTCAGCAGCGTGCCGCTGCCCTGATAGCTGACCTCCCCGCCGTTGTACTGGATGGGCGCCACAAACAGCTCCCCCGGCTTAAAGGCGATGGCGTAGTGGTAATAGTACTTGGTGATTCGGTTGCCCACGGAGTGGTCGGTCATGTAGGTGGCGTAGGCGATGGTGTAGCTCCCGCTGCCGGGGAGCAGCTTCTCCACCACCCGGCGCACCTTGGCCAGATCCTCGCCGCTCTCGCCCCTCTTTTTGTTGATCCGTTCCTTGACAAGGAAAGCCGCCACCACTGCGGCGATAAAGATTGCAGCCAGCGTAATTTGCTTCGGTTCCATAGGATTCCCCTCCCTGTTTAAGTAATCACATTGGAATAGGCCCGGGCGAACAGCTTCTCCGCGTCCTTCATGAAGGACACGTTGATGCCCTTTTTCTGCCCCAGATGCAGGTAGGTGGAGCTGAGAAAAACGGTGTTCACCCCTCGCCAGGCGACCCTGCCGCCAGCGGGATAAAATTTGCTCCGATAGACCACGCCGCCCCGGCACAGCTCCATCCCGTCCCGCCCGTGGCGCAGGGGCCACAGCACAAAAACCAGCAGCGCCGCCGCCGTAGGCAGCAGCAGAGAAGGTTCCGTCCCCTGGTACGCCGCCAACCCCAGGGCAAAGGCCGACACCGCCAGCCGGATCAACGCCTCCAGCCCGATCCGCCTCCAATCCGGGCCCACGGTGTAGAGCAGCTCCCCCGGCTCCGGCCCGCCGCCGGGGACGGCCTGCCCTTGTATATCGTTCCTGTGTTGTCCCATGGCCCCGCCGCCTCCCCTCCAGCCCCGCGCCGCAGCGTTCCACGCCCGCGAGCTGCCGCATTTTTGTTTTCCCGTCGATTATAGCAGAATGCCCCCGGCAATGCAAGGCCCAAGCGCTCCCCCTCCCGCCCCGCCCCCCGCCGGAATTTTCCAAAAACCGCCTCCCTGGTGTTGACAGATAGGGTCTATTTTGATAGACTATTCCGTGGAGCCGATATTCATAGACCCAAAAGGAGGCCGCGCCATGAGCAATCTGAGATTAGCCGAGGGCGAGTACCGCTTCGCCCGTATCGTGTGGGAGAACGAGCCCCTGCCCTCGGGCAGGCTGGTGGAGCTGTCCCTGAAGGAGCTGGGCTGGAAGAAGTCCACCACCTACACCGTGCTGAAAAAGCTGGTGGACCGGGGCATCCTGCGCAACGAAAACGCGGTGGTGACCGCCGCCGTCCCCCGGGAGGCGGTGCTGCGGGAGGAGAGCCGCGCGGTGGTGGACCGGGCCTTCGACGGCTCGCTGCCCTCCTTCCTGGCCCACTTCATGGGGGGACGCACCATCTCCGACGAGGAGGCCGACGAGTTGAAGGCCGTCATCGACCGCTACCGGGAGGGGGAGGGCCATGACTGACCTGCCCGCCGCCCTGGCCCGCGCCCTACCCGTGCTGGGGGAAATGAGCCTCACCGCCGCCTATGCCGCCGCCGTGGTGGCGGCGCTGCGGCTGGTGTTGAAGCGGAGGGCCCCCAAGCGGGTGCTGTCCCTGCTGTGGCTGGTGGTGTTCGCCCGGCTTTTGATCCCCGTGTCCCTGGAGAGCCCCCTCTCCATCGTCCCGGACGCCCTGCCCCAGCGGGAGCCGGTCCAGGCGGAAAGCACGGCCCCGCCCGTCCTCCAGACCGCCCCCGTCCAGGCTCCCGGCCCGGCCCAAACCCAGCCCGCCGCCCAGCCGGGCGGCGCGAACCCCGTCCCCGTGACCCAGGGCAGCCCCGCCCTCACCATGCCGGAGGGGGTCGCCTCCGCCGTTCCCCCGCCGGAGGCCCCCGCCCCCTTCCCCTGGGGGTCGGTGCTGGCCGGGGCGTGGCTGGCGGGGGCGCTGGCCATGGGCGGATGGGGCCTGGCGTCCTACCTTCGGCTGCGCCGCCGCCTGTTTGACGCCATCCGCGCCCCGGACGGGGCCTGGGAGCACCCCAGCGTGGGCTCGCCCTTCATCCTGGGTGTGTTCCGGCCCAGGATCTACCTCCCTGCCGGGCTGCGCGGCCAGCCCCGGCAGTTCATCCTGTGCCACGAGCGGGCCCACCTGCGCCGCCTGGACCACATCGTCAAACCCCTGTGCTGGCTGGCCCTGGCCCTCCACTGGTTCAACCCCGCCGTCTGGCTGGCCTTTGTCCTCATGGGCCGGGACATGGAGGCCGCCTGCGACGAGGCGGTCATCCGCACCCTGGGCCCGGCGGTGAAGGCGGACTACTCCGCCACCCTTCTCTCCCTGGCCACCGGCGGGCGCATCCCCGCCCCCTGTCCCCTGGCTTTTGACGAGGGGGACGCCAAGGGCCGCATCCACAACGTGTTGCGCTACCAGCGCCCCACCCTGTGGATCGTGGTGGTGAGCGTAGTCATGGCGTTAATGGCGGCGGTGTGTCTGCTCACCGACCCGGTGTCCGCCAAGGCCCCGGACCCGGAGGACGATCCGCCCCCGGCGGCCTCCACCCAGCCGCCGGAGCCCACCCCTCTGCCCACCCCCTCGCCCACGCCCGCCCCGGAGCCCGCCCAGGCCCCGGTGCTGGAGGGCTGGATGGAGGAGGTGCTCAGCGGCGAGCGGACTTTCCGCCGCATGTACGGCGACGGCGGGGAGTTCACCATCCATGAGCTGCGTTCCTTTTTCTATGGGGACGCGGAGCCGCCCCAGATCACAGTGGAGGCGGGCAGGTTCGCCATCCTGGACCTGGACGGCGACGGGCAAAACGAGCTGGTGGTCTTTCCCGAGGGGGACGACCAGTACCTGTACAGCTACGTGGGCTACCTCATCCTCCGCCAACAGGGGGACGAGATCGCCGCCTACGCCCCCGGCTGGCGGTCCGCCGGCGATTTGAAGGCGGACGGCACCTTCGATTGGAGCAGCAGCAGCTTTGAGTGGGGCACAGGCCGGGCCCGTTTCGACGGGGACGAGTTCGCCGTGGAGGAGATCGCCTGGTGCAAGGACGGCCTGGACAAGGGCATAGCCGACCCCCGCTTCTATGTGGACGGCGTCCGGGTTACCCAGGAGGAATTCGAGGCCGCCTGGGCCGCCCACCAGACCAAGCCCGAGCCCGTCTGGTACCGCTGGTACGAGGACACCGGCCTCCAGGTCGCGGTGGACGTGCTTGAGGATCAATCCACCTACACCCCCCGGATGCTGGGGGATGGGATGCGCGCCCTGTACCGCCAGGCCAGCTACCTCTACTACCACCTCTTTGGGGAAAGCACCTGGGAGATCTGCCAGCTGGGCACGCAGTACGGCGCGGCCTATGACCCGTCGGACACCGTGGAGCGGGACGGCCTGACCTACATCCGCGCCACCGGGCAGTTCGCCCGCTGGGACGACCTGATGGCGGCGGTGGACGGCCTGTTCACCCGTAACTTCTGGGATTCCCGCAACCAGTGGGACGGCCATGAGCTGTTCATCAACGTGGACGGGGACACCTGTTTCCTCCCCGCCTCCCGGAAAAACGGAGACTACGGCGGACATTTCCCCGCCCCCTTCACCCTGGTAGAGCAGACGGAGGATTCTGTGACCGTCACCCTCACTGCGGGCTACAACCGCTATCGGGAGGGCGAGGATGAGGCAGCCTGGGGCCAGCGGCTGGAGCGGGGGTATGACTACACCGTGGACTACCCCATCCGCTACGTCAAGACGGCGGACGGCTGGCGGCTGGACGAGTTCCACTACGGCTTCACCGACCACCGGGATTACGTCCTGGGCCATATTCTGTGGGAGACCGACCCCCGCGCCGCCCTCAACGGCGAGATGGACGCCGCTGCCCTGCGGCAGGTAGGGACAGCCGTATTCCTGGACTGGGGCGGCACCGCCTACCCCATGGACGCGGACGTGAACGCCGCCACCTTCACCGGGCGCATGTACGTGCTGGACGTGGACGGCGACGGCCAAACGGAGGCCTCCCTGGTCTACCTGGAGGGGGACAACCCCATCATCGCCATCTATGAACGGACGGAACACGGCCTGGAGCGCAGCGTCACCTACGACACCACCGCCCTGCTGTCAACCTTCGATGGCTTTGTGCAGGTGGAGCAGGGGCCGGAGGGCAACCTGACCGTCACCCACCGCGCCCCCCGGGAGATCACCGCCATCAATCTGTCCGAAAAGGTATTCGAGGGCTATGAATGGATGAAGGAGGGGCCGGTCTATGCCAAAATGGATCCCGGCTTCTTCTATGTGGGCCTGGCCTCCGAGTCCTCCATGACCCCGCCCTTTTCCGTCGACTCATTTGTCTATCTGACCGACGGCGTAAACCGCGGCCCCTACGTGGCCCACCTATCGTTCACGGTGGACTACGGCGGCGGGCCCTACCTGGTCCCGGTCAAGCTGTATCTGGAACCCTACGATGAGTTCGCCGTCCCCTGACGGAAAAAGCCCCCGCCCGGGTGTTCCGGGCGGGGGCTTTCACGTTTTATATGAAACGTATGTTTAATCCTCCTCCCGCTCATCCAGCGGCACGAAGGAGCGCTTGGGCATGACCGCCTTGTACGCCGGGCGGATGATGCGCCCGTAGGGGTTGTAGACCTCCTCCACCCGGTGGGCACACCAGCCCACAATGCGGGCGATGGCAAACAGGGGGGTGTACAGCTCCGGGGGGATGCCCATCATCTTGTACACCAGGCCGGAGTACATGTCCACGTTGGCGCACATGGCCTTATCCAGGCCGGTGACGGCGTGGAACAGGTCGGGGGTGAGCCGCTCCACCGCCTCGAACAGCTCGAACTCGTCCAGCATTCCCTTGTCCGCCGCCACCTTCTTGGCAAACTGCTTGAGGATCACCGCCCGGGGATCCGACAGGGTATAGACGGCGTGGCCCATGCCATAAATGAGGCCGGAGCCGTCCCCCGCTTCCTTTTTCAGGATCTTTGTGAGGTAGTCGGACAGCTCGCCATCGTCCTTCCAATCCTTCACGTTGGCCTCGATCTCGTCGAACATGGCCATCACCCGGGCGTTAGCGCCGCCGTGCTTGGGGCCCTTCAGGGAGCCCACCGCTGCGGCGATGGCGGAGTAGATATCCGTGCCGGAGGAGGAGAGCACCCGGCAGGCGAAGGCGGAGTTATTGCCGCCGCCGTGCTCCATGTGGAGCACCAGGCACAGGTCCAGCAGGTGGGCCTCCTCGGCGGTGAACTGGTTATCGTGGCGCATGGAGTAGAGGAAGTTTTCCGCCACGGACAGCTCGGGCTGGGGCCGGTGGAGGTACAGCGACCCCCGGTCGAAGTAGTGCTGCTTGGCGGCAAAGGCGTGGGCCACGATCACCGGGAACCGGGCGATCAGCCGCAGGGCCTGGAGCATCTCGATGGGCAGGGTGTTGTTGTCCGGGTCTGGGTCGTAGGAGTACAGGGCCAGCACCGAGCGGGCCAGCTTGTTCATCACGTCGTGGCTGGGTGCGGTGAGGATCATGTCCTCGGTGAAGTTGGGGGGCAGCTCCCGGTAATAGGCCAGGATGCTGCGGAACTGCTCCAGCTCCTCCCTGGTGGGCAGGCCGCCGAACATCAACAAATACGCCGTCTCCTCGTAGCCGAACCGGCCCACACTGGTGAAGCCGTCGATGAGCTCCTCCACGTTGATGCCGCGGTAGTACAGCCGGCCGGGGGCGGGCACCTTTTCCCCATCCTCCATGATGTAGCCCTTCACGTTGCCGATGAGGGTGACCCCGGCCATCACTCCGGTGCCGTCATGGTTGCGCAGCCCCCGCTTCACGTCGTACTTCTCGTAATACTTGGGGGATATCTGGGTATAACGCTCAAACTCCCCGCATATCCCTTGAATGAAGTCCACTGAGGTGTTGTACTGCTCCACGGCCTTCCTGCGCGCCTCGATCAGGTTGTCAATGATGTTCATGTTCAGCATAGTCCGCCTCCTTCGTGTGTCCATACATCCTCTTCCAACGACTGTAAATCTCATTATAACGCAATATTTTTATCCCGTCAATGCAAATTTATTGTTTGCCCCCCTTGCCAAATCAGAATTTTTTCCGTTTGCGCTCCCGAATTTTGAATAATCGAGGTGTTTGACTTGCGAAACAAGGAGAGCTGGCGACCTATGCGCGCCCCCTTCCTCACCGGGCTGGCGCTGGGCGCGGCCCTGCTGCTGCTGCCCCTGGCCGCCCTGGGGGACGCCCCCAGCCGGGCGGACGCGCAGCCAACGCCGAACCTGCTCACCCTTCCGGCCAGCCCCACCCCGGCCCCCCAGCCCGCCCCCTCCCCCGGGGCGCTGGACGCCGCCCGGACCGTGCGCCTGCTGGGCCGGGACGGGCAGGTGGCCGAGCTAACCATGGGGGACTACCTATGGGGGGTGGTGGCAGCGGAAATGCCCGCCGCCTTCGAGCCGGAGGCCCTTCGGGCCCAGGCGGTGTGTGCCCGGACCTACTCCCTGTGGAAGATAGGGGCCAAAAGCCATCAGGAGGATGGGGCGGACATCTGCGCTGACTCCACCTGCTGCCAGGCGTACCTGACCCGTGAGGACGCCGCCCAGCGCTGGGGGGCAGGGCCGTCCTCCGCCTATACCGCCAAAATCGCCGCCGCCGTGGCGGACACCGACGGCCAGGTGCTCACCTATGACGGCGCCCCCATCCAGGCGGTGTTTTTCTCCTCCGCCTCCGGCTCCACCGAGGACGCGGAGGCGGTGTGGGGCAAGTCCCTGCCCTACCTGGTGTCGGTGGACAGCCCCGAGGGGGACGAGGTGCCCAACTACCGCTCCACCGTCACCCTCACCGCCGAGCAGGTGAAAAAAGCGGCGGGAGAGGCCGGGCTGGGGGCCGACCTGTCCGGCGAGCCCTCCACATGGTTTGCAAACCTCACCCGCACCGCCTCCGGCCGGGTGGCCAGCCTGGAGCTGGGGGGCGCGCAGCTGTCCGGCGGCGCGGCGCGCAGCCTGTTCGCCCTGCGCTCGGCCTGCTTCGACGTGAGCGAGCAGGACGGGGTGTTCACCTTCTCCGTCACCGGCTACGGCCACGGAGTGGGTATGAGCCAGTATGGGGCCAACGCCATGGCCAGGGCCGGGTCGGGCTGGCGGGATATCCTGGCCCACTACTACACCGGGGCGGAAATCCAGGCCGGGACGTGATAAAAACCCTGCAAAATGTCCCCCTCCCCTGGGCCCACCCCATAAAAAGTTTTTTAAATTTTGACGGATTCGTTGCATTTCCTCCCTTCCTGTGGTATGCTGAACGTTGGCAAAACCGGGCGCTCCCCAGCCTTTTGTCACATAATACCATTAGGAAGTGACCGTTTGATGAATCGCTATCTCTCCGGCGCCGCCGGGTACACCGGCCGGCGGAACCTGGGCGGGCCGGCGCTGTCCGTCCTGTTCTTCCCCGCCGCCCTGCTCTATCACGAGCTGCTGCTGCGCCTCTTCGACCGGGACGTCCCCTTCTTCGGGCTGGCGCTGCTGCGCATTGTGCTCTTCTCCGCCGCCGCGGGGCTGGCGGTCACCCTCATCCTGGACCTGCTTCCCTGGCGGCGGGCGGCACGGATCGCCGGGGGGGTGGTTCTGGGGCTGGCCGCCGTGCTCTTCTGCGTGGAGCGGGGCTGCCGGGCCATGTTCGGGCTGTATTACGGCGTGGGCTTCATGGGCACCATGGCCGGGGATGTGATGGGCGATTTCGGCTCTACCGTGGGCCGGGTCATCCTCAACCTCATCCCCTTCATCCTCCTCTCCTTCCTCCCCCTGGCCGCCTTTCTCGTCCTGCGCTCCGGCGTGGTCCCCGAGCCAGGGAAGGACAGTCCGGCGCGCATCATCATGGCCGCCGTGCTGGTGGCCTGCCAGCTCACCGCCTTCCTGCTGTCCACCCTGGGCGGGGTGAAGAACTACTACACCTATGAGTTCACCCCCAACACCGCCGTCCCCCACTTCGGGCTGGCCACCGCCCTGCGTCTGGAACTGGAATATGCCGTGGTGGGTACGCCCGCCCCGCCCCTGGGGGAGTTTTTTGACGACCCCGTGGATACCCCGTCCCCCTCCGGCCCCGGCGAGAGCGCCCAGCCCTCCGGGCAGCCCTCGGACGAGCCCTCCCAGCCCCCCAAGGAGTACGGCTTCAACACCCTGGACATCGACTTCGAGGGGATGGCGGAGAACGAGGAAAACGAAAACGTAAAAAGCATCCACCAGTACCTGGCCTCCCTCACCCCCTCCCAGCAGAACGAGTACACCGGGATGTTTGAGGGCAAAAACCTCATCCTCATCACCGCCGAGGGCTTCGCCACCCCCGCCATTGACGAGGAACTAACCCCCACCCTGTATAAGCTCAGCCGCGAGGGTTTCGTGTTCCACAACTTCTACCAGCCGGATTGGACCCAGTCCACCGTGGGCGGCGAGTTCGCGGTGATGACCGGCGTGATCCCCAACTGGTTCGGCAAGCGCACCGCCATGAGCATGAGCGTGGAGCGCACCATGTCCCAGACCCTGGGCTGGAAGTTCCGGGAGGCAGGCTACAGCGTCCCCGCCTGGCACGACCACACCCACAGCTACTATGGCCGGGACCGCACCCACCCCAACATGGGCTATGACTACGCGGGGGTGGGCGGCGGCCTGGAATTGCCCAACAATGTGTGGCCCAACTCCGACCTGGAGATGATGCAGGCCACAGTGGACGGCTATATCAACGACTATGTGGAAAACGGCCAGCCCTTCCACGCCTACTATATGACCGTCAGCGGCCACGGCTATTACAACTGGGGCGGCAACGCCATGTCCCGCAAGCACCGGGAGGAGGTGGAGGCAAAATACCCCGATCTGAGCGAGACCTCTCAGGCGTACCTGGCCTGCAATATGGAGCTGGACCTGGCCCTGGAATGCCTGGTGGACAAGCTGGAGGAGGCGGGCATCGCCGACGACACCCTCATCGTCATGACCGGGGATCACTACCCCTACCTGATGGTGATGGAGGACGGCACCGACTACTACAACGAGCTGCGGGGCTTTGAGGACAAGGAGGGGGACACCTCCCGCTACCGCAACACCCTGCTGATGTGGTCGGGGGCCATTGAGGAACCCATCGACGTGGACGTGCCGTGCACCTCGGTGGACATCGTGCCCACCCTGTGCAACCTGTTCGCCCTGCCCTACGACTCCCGGCTCTACTCCGGGCGGGACGTATTCGCTACAAACTACGAACCCGGCCAGTACTCCAACTGTATGCCCCTGGCGGTGTTCGCCAACAACAAGGGCCAGGGGAACAGCTGGATCACCGCTGCGGGCACTTATGAGGCGTCCACCAAGACCTTCACCCCCAACGAGGGCGTGGAGGTGGACGAGGATTACGTCAAGCGGGTTCACCGCCTGGTGGCGGCCAAGGTGAACTACGCAAAGCTCATCATCCAGGAGGACTACTACGCGGTCATTCAGGCGGAGGAGAAATAAGCGCATAAAGCGGCCCGGCGGAAGGTTCTTCCGCCGGGCCGCTTCAGACCGCCGGAAAAGGCGTTGCCTTTTCCGGCGAGGCAGGTAGGCTGCGGCCTCATGCGCGCACTCGTTGTCCGCCTACAGCGGCCAACTCGCACATTTTCGGCCGAGAAGTGTTTTCTCCGACGCACATGTCGCCGGAGAAAACGGATTTCGTTTTTTTCGCGCCTGCGGGCGTGAAACTCTGCGAGGCTTTTTCGACAAGCTCAAGCGCCATGGCGCCCGGTCACTTTCCCTCCGCCAGATCTGGAACAGGGCCTCACTCCGCTCCATCCGCGCTGCTCACGACGGCTCCGCGCTTCCCGATCACGCTGCGCCTGTTCGCGACGCGCGGCTTCGCTGCGTCTCAAGCAAAACCCACTCCCGCTTCGCGGGCCTTGGGCTTTTGCTTTCGCTCCGCTCCATCCGCGCTGCTCACGACGGCTCCGCGCTTCCCGGGCCGCACGCAATCGTCACCGCCTGGGGCAGGTTTTTCACGTGGGTCACCGCCTGCTCCCCGCCGAACTCTCCGTCCACCGTCCAGGCCACGCTCTGGCCGCACTCAAAGGTGATCTCGCTGGCCGCAAAGCCGGTCACCGCCCCGTCCTCCGCCAGCTCCAGGGTAGTCAGGGCGGTGAGGATGGACTGCCAGTCCTTGCCGTTCTCCGGGCGGCGGATCAGGATAACCTCAAACCGCCCGTCGTCCAGCAGCACCTTGTCCCGGGGCAGGTTTACCAGCCCCCCCACTGACACGGTGTTGCCCACCATGCCGTAAATGAAGTCGCCCTCCGTCTCCCGCCCGTCGCCGGCTGTCACCTTCATGTGGTAGCTGGGGATGTTGGACAACTTGCCCATCCCCTCCAACACATAGGCGAAGTGGCCCAGCAGGTTTTTGTTCACCTGGGGGGTGGAGTAGGACACATCGGTAAACAGCCCGAAGGCGGCCACATAGGTAAATGGATTGCCCTCGGCCAGCCCCACGTCGATGGCCCGGGGCACGCCCTCCCCCGCCACCTCAGCCAGCTCGGGCAGGGACTTTGGCAGCTCCAGGGTGCGGGAGAAGTCGTTGGTGGTGCCCGCCGGGATGTAGCCCAGCACCGGGCGGCGCTCCCGGGGCAGCTCCAGAACTCCCCGGACGGTCTCGTTCAGCGTCCCATCCCCGCCGCAGCACACCACCCGGTCAAAATCCGGCCCCAGGTCCCGGGCCGCCGCAGCGGCGTCCCCCCTGGCCTGGGTAGGACGGACAGTGATCTCGTAGCCCTGGCGGGCGAATACCTCCAGCGCATCGGACAGGTTGATTTTAGCGCTTTTGCGCCCGGCGGTGGGGTTGTAGATGTACAGTAATTTTTTCATGGCAGGCCACGCTCCACATGCGCCCGGCGGGGCTGGGCATATTTATCAGGCAACATTATAGCCAAATCCTCCTGGAAATACAATGAACAATCTGTAAAACCCTCTTGATAACACGGGAAGCCGGAGCTATAATGTAAAAGCATCGAGGCTTTGCGCCTGCTCCCTGTCACGCTGCGCCTAGGCGCCGTTTGAAAATTGGCAATATGCCCAGCGGCAAGGAATTTTTTCGCC
>CAJUQD010000041.1 GCA_910588105.1 uncultured Oscillospiraceae bacterium | reverse complement strand
ATGGGCAAGATCAACGCCAAGCTGGGCACCAACTACCAGCTGTTCAACTACTACGGCGCGCCCGACGCCGACCGGGTGATCATCGCCATGGGCTCCATCTGCGACGTGGCCGAGGAGGTCATCGACTACCTCAATGCCCACGGCGAGAAGGTGGGCCTCATCAAGGTGCGGCTGTACCGCCCCTTCCGGGCCGACAAGCTGCTCTCCGCCATCCCCGCCACCTGCAAGCACATCGCCGTGCTGGACCGCACCAAGGAGCCCGGTGCCCAGGGCGAGCCCCTGTACCTGGACGTGGTCACCGCCCTGGCCAACGCGGGCCGCACCGACATCTCCGTCATCGGCGGCCGCTACGGCCTGGGTTCCAAGGACACCCCGCCCGCCAGCGTGTTCGCCGTCTATGAGGAGCTGACCCGTACCGCCCCCAAGCGCCAGTTCACCATCGGCATCGTGGACGATGTGACCAACATGTCCTTGGAGGAGAAGCCCTCCCCCAACACCGCGGCCGAGGGCACCATCGAGGTGAAGTTCTGGGGCCTGGGCGGCGACGGCACCGTGGGCGCCAACAAGAACTCCATCAAGATCATCGGCGACCACACCGACAAGTACGTCCAGGCGTACTTCCAGTACGACTCCAAGAAGACCGGCGGCGTCACCGTCAGCCACCTGCGCTTCGGCGACCAGCCCATCCGCGCCCCCTACTATATCAACAAGGCCGACTTCGTGGCCTGCCACGTGCCCGCCTACATCGTCAAGGGCTTCCCCATGGTTCGTGACGTGAAGGACGGCGGCACCTTCCTCATCAACTGCCAGTGGTCCGACGAGGAGCTTGACAAGCACATGCCCGCCGTGGCCAAGCGCTACATTGCCGAGCACAACATCCAGGTCTACACCATCAACGCCATCGACCTGGCCATTGAGATCGGCATGGGCAAGCGCACCAACACCATCCTCCAGTCCGCCTTCTTCAAGCTGGCCAAGGTCATGCCCGAGGAGGAGGCCATCGGCTACATGAAGGACGCCGCCACCCACTCCTACCTGAAGAAGGGCCAGGACATTGTGGACATGAACCACAAGGCCATCGACATCGGCGCCACCGCGTTCAAGAAGTTCGAGGTGCCCGCCTCCTGGGCCACCGCGCAGGACGAGAGCAAGGGCGGCAGCCTGGAGGGCCGCGCCGAGCTGGTGGAGCAGGTGAAGGACGTGATGGAGCCCATCAACCGCATGGACGGCGACAGCCTGCCCGTGTCCGCCTTTGCCAACTACGTGGACGGCACCTTCCAGCAGGGCGCCTCCGCCTATGAGAAGCGCGGCGTGGCCGTGTCCGTCCCCGCCTGGAACCCCGACACCTGCGTGCAGTGCAATATGTGCTCCTACGTGTGCCCCCACGCCACCATCCGTCCCTTCGCCCTCACCGAGGAGGAGGCTAAGGCGGCCCCCGAGTGTGCCCAGATCGTGGACGTGAAGGCCGGCAAGGGCAAGGGCGTGTATAAGTACTCCCTGGCCGTGTCCGCCATGGACTGCATGGGCTGCTCCGTCTGTGTGGGCGTGTGCCCCACCAAGAGCCTGTCCATGGTGCCCCTGGAGAAGGAGGCCGTGCGCCAGCCCGCCTTCGACTACATGGTGGCCAAGGTGGCCCCCAAGGCCGATATGGCCGGCACCGCCTCTGTCAAGGACAGCCAGTTCAAGCAGCCCTTGCTGGAGTTCTCCGGCTCCTGCGCCGGCTGTGCCGAGACCGCCTATGCCCGCCTGGTCACCCAGGTGTGCGGCGACCGCATGTACGTGTCCAACGCCACCGGCTGCTCCTCCATCTGGGGCGGCCCCGCCGCCACCTCCCCCTACACCGTCAATCAGGACGGCAAGGGCGTGGCCTGGGCCAACTCCCTGTTTGAGGACAACGCCGAGCACGGCTTAGGGCTGCACCTGGGCCAGAAGGCCATCCGCAACGCCCTGGCCGACAAGACCCGCGCCCTCATCGCCATTGACTGGACCTACGCCCCCCTCAAGGAGGCCGCCCAGAAGTGGCTGGACACCATGGACGACGGCGAGGCCAACGCCGAGGCCACAAAGGCCTATATCGCCGCGCTGAACGACGGCCTGTGCACCATCGACGAGGTGACCGGGTTCGTCAACAGCCCCGCCGCCAAGGACGCCTTCGGCGACAAGCTGGCCGAGATGCAGGCCCACGCCAAGCAGCTCAAGGACTCCGGCGCCCAGTTCTGCGACTGCGACGCCTGCAAGCTCATCCAGGAGATCCTGGCCCAGAAGGAGTACCTGAACAAGAAGTCCGTGTGGATCTTCGGCGGCGACGGCTGGGCCTACGACATCGGTTACGGCGGACTGGACCACGTGCTGGCCTCCGGCGAGGACGTGAACATCTTCGTGTTTGACACCGAGGTGTACTCCAACACCGGCGGACAGGCGTCCAAGTCCTCCAACATCGGCCAGGTGGCGCAGTTTGCCGCCGCCGGCAAGGCCATCAGCAAGAAGTCCCTGGCGGAGATCGTCATGCAGTACGGTTACGTCTACGTGGCCCAGGTGGCCATGGGCGCCAACCCGAACCAGACGCTGGCCGCCATCCGCGAGGCCGAGGCCTATCACGGCCCGTCCCTGGTCATCGGCTACAGCCCCTGCGAGATGCACTCCATCAAGGGCGGCATGGCCAACTGCCAGAGCGAGATGAAGAAGGCCGTGGCCTGCGGCTACTGGAACCTGTTCCGCTACAACCCCGCCCTGAAGGCGGAGGGCAAGAACCCGTTCACCCTGGACTCCAAGGCACCCGCAGGCGGCTATCAGGAGTTCCTGAAGAACGAGGCCCGCTACTCCTCCCTCACCCGTTCCTTCCCGGAGCGCGCCGAAAAGCTCTTCAAGGAGAACGAGGAGGCCGCCATGGCCCGGTGGGAGCACCTGCAAAAGCTCATCGAGCTGTATCAGTAAGCGGGCGGCCTACCCCCGCCGGGAGGCGGGACGGCGCGGGTGCGCCGTAAATTCGGAGCGCAGCGGAGAATTTGCGCAGGGCGGATTCATTTCGCCCGAGCATTGAAATCCAAAGGGCCCCCGGCGCGTCCGCAGGACGGGCCGGGGAGGCCGCGATGGCCCGGTGGGAGCACCTGCAAAAGCTCATTGAGCTGTATCAGTAATCCACAATTTTGCGGCATCCGGCCGGCCCCCCTCATCCGAGGGGGGCCGGTTCTTTGCGCTCACCTGTGCCCGGCGAAGTATTCCGCCACCACCGCCCGCTCCGAAAAGGGGCGGCGGACGCCCCTTTCCTCAATGTACTCCTCATGGCCCTTGCCCAGCAGGGCCACCACGTCCCCCGGCCCGGCCAGCTCCAGCGCCCGGAGGATGGCCGCGCGGCGGTCCAAAACCACCTCGTGGGGGAACTGCGCCAAAGCGGCGGAAATCTCGGCGCAGATGTCCTCCGACCGCTCGGAGCGGGGATTGTCGGTGGTGACCACAACGTAGTCCGCCCGGCGGGCGGCGGCATGGGCCATATCCGTCCGGCGCAGCCTGGGGCGGTCGCCCCCCGCGCCGAACACGGCGATGATGTGCCGGGGATTGTGGGCGCGCAGGGCGGAGAGCACCGCGTCAAAGCTGGCGCCGTTGTGGGCGTAGTCGACCACCACCTCAAAGGGGGCGGGGACGGGCAGGCGCTGGGCCCGCCCCGGCACCGTGACGTGGGCCAGCCCCGCCCGCACCGCGCCGTCGTCCAGCCCCAGGGCACGGGCCAGGGCCACGGCGGCCAGGGCGTCGGCCCCGTTGAATTCCCCCGGCAGGGGGATATGGTAGCGGGGCGCGCCCGCCACGGTGAGGCGGACGGACAGGGGACGCTCCGGGTCGGGCTCCACGGCCAGGGCGCGGACGTCCGAACGGGGGGAAAAGCCGAAGGTGCAGGCGGGGGCGTCTGGAGGGAGCTGGGCGGCCATACAGGGCCAGGCCGGGTCATCCCCGTTGCCCACGGCCCGGCGGCACTGGCGGAACAGCGCGGCCTTGCAGGCCCGGTATTCGTCAAAGCCGGCGTGCTCGCCGGGGCCGATGTGGTCCGGGGAGAGGTTGAGGAACAGCCCGGCGGCAAAGGTGAGGCCAAAGAGGCGGCGCAGCTTCATGGCCTGGGAGGACGCCTCCAGCACCACATAGGCGCACCCGGCGTCCGCCATCTGCCGCAGGATGCGGTGGAGGGCGATGGGTTCGGGGGTGGTGTTGGCGGTGTCGCACAGCTTCTCCCGGCCTATGTACGCCCCCAGGGTTCCGATCATGCCGGTTTTGTACCCGGCGGCGGAGAGGATGTCCCGGGCCATGTGGGCGGTGGTGGTCTTGCCCTTGGTGCCGGTGACGGCGATGAGGGCAAGGCTGTCGGCGGGACGGCCGTAAAATTCCGCCGCCAGCAGGGCCAGGGCGGCCCGGGGGTCGTCCACGGCGGCGCCCGGCACCCCGGTGGGCAGGGGCGGGGCGCACACCACGGCGGAGGCGCCCCGGTACAGGGCCTCGGGAATGTACGCCCGGCCGTCGGAGCGGCAGCCGGGGAGGGCGGCGAAGAGCGCGCCGGGAACGGCCTTTCGGGAGTCGCAGGTGAGGGCGGTGATGTCGGCGCCGCCGGGGCAGTCCGCGCCGAGGATGGACAGCAGCTGTGACAGCTTCATGGGGAAACCTCCTGAGACGTTTTCCCCAATCTATGAATTTGGACATAAAAAGGTCCCTCCCGCCGGCGGAAGGGACCTTTTTGTCGTTTATTCGGCTGTGCGCAGCAGTTCGTCCACCGACAGGCCGTACAGCTTGGCCAGGGCCATCAGGTTGGACGTGCTGGGCTCCGACGTGCCGTTCTCCCACTTGGAGACGGCCTGGCGGCTGACGCCCAGCGCCTCGGCCACGTACTCCTGGGTGTAGCCCGCGGCGGTGCGCCGGGCCTTGAGGGCTTCGGCAAGGCTTTTGGCCTGCTCCGGCGGGCTTTTGTCTGAGCGAAGGTATTTCAGCAGAGCCCGGATGAGCAGCACCATCACGCAGGCAAACGCACCCAAAAGCGCGATGTTGATGAGCAATACGAGCAGCGCCGGGAAGGCTGTGCGAATCGTCGGTACCATAGTGATTACCTCCTTTTCATGGACCCATCCTACCAGAAAGGAGCGGTTGCGTCCACCAAATATCGGGCAACTTTAGGTTGCGGAGAAGCCGGGAGCAGGCGCAGCACAGCTACAGGCTGCGCAAGCCATTCTTGACGTCCCATTCCCGCAGGAATGTCTGGACATATTCCACGTCCGACGGGGTGTCAATATATGCCAGTCCCCGCTTCTGGCGGGTTTCCGCCCCCTTGCCGGTGATGAGCAGAAGGGAGGGCACCCGGCAGCTGAGCACCGCCTGGCGGATGGCCTCCCCCCGGTTTGGCTCGATGCGGCATTCGCAGGCCACGTGGGCGGCGATCTCCTGGCAGATGGACAGGGTATCCTCCTCGCCCGAGTCCTCCTCGGTGAGCACCACCAGGTCGGAGCAGGCCCCAGCCACCTCGCCCAGGTCCCGGCGGCGGTCGAAGGCCTTTTTTCCGGGGCAGCCGAACACGGCGACGATGCGCCGCCCGGGGTACTCCCGCTTGGCCGAGCGGAACAGGGTTTCAAAGCTCATGCGGTTGTGGGCGTAGTCCACAATGGCGGTCACGTCCCCCCCGGCGTTGGAGTACACCTCCATCCGGCCCGGAACCCTGGCCTTGGAAAGCCCCGACCGGACGGCATCTCCGGGGATGCCCAGCCCCAGGCATACCGCGATGGCGGCCAGGGCGTTTTCTACATTGAACAGCCCCGGCATGGTCAGGCGGTACTGGCCGCTCAGCGCCCCCGCCTCCACCTGAAACAGGATGTCGTCGCCGAACTTGCGGGCGCTGTGGCCGTATACCGCGGCGGCGGGGTCCCGCTGGGAGAAGGTGAGGACGGCGGGACAGGCGGCCCGTGCTGCGGACAGGGTTTCTTCCCCGTGGGCGCAGTCCAGGTTAACGCAGGACAGCGCCGCCTGGGAGAAGAGCTTCAGTTTGGAGTGGAAATAGTCCTCAAAGTCCGGGTGCTCAATGGGGGAAATGTGGTCGTTCCCAATGTTGAGAAAGGCGGCGGCGGCAAAGGGGACGCCCAGGGTGCGGTGGTACTTCAGCGCCTGGCTGGATACCTCCATCACCAGATATTCCATGCCGGAGGAGCGGGCGTGGGCAAAGTGCCTTTGCAGCTCCAGGGGCTCGGGGGTGGTGAGGTGGGACTCGAAGCGCTCCACCCCGTCCCAGGTGTCGATGGAAGAGATGACGCCGCAGGTCTGCCCCTTCGGGGCCAGGTACTCGTCCAGGATATGTTTCAGGTAGTAGGCGGTGGAAGACTTGCCCTTGGTGCCGGTGAGACCGATGATTTTCAGATGCCGGGCGGGGTCGTTGTAGTATTTTGCCGCCAGTGGGGCCATGGCCCGCCGCATGTCCTGGACCAGGATGCAGGGAAGGTCCGCCGAGGGATAGGCCGTCTCGCTGACGTAGGCAAAGGCCCCCCGGCGGACGGCGTCCGCCAGGTACTCCGGCTTGAAGTGGGCCCCCTTACAGAGAAACAGGGTACCGGGGACGGTTTCCCGGGAGTTGTAGGACAGAAGCTCCACTGTGCGCCCAAGTTCCAGCCCCTCCGGCAGGGGGGCGGCCAGCAGGCCCAGCTTGTCCAGCAGGGCGCAGTAGTCCCCCAGGGGGAATAAAGTCAAACCCATACCATCGTCCTCCCAATCAAATGGTGCGCAGGGGATAGCCGCAGAGCTCCACCGCCCGCTCCGCCATGACCATCATGGCGTCCAGGTAGAAGGGGGGTAGGGGATGGTAGGTGGAAAACACCGACAGCTCGGTGCAGGCCAGGATGGCGCAGTCGCACCCTGCGCTGCGGATAGCCTTGTCGATTTTAGAAAACTTGTCCCGGCTGCCCTTCTCCCCCTGCTTGATTTCGTCGTAGATGACGGACATGACCAGCTTCTGGATGTCCGGGGCTGGGGCCACCGCCTCCAGGCCGAAGGCGGCGCACTCCTTCTGGTACAGTCCCGTCTGGATGGTGCCGTCGGTACCCAGAATGCCAGGGCGCTTTTTTCCCTGCCGGGCCAGCTCGCGGGCGGTCTCCCGGAGCATGTGGATGATGGGTATGCCAATCTCACCCTGGAGGCGGTCGGCAAAGTAGTGGGAGGTGTTGCAGGGGATGGCCAGCGCCGTGCAGCCGCAGCCCTCCAGCAGCTTCGCGTCCCCCAGCAGCCGTCGGTACAGCCCCTCGGTGTCGCCCGACAGGATGGCGGTGGTGCGGTCGGGGATGCCGGTGTCCGACAGGATGAGGGCGGGCAGGTGGTCTTGGTCCCGGGCGGCGTCGGTGCGGTCCAGCACGAACTGGTAGAACACCTGGGTGGCCTGGGGCCCCATGCCGCCTAGCACGCCTAAACGTTGTTCAGACATTAAGATACGCCTCCTATGGGGCCCGGAACCCCTGGCTTCGTTTTTGCTTCATCAGTTTTCCTTTGGCTTCACGCAGTACCTGCTGAAGCGAACCCAGCAGCCGATGTGGTTCTTCCAAATGCGCCAGATCCGCTTGAGGGTGTAGTCCGGGCGGTACTCCATGGAGTGGTGGTCCGCCCCGGACTTGAACAGGGCCCGCATCTCGTCGTGATAGCGCCGGGGGATATACCGATAGGCCAGCCCGCGGGGGATCATCCGCCAGATGGAGCGGTTGCTGGTGATGGCGGGGGGGATGTCCCGGCCTTCGATCAGGTCGCCCACCAGGTACTGGGCGATGTTGTGGCCCGAGCCGGTGACATAGTAATTGCTGCGGCCCTGCCGGGTGTTGATCTCAAAAGCCTTATACCTGCCGTCCCGGCGGTCAAACTTGATGTCAAAGTTGGAGAAGCCCACGTAGTCCAGATCCTCCAGCATTCTGCGGATTTTGTCGCACAGGCCCCGGTCGTGCTCGGTGATAATGACGGCGTGGTTGCCGATGCCGTGGGGGGAGTGCTCTTCCAGCAGCACGTGGCCCAGGCACATCAGCTTCACCCTGCCCCGCTGGTCGGAGTAGTTGGTGAGTACCCGCATATAGGTGTCATCCCCGGGGATGAACTCCTGCAAGATCATCTTGCCCGGATAGCCCGCGGCGTACACCTCGTCCAGGGCGGAGAGAAGCTCCTCCCAGCTTTGGCATATATACACCTTTTTCAGCGCCCGGCAGCCGGTGGCCCAGTAGGCCACCCCGTCTGCGGGCTTGGCCACATAGGGGGCCCCCCAAGGCAGGTCAAAATCGTGGCCCATATCCCCTGAATAGACGAAGGTGGCCGGGTGGTCGATGCCGTATCGGTCGCACAGGACGTAGAACTGCTCCTTGTCGGTGAGCTTGTCCAGCAGCTCCCCGCTGATATAATTGCACTTTACATTGGGAGGAAACTGATCCTTCAGGTGGGCCGCCAGCTTCACATAGCTGTCCCCGCAGCCGATGACCAGCACCGTCTTGTCCGGGAACTCGGCGGCCACATTGTTCACGTTTTGCAGAAAGACGGCTTCGACCTCGTTTTCCAGGCAGGGCCGGTAGTCGATAATGGCGCTGTAGGCGCAGGGGAAGGTGGCGGCAAATTTGCCGAAGGCGATGCTTTTCACCCCGTAGGCCTCGTGGAAGGCCCGGGCCACGCTGTACACGTTGATATCGCCGCCAAATAAAAGCGGCTGGAAGGTAACGTCAGACACTTAAAATCAAGCTCCTTTTCGTCGAAGCAAAGTCCGCCCCACTCCGTTTCCGCCTACGGCGAAAACTTCGTTCGCTCCCTTGCTTCTCCTCTCCCCACAAAGCCAAAGGGCGGCTTTGCGGGGGCCCCATTTGGGATTCAACTGAACAGTCATCCCCCGACCCGCCGGACGAGAAAGACCCCCGGAATCTGGGACAGCTTGTTGATAACCCCGGTCAGCTCCCGCTGGTCCTGGACGAACAGCTCCAGATTGATGATGGCGTAGCCGTCGGGCTGGCTGCGGGCGGCCAGGGTGTTCAGCTTGGCCTTTTGCGCGGACAGGGCCATGGCCACGTCCAGGGCCAGACCGTCCCGGTCCTTGGCGGAGATCTCCAGGGAGGTACGGAAGGTGGACTCGCCGGTCTCCGCCCAGGACACCCTTACCCAGCGCCCCTCCTCCTCCGGCTTGCGGCGGGCGGGGTCTGCGTTGGGGCAATCCCTGCGGTGGATGGACACGCCGTAGCCCTTGGTGATGAAGCCCACCACCGGATCGCCGGGCACGGGGGTGCAGCACTTGGAGAACTTCACCATGCAGTTGTCCAGCCCCTCCACAATAATGCCGCTGACAGAGTGGCGTCGGGCCGGGGCGGAGGTCTTGGCGGTGGAGGGGTAGACCGTCTCGCCGGAGGAGACGGCGGCCTGCATGGCCTCGTGCTCCGCCCGCTGCCGTTCCAGCCGGCCCAGGCGGGTCATCTCCTCCTTCATGCGGCCCGCCGCCTTCTGGGCGGACAGCCCACCGTAGCCGATGGCGGCGTACAGCTCGTCCAGCGAGCCAAAGCGCACCCGCTTGAGCAGGGTGTCCAGCAGGTCGGGGGTGGCGGTGATGGCGGCCAGGGTAAGGCCCAGGTGCTTCAACTCCGACTCGAACATGGACCGGCCTGTGGCGATGTTCTCCTCCCGGCGCTCCTTCTTGAACCACTGGCGTATTTTGTTGCGGGCCTCGTTGGATTTGCAGATCTTCATCCAGTCCCGGCTGGGGCCCCGGGCGGATTTGGAGGTGATGATCTCCACAATGTCGCCGTTTTTCAGCGGCGTCTCAAAGGTGACGATGCGCCCATTTACCCGGGCCCCCGTCATGGAATTGCCCACGGCGGAGTGGATGGAGTAGGCGAAGTCAATGGGGGTGGCCCCGGCGGGCAGGCTCTTCACGTCCCCGTTGGGGGTGAACACAAACACCTCGTCGGAGAACATGTCCACCCGGAGGGTGCGGACAAACTCGTCCGGATCGGCGTCCTGCTGGCTCTCCAGCAGCTTGCGCACCCACTCAAACTCCCGCTCGGTGCCCAGCCTCTGGTTGGCCATCCCCTGCTTGTATTTCCAGTGGGCGGCCACGCCGTACTCCGCCGTCTGGTGCATCTGCCAGGTGCGGATCTGCACCTCGAAGGGGATGCCCTCCCTGCCCACCACGGTGGTGTGCAGGGACTGGTATCCGTTGGGCTTGGGGGTGCCGATATAGTCCTTGAACCGGCCCAGCACCGGCTTGAACATGTCGTGGACACAGCCAAGAACGTTATAGCAGGCGGGTATGTCGTCCACGATCACCCGGAAGGCGTACAGGTCGAAGATTTCATTGAGGGTTTTGTTTTGGGCGTACATTTTACGGTAGATGGAATAGATGTGCTTGAGCCGCCCGTACACCCGGCATTTCACCCCCTCCTCCGACAGCCGCTGCTCAATGTGGGCCTGCATGCTGTCCACAAAGCCGGCGTGGAGGGTGGTGATGTTGGCCAGCTCCGCCTTCACATCGTGGTAGCCCACCGGATCCAGGTACTCCAGGGCCAGATCCTCCAGCTCCCACTTCAGCTTCTGCATCCCCAGGCGGTGGGCGATGGGGGCGTAAACCTCCATGGTCTCCAGGGCCTTTTCCTTCTGCTTGGCATCGGACTGGTATTGGAGGGTGCGCATATTGTGCAGTCGGTCGCACAGCTTGATGAGGATGACCCGCACGTCCTTGGCCATGGCCATGAACATCTTGCGCAGGTTCTCCATCTGCTCGTCCTCCCGGGAGGTGTACTGCATCCGGGTGAGCTTGGTGACGCCCTCCACCAGATCGGCGATCTGGGGGGAGAACAGCCGGGCGATGTCGTCGTGGGTGGAGTCGGTGTCCTCAATGCAGTCGTGGAGGAGGGCCGCGATGATGGAGTCCTGGTCCAGCTCCAGCTCGTTGACGATCTCCGCCACGGCGATGGGGTGGATGATATAGGGCTCCCCGCTTTTGCGCAGCTGGGGCCCGTGGTGGTCGTTGGCATATTCAAAGGCTGCGCGGATGCGCTGAGCGTCCGCCGCTGGGTTGGCGGCCAGGATATTGTGCTCCAGCGCTTCGTATTTCTCATGGGCCAGATCCATTATATAACGCCTCCTTGGGCGGTGGTTTCGGCTGTGAATACAGGTTCTTATATTATTGCCCCGTTCTGTTCCAGGAACTCCCGAAGGCGGCGCATCAGCTCCGACTGCTCCAGATCCACCTTGCGCTGGGGGTGGGACAGGCATAGCCGGTTTTCCTCCAGGCGGATCAGCCCCCGGTCGCCCATCACGTAAAGGCACACCAGGGTTCGGCCATAGGAGCAGCGGCCGTCGGGCAGGCGGGCGGCCTGCCGCAGCAGGGAGGGTCCGGCCTCTATCCAGCCGTCCGCGCAGCTGTGTTCCAGAAACCGCCACAGGCGGGCGAAATCCTGCCGGGAGGGGAAGAGGAGGCCCGCCTCCCACCGGGAAAGCTCCTCCCCATCGCGAAGGCGCTGGAACAGCTCCTGCTCCAGTTGGGACCGGGCGGGGGCGGGGCGCAGGTCGCACAGCTGGAGCTGGACGGCGCGGTTTCCGCGGAACTCATTGATCTGGGGTGTGAAAAGCACATCCAGCCTGTCCCCCGGAGCGACGCCGCAGGCGGCGGCGTTGGCGGAGAAAAAGATGGCGTCCAGCACCACGCCGTCCCGGCGCAGCTTCATTTTCAAGTGCCGCCCGGCCCCCACATCGCAACAGGAGGCCACGCAGGCCCCCCGCAGCAGAAACACCGGCTTGGGGTTGCCCGTGCCAAAGGGCTCCAGCAGGGACAGGGACTCCACCTGTGGGGCGGTGAGCAGGGAGCAGCAGTCAATTTCCGCGTCCACATCAATGGCGGCCTCCATGGGCGCGCCGCCGGTGCGCAGCTCTACCAGGCGGCACACCGCCTCCCGGAAGGCGGGGATATTTTCCTCCAGGATGGTAAAGCCCGCCGCCATCTCATGGCCGCCGAAGCCCTCCAGCAGGGGGGCGCACCGCTCCAGGGCGGCGAACAGGTTGAACCCGCCGAAGGACCGGCACGACCCCTTGCCCTGGCCGTGCTCCAGGCAGATCATAAAGGCGGGGCAGGAATACTTTTCCGCCAGGCGGGAGGCCACGATGCCCACCACCCCCTGGTGCCAGCCCTCCCCCGCCAGCACAATGGCCGGGGCGGCCAGCTGGGGATTGGCCGCCAACAGCGCGGCGCATTCGTCGTAGATGGCAAGCTCGATGGCCTGCCGCTCCCGGTTGAGGCGGCACAGGGTGCCGGCCAGGGCCTCCCCTCGTTCCTCGTCCCGGGTGAGCAGCAGCTCCAGGGCCACCATGGCCTGTTCCATGCGCCCGGCGGCGTTGATCCGGGGGGCCAGGCCGTAGCCGACGGTGACGGTGGTGGGGAGGCCGCCGGGCTCCAGCCCCGCCTCTCGCAGCAAAGCGCGCAGGCCGGGCCGCCGGGTGCGGGCGAGCAGCTCCAGCCCCTGGCGGACCAGGGCGCGGTTCTCGTCGGTCAGGCGCATTACGTCGGCCACGGTGCCGATGGCGGCCAGCTCGCCGAAGCGGCGGAATACCTCGTCCCGCCGCTCCGGGCCGGCCAGGGCCTGGGCGGTTTTGAGGGCCACCCCCACTCCCGCCAGTTCAGGGAAGGGATAGGCGCAGCCGTCCTGCCGGGGGTTGACCACCGCCACGGCGGCGGGGAGCTTGTCCTTGCAGTGGTGGTGGTCGGTGACCACCACGTCTACCCCCAGGGAGCGGGCGAACTCCACCTCGTCTACGGCGGTGATGCCGCAGTCCACCGTGACGATGAGCGCTACCCCCTGCCCGGCAAGCCGGGTGATTGCGCCGGGGTTGAGGCCGTAGCCCTCCTCGGTGCGGTCGGGGATATAGCTGACCACCCGGCCGCCAAGCCAGGCCAGCGCCTCGGTAAGCAGGCAGGTGGCGGTGATGCCGTCCACATCGTAGTCGCCGTAGACGCAGATCAGTTCCCCGCCGCCGATGGCGGCGCGGATGCGTCCCACCGCCTTGTCCATCCCCTTGAGCAGGAAAGGGTCGTGAAAGCGCTGGGAGCCGCAGGACAAAAACCGGGCGGCCTCCTCCGGCCCGGCGATCCCCCGGGCGGCCAGGACGCAGGCGCACAGGGGGGACAGCCCGTCCTGCTCCAGCGCGCGGCGCGCCGGGGCGGAGCCGGGGCGGCGCACGTTCCACTGCTGGTATTTTATGCCCGCCCCCTCCTCTCAAGGCGCCGCCGGGCCGGGGCGTGGCCGGCGGCATCAAATTAACAATCTATTATATCAAATCAAACGGGTGATTTCAACAGGGAAAACGGGGCGCCGCCGCTGCGGGCGCAGGGGCATAAGGGAGGGAGGCGGTTCCATGAACCGCCTCCCTTTCGCATGCCATGTGTCCGGCGCCTGTCCGCGCCCCAAGGGGTCAGTTTGCGTTGAGCTGGTCCAGCACCGGCTGGACCACCACCATTTTTTCCGCCACCCAGGCCCTCCAGTTCTGTTCCAGGTCCCCGTCCTTGAGAATCAGCTTGGCATATTCGTCCGCAAGGTCCATGGTCGCCTGGGACTTCTCCCTGGAGCTGAGGGTCTCATAGTCGTACTCCCGGGGGAGCAGCGTGGTCTCGTCGCTGAGCTGGTCCCGGAGCTTGTAGAAGCGCCGCACGGTGTCCTGGATCTCCGTGCTGTAGTTGGGGCTGACCAGGGCGAAGTCGTCCGTCAGCACCACGCTGCCGAAATAGGAGTCCTTGGAGGGGTATTTGCCGGCCATGACCGACAGGTGCTCGCCCTGGATGGACGGGTCCAGCAGGGAGACGTAGTTCCCGTTCTCATCCCGCTCCCAGTCAACCCCCTCAAAGCCCATGTTCACCAGGTTCTGGCCCTCCTCGGTGGCGCAGAAATCCAGAAGGTCCATGGCGCGCTCGAACTTTTCATCGCTGATGGTGGGGCTGAAGATGACCTGCCCCCAATAGTTGGCGTCCTCACGATAGTGGTATTTCCCGTCCTCGCCCACCAGCTGGGCCAGATGCAGCACCTTGTCCGGGTCGAGCCCCTGGGCGGTCAGGCCGTTGCGGATGTAGGTGATGAGGATGGCGTGGCCGTCCTCCAGGGCGATGCCGGAGGTTCCCTGCACGTAGAACTTCTGGGAGCCCTCGTAGCGGGTGAAGGTGTAGAACTCAGGGTCGATGACCCCCTCTTTGTACATCTGCTGGTAGGTTTTCAACGACTCCAGGGTGCGCTCGTCCGCAGGGGCCCATCGGAACGTGCCGGTTTCATCCTGGTAGTAGCCGTCCCCGATGTTGCAGGCCTGGGAAAAGTCCGTGGTGGGCCACAGCTTTGCCAGGTCATAGGTGCGGATGCTCAGGCCCACCAGGCTGTCGCCCACATTGCCGGGATCCTTTTCCAGGAAGGTGCGGGCGATTTCCGCCAGCTCGGAGGGGGAGTATGTGTCCTTGATCTCCAGGCCGCAGGCCTCCAGCCAGTCCTTGCGCATGTAAAGCAGGGCGTGGTAGCTCAGCCGCTCGCTGGGGCGGTTGGTAGAAAAGACCGGCCGCCACAGGCAATAGGTGCCGCCCAGCTTCTCCTCGGCGATGGCGGCGATGGGGACGTCGTCCTGGGTCTTGGCCAGGTTGGGCCAGCGCTCTTTCCAGTCGTCGGGGAAGCGGTAGATGGCATCCTGGGAGGCGTAGGTCTCGATCTCGCCGTAGGGGTATTCCGCGTGGGCCACGTCGGGCATGTCGCCGGAGTTGATCCAGACGCGCAGCCGCTCGTCCCAGTCGGACACATCAATAGTGGTGGCGATGATGTCAAAATCAATGTTATAGGTGTCCAGCCAGTAGCGGCCCCAGTCGTCCCCGCTGTAATCGCCGCCGGACTTGATGCCCGCCATCAGCCAGGTCAGGGTCAAATGCTCGTCGTAGGTCTTCTTTTCCACAGGCGGGTTCGTGGTGCCGGGGGGCGCAGAGACGGGCGCGGGGGTGGCGCTGGCACCCGCCGGGCCTTCCTGGGCGGGGGAGCACGCCGCCAGGCCCAGCATGAGCAGGAGCAGAACGCTCAGCAGCGCGCACAGGGTTCGCTTGGACTTTTTCATAATAGTCTTCCTCCTTTGTTATGCTTCTGAACGGGGCCTTCACAGCTCCCGGACATGATGCGTTCAGGACTTGATGGCACCCACCATGACGCCCTTGGTGAAGTGCTTTTGCAGGAAGGGGAAAATGCACATGATGGGCAGGGTGGTGACGATGACGGCGGCCATTTTGATGCCCATATCGAAATTCCGGGCGGCCGCCTCCATGGAACTGGTGTTGCTGGAGATGTTGGACTCCATCACAATGGAGCGCAGCACCACCTGCAGGGGGACGATATCGTTGTTGCGGATGAAAATCAGCGCGTTATACCACTCGTTCCAGCGGTCCACGATGCAGAACAGGGCGACCGTGGCCACAATGGGCTTTGCCAAGGGAAGAATGACGGAAAACAGAATGCGCCATTCCCCCGCCCCGTCCAGCTGCGCCGATTCCACCAGCGCCTGGGGGATGGAGCAGAAAAAGTTTCTGGCAATGACAAAGTAAAACACATTGACGCCGCTGGCCAGGACGACGGACCATATGGTGTTGGTGAGTTTCAGCTCCCTCATCTGCATATACAGCGGGAGAATGCCGCCGTTGAAGAGCATGGTGAACAAAATCGCGGCGAGAATGAATTTCTTGCCGGGGAAGCTGGGCCTGCTGGTGCCGTAGGCCAGGGACAGCGTCAGGAACAGGTTCAGCGGCACGCCCAGGCATACGATGAGCAGCGAGGTTTTGAAGCCGGTGGCAATGCGCTGGTCGGCTAGCAGGTTCCGATAGTTCTCCAGCGTGGGGGCGGTGGGGAAGAGCAGGAGCGGATGGTTCAGGTATTCCCGCTGAGTGGAGAATGAGATGGCCACCGCGTTGACAAGCGGGACGATGATGATGAGAATCAGGCACCCAACGGCCAGGACGATCAGGACGTCCGCCAGGGACAGCTGTTTTTTCTTCATGGAGCGTCCTCCTTTGGGGGCGGCGCCGGTCAGCCGAACAGGCCGGTTCCGCCTAATTTTTTCGCGCCCCAGTCTGCGGCCACCAGGAAGAAGCAGTTGACCACTGAACGGAACAGGCTGATGGCCATGGAGAAGCCGAAATCAGGCACCGAGCCAAATGTGACCCGGTAGATATACATGTCCAGGATCTCGCACACGTCGGCCACCGCCGGGTTGGAGAGGTTGAATATCTGCTCGAAGCCCCCTGTCATCAGGTTGCCGATGGACAGCACCAGCATCACGATGATGGTGGGCTTCAGGTTTGGAAGCGTCACATGGACCAAGGTCTGCCACCGGCTGGCGCCGTCCAGCTTTGCCGCCTCGTACTGGTCCATGTCTATCCCGGAGAGGGCGGCCAGGTAGATGATGGCGTTCCACCCCGCGGACTTCCAGCTCTCCGTGATATACAGGATGGGCGCGAACAGCCGGCTGCTTCCCAGAAAGTTCACCTTGTCCAGCCCCAGCATGGACAGCACGCCGTTGAGAAGGCCGTCCATGGACAGGGTGTTGGTAATCAGGCTGGCGACAATGACCCACGATAGAAAATAGGGGAAGGTGAATATGGTCTGCGCGGCCTTTTTGTACCGCTTGCCGGCGCACTCGTTGAGCAGCAGGGCCAGGATGATGGGGACCGGGAATTGGAATATCAGCCTGCCGATATTGATCCGCAGGGTGGTGAACACCGAGCGGAGAAACGCCGCGTCCCGGAACACATACATGAAATTCTCCCAGCCGCACCAGGGGCTGCCCCAGATACCGCCCTTGGCGCTGTAGGTTTTGAACGCCAGCAGCAGGCCGGACATGGGGCCGTAGGCAAAGAGCACGAACCAAATCAGCCCCGGCAGCATCAGGCCGTAAATGGCCCGGCTTTTCCAGATATCCCGCCCCAGGCGGGACAGCTTGCGAGGGATTGTCTGTTTCAATGCGCTCCCCCCTAAAAGTCCCGTTTCATGTGGTCCATTTCGCCCTCAAATTCCAGCTCGTGGGCCAGCTCCACCACCATGCGCATCTGGTTGGCGCTTTTCATTACGCTGCCGTGGACGGCCACGTTTTCGAAATGGATCCGCCTGGGCCAGCGGATCTCCTGGTGCATTTCAAATCCACGGATGATGGACACGGGGAAAACCGGCCCTTCCACGGTGATATTGCGGAAGTATACATCCTCCACCTCGCCCCGTACCCGGTCCAGCGAATACTTGGAGTCCAGGATCTTGATGTCCACCAGCTTTTCCTGGGCATCTTCAATTCGGATGTCCTCATACACCACGTTATGAACCCGGGCCCTGTCCGCGTTGTGGATGGTGAGCACACCGCCGGACTGGTTCCCCTCGTACTCGCAGTGGATCACATCGCAGTCGGAGTAGACGATGTCCGAAACCTCCCGGCAGCGCAGCTCATATCCGATTTCCAGCGCGTTTCCCGGCTCGGCATTCCACAGCACGCAGTCCCGCACCACCACGTTTTTCACGTCGCAGCATGCGGCGGGCGTGGGCAGCGGGCAGGCCTTGATGACAACGCAGTCGTCCGCCGCGCGGATGAAGCAGTGCTCCACCAGCACGTCTTGGCAGCCCACGATATCAATCCCGTCGCCGGTAACCAGGCGGGAGAGCACGTTGACGTCCCGGATTTCCACGTGGGTGCAGGCCCCGGGTACGATATTCCACACGCCGTTGTCCACAATGGTGATGCCCTGTACCAGGATATTCTTTCCCAGGGAGAACTCCGCCATCAGGCGGCCCCCGTTTTCGTCCGGCTTGTGCCACACCGCGCCGTATAGGATTCCGTTCCCCGTCACCGACACGTCGTCGGCCATGTAGGAGCGGATCCGGCCGCACACGATGCTGCCCTCCTCCAGGTAGGCGCTCTGCCCGGTTTGAAGCTCAAGGGTGCCCACGTTGTAAACCCTGCCCTTCTCAAAGCAGTAGGTGGGCTTGGAGGCGGGCCGGGGCATGTAGTGGGACTGGAGCAGAAACAGCGGGCGCTTCAGGTCGCCGTCAAATTCGATGCTCAGCTTCTTCAGGCCCGGGGCGGTGAAGCGCAGGGTCTGCCCCTCCAGCTCGTGGGAAATGCCCAGCGACAGCGGCCGGATCACCGCCCGGTCCACCGGCCCGGACACCCGCACCTCCACCGGGAACGCCATCCTGGTCTTGCGCACCACCACCGCGTAGTCAAAGGAGTCCGTGTGGTAGACGGTCTGCGGCCGGCCGTCGCAGTAGAGCTCGTAGCGCTGGGACCGGGGGAGCTCCGCCTCAGAGCCCACCTCAAACAGGGGCTTCTCCGGAAACAGCGGATTTGGATTGAATTTCAGCATAACACCCTCCTTGTTTGTCACGGCCTGACGGCGGTTCCGTCGGGCAGGCGCGCCAGCATCCAGTCCCAGGCTACCCTGCTCTCCTTACAGGGATATTTTGCGGCCAGCTCCTCGTTGATATCCACGCCGATGCCGGGGTTCTCATTCAGATAAAGGAAGCCGTCCCGGTATTCAGGCATTCCGGGGAACATTTCCCGCATCAGCGGCCCGTTCAGCGTGGGGTAGAGGCCGCTGAAGCTGTCCGCCCACTCCTGGACGCCGAAGTTGGGGCTGGAGATGTCCAGATGGGCGTTGACGGCATGCCCGATGGGGGTCATGTCGATGGGGCCGTGCCAAGCAGTCCGCACGCCGTAGGCGTCGCAGAAGGCCACCAGCTTCCGGGCGGGGGTGATGCCGCCGATCTGGCTGACGTGGACGCGGATGTAGTCGATCAGCCGGGCGCTCACGATGGATGTCCACTCGTGGGGGTTGTTGAACAGCTCGCCCATGGCCAGCGGGGTGGCGCACTGCTGGCGGATGGTGTGGAACCAGGCGGTCTGCTCCGGCTGGAGTATGTCCTCCAGGAAAAGCAGATGGTACGGCTCCAGCGCCTTGGCGAAATTCAGCGCGTCGATGGGGGCCAGCCGCTCGTGGACGTCATGGCAGAACTCAAGGGAGTCCCCATAGGTGACGCGGAGCTTTTCCATCAGCTCCAGCACGTTTTTCATGTATGCCTTGGGGTCAAAATACCCGCCGGGGAAGGGGTGCTCCGGCCTGTGCAGGTTGGGGTTCTTTCCGCCGTAGCCGCCCACCTGTACGCGGATCCTGCGGTAGCCCCGCTCTCGCAGGGCCTCCACCCGCTCCAGGGTCTGCTCCGCGTCGGCCCCCTCCGCGTGGGTGTAGCAGGGGATGCCCGGCCTGCATTTCCCCCCGAACAGCTGGTAGAGCGGCATTCCAGCCAGCTTCCCCTTGATGTCCCACAGCGCCATGTCCACGCCGGACAGCGCATTGTTGAGCACGGGGCCGTTGCGCCAATAGCTCATACCCATGGCGGACTGCCAGATGTCCTCAATGTTGGCAGGATCCTTTCCGATGAGGAATGGGCGCAGGTATTCCTCAATGGCGGTTACCACCGCCAGATAGCGGTGGGTAAACGTGGCGCAGCCTACGCCATACAGGCCGGGTTCGTTGGTCTCCACCTTTACGGCCACCAGGTTGACGCCCTCCGGCGCCGTGCAGATGGCCCGCACGTCCCGTATTTCAAGTCCCATGCCCTTCAGCCTCCTTTTTTTTGCCGCCCCAGCCGCCGCAGGAGCCGCTCTCCGGCATACCCGGCAGAATCAGCCCGCCGTCAACGCGCAGGGTGGTTCCCGTGATATACGACGCCTCCGGGGAGGCCAGAAACGCCACGGCCGCCCCCACATCCGCCGGGACGCCCACCCGTTCCAGGGGGATGCGCCTGCCTAGCTTGTCCCAGAAATCCACCGGGACCGCTTTGTGCTTGGCCAGTTCGGCCAGCTCCTCCTTGCTGCGCACAGCGATGGCCCCCGGCGCTACGCAGTTCACCCGAATGCCATAGGGGGCCAGATCCAGCGCCGCAGACTGGGAGGCCCTGGTGACCGCGGCCTTGACGCCGCCATAAATTCCGTCCTGGGGATAGGCGCGCTCGGCCCGGGAGGAGGTGATCTGGATGATGCACCCCCTTGTGCCGCTGCGAACCATGATCCGGGCGGCGGCCTGGGTGCAGAACAGGTAATTCTTCAGATCCAGGTCGATCAGGTCGTTGACCCCCTGCTCCGTCAGTTCCAGGATGCCCTCAAAGCGGGTGGCGCCCGCGTTGTTTACCAGTACGTCCAGCCCGCCCAGTCTGTCCGCGGCGGCCTCCACAAACGCCGGGCCTGCGCCGAGCTCCCGGAGGTCCGCGCGCCAGGTCTCACAGCGCCTGCCAAATTCCTGCTCAATCCGGCGCTGGAGCCGGACTGCGTCCTCCTGGGCGGAGCAGTAGGAAAAGGCGATGTCATAGCCGTGCCCGGCCAGGGCAAGGGCAATCCCCTTTCCGATGCCCCGGCTGGCGCCGGTGACGGCAGCTACTTTGTTTGCCATGATATTCCCTCCTCAGTTTACTAGGGCTTGTTTGAAGATGGTCAACACGCCCAATCGGCGGGCCTTTCGGCGCCCAGGCGCATCACCGCCGCCGCGCTGGGCGCGCTGATGCGCTGCACGGGGGTTGGGGCCACATCCCCGCTTGGATCAACCCGGAACACGCATACGTCCCCGGACAGCTGGTTGGCAACCAGCAGGTCGCCGGTCTCCTCATCCAGAAGAAAGTGCCGCGGGAACCGGCCGCCGCTGGGGCACCTGCCCCGCAGGCTCAGCAGGCCGCTGCCGGGCTCCACCGAAAACCAGACAAGCTCATCCCTCCCGCGCACACAGGCGTAGAGCATCCCATAGCGTCGGGACAGCTGCAAATGGGCGGTGAGCACCACGCCTTCCCGGCGCTGGGCTGTTTCCCAGAAAGCCAGGGCCGTGGCGGTATTGTCCGCGCCGAACTGGAGCATGAAAATCTGGTTGCTCAGCTCGGCGGTGACGTAGGCCACCGGCAGGCTGTGGTGAAAGGCCATATGCCTGGGCCCGCTGCCGGGGGGGAAGGGGATGGATGGCTGCCGGGGGTTGGGATACAGGGAACCGTCCGGGTTTCGCAGATAGCGGTAGATCTGGTCCGCGCCCAGGTCGGCCACAAAGAGCTCCCCGCCGCCGGGGGAGAGCCAGCTGCTGTGGATGTGGGGCCCCGCCTGCCGCTTGGGATCCGGGCCGCTTCCGCTGTAGGAAAACTGCTGCAAAACTCCCATATTTCCCGTGGCGCCGCCTACCACCGTCAGCGAGCCGGACTCATAGTTTGCCACATAGGCCGCATCTGTCCGGCGGTCAAAGCAGATATGGCAGCTCCCGCTGCCGGGGAAGCGGATGGATTTGTCCAACGCAATTGCGCCATCCGCCGTTTTTTTGCATCGGGCAAGTCCGCCCTGGCCGCCCTCCTGTACCGCGAAGAAACAGTCTCCGTCGCCGGGGACCAGGTAGGAGGGGTTTTCTGTGGGGCAGACGCCTGCCTCCCGGTATACCCCGTCCGCGCCCCGCTCCAGGGCCAGGATGCCGGAACCCGCCTGAACTGGGATCCAATCCGGCAACTGCGTGTATTCGCCAATCAAAACCACGGCGTGTCCTCCTCACTCCAAGATACATATCTTAAACATCACAAAAACATTATCTAATTTTTAGGACGAATAATCAATTCATAAATTGTACAAAATTGCCCTGTCTATCTTGTGCGAATCGACGGTAAATACATGGGAGAGCGAGGAATTCTTGACAAAAAAGATAGCTTATGCTATCATACTATCGCTGTTGTCCGTTGGGGGCGCCTGGGCGTGAATAATGTTTAGGGGATGTTTAGATGCTGGCATATCAGAGGACATATGAAAAGATTCTGGAAGACCTGAGAAATGACGTTTACCCCGTAAATTCCCTGCTGCCGCCGGAGCCCAAGCTGGAGGAAATATATCATGTGAGCCGTACAACGGTCCGGCGCGCCATCGCGCAGCTGGCGGACGAAGGGTATGTGAAGGTGAAGCAGGGCTATGGGACTGTGGTGTTAAAGAACATTTATCCTGATGACTCCTTCGCGTTTTCCAGGCTGCGCCACTTTGAGGACATTATCTCCGTCCGGCACGCGTCCATTCCTGATCCCCAGCACATGACGGCGCGCGGCATGTATGTTGATCTGGTGGAGGCTGACGTCAAAACTGCGGAAGCGCTGAACATTGCGATCGGTACGCCGGTTTACCGCCTTCAGCGTATTTTCTACAGCAGGGATATTCCCCTTATGTACCTGTTTGATTACATCCGCACGGACTTCTTCCCTCAGCTTGACAAATATACCAACGAATTTTGGGATCTGTACCCGTTTCTTATCAAAAAATACGGCGTCCAATACAAGGGCTGCGTGGAGTATATTTCCGCGGCGGCCGCCGACCTGGTGGATTCCCAGCTCCTCCACATTGAGCCAGGCACCCCGCTGCTGAAAACGCGCAGGGTGGCCCAGTGCGATAAGGGGCCGCTGGAATACGCCGTTCTGCATGTCCGCACGGACGTCACCGAGCTGTGCATTACCATGGGAGATAATATCCCATTTGACTCCACCAATTAGATATGGAGACGTAAGGGTGCAGTAAAAACAGAAAATCCGTTTGAAATCGTCGATTTCAAACGGATTTTCTGTTTGCCGATAAAGGCGGGCGGACAATAACAAGGGGCAAGCGTCAATCGCCTGTATTGAAGTAGTCGGAATTGGTTTTGTAGATAGAGGTGGATTGGGCGACATATACGCCAACCTCGTATCGGACTAGGGCTTGTTTGAAAATTGTCAACACGCCCAATCGGCGGGCCTTTTTCCGC
>CAJUQD010000040.1 GCA_910588105.1 uncultured Oscillospiraceae bacterium | reverse complement strand
AGAGGTAAGGCAAAGCGCCCCCTGCGCTCATGTTCGTTGAGCGCAGGGGGTGCTTTTTGTAGTATTCCTTATGGACACAAAAATGTTATTAGGTGTTTGAACCCTTCGCTTTGGATTTTAGATACCTCACTCCGCACCCAATAGTCAATCCTATGGCTGAGATAATCACAACCATAAAGAACTCTTTAATGTCTGGTTTTGCTCCATAACCCATTGCCAAAACCTGAGGCAAAGTAATTGCAGTAAGTTTCCAGAGCAACTGCATAAGGCCAAAAACAAACGGAGCAACCAAACTGTAATTTTTAAACCCAGCTTTTTTCCCTACGCAGAGCGATAAAATGAATGATAACGCTGGAAGCATCAGGTATTCAAAAATGATAACGATTAGCGCCGCTGCACTTTTGCAGAAAATCCAAAATACAATCACAGAAAACAGCCAAACTCCTAAATATATTAATGAAAACGTTCGATAGTACTTGTTTTCCCTAATCTGATTAAAAATACTCATTGCTTTATTCCACGTTTCTATAGGTAAGCATTGAACTACCCGCAAGTGCACTGGGTGTATAGATATGTCTTGGGATTGTTAATCCATGAAGGTTGATATTTTGATTATAATAGGCAGCCCAAACCAACTCAGAGCAATACCAGTTTTCTGTAGTACTCTCATAAGCACATTCGGAAAGGAGAGGCATTTCAAGTGACCAAGGCTTACCAAGTTGCCCAATGCAGAAATCCACTGCACGTGCTTTTTGCGTTGCATTAGCACTTGTAACATAATACACTTCGTCTCCACGATTTTGATACCGTGTATCATCCAAAACACCATAAACAACTCTGTCCCAGACAGCTTCTATTGTTCTGATATAATACTGTCCGTAATTTGTGTCATAATACTTCCCTTGCACAATTGCAATGTGACCAGTCAGAGCTGCAATACCGCCAGTTGTTTCATGTATAATATCCCCTTTTTGTACAGTTGACAAAATATTATACCTATTGTAGGATGCCCGCTGCGGAAGTTGCGGATTCGAGACGCCTATATTGTCATACCAACTGTCTCCGATACTATATGGATCAATGCCAGAGCCTTGGGAGGCTTCATCAGGCAATGCTGGAGCGTATTGCAGATTATTCGTTACTGTTACTTCAAGGGCTGAGGCAAAAGCTACTTCTTCTTCAATTAAAGAAGTAACATAAGACGGAAGCGAACTACCAGCGGTGTGTTCATAACCTTCAATGAAATCTTCGAGACAGGTGTTGGCAGAAACTCCTTTTTCAGCCAGCTGCTCAGAAAAATAAATGTAAGCCTCACTATAATCTAAATCATCAGCTGAATCGGACATCGCAAAGGCAGGCAACGAGATAGAAAGGCAAAGCACGAATACTAAAATTAGTGAACAAATTTTTTCATAAGGTTCTCCTTCTTATAGTGTAATTGGGTTTCTGGCCTTCAAAATAATATTCTGATCTTTTCAACCTCCTCGTCAATGTTTGTGATACATTCGCCTATTTCGTAGGGCGCAATCACTTCATTATGCGCACCTCCCATAAATATATAACGCAAGTTTTTCTCAATTTGGGACACTTATACATATGCCGGGAACAAATTGAACCTTTTTGTGCATAATTCTCGACAACGCAGTCCCCGCTCCAATGACTCTATCCCACTACAAGCAAGTGCCATGTACTATTCGAGAATACATGGCACCTTATTGGACGCTATTGTATTTTCTCAACCTGCTTTACCTGTCGCTAAACGTTGGGATAGTTTATGCTTACATTTTTTGCTTTGGATTAATTGAGAAAAGCTGGGTCAAACGATTTTCGTTTGACCCAGCTATAAAACGGTGCTTTTTTAAGTGAGTATATGCTACTTACATATTCCAGATGCTTTCAGCGTTGATTGAGGGGTGCCCGAGATAGTATACTCGACAGTCAGTACATAGCTTCGGCCTTTTATGACTGACGTTGTGCTGTCAGAAAAGTATAGATATCCATGTCCAGATACTTCCCATGAGTTGATTTCGGTGTTACCATCTAGGAGTTTAATCACTGCATTGATATCACTTTTCAAGTCATCTGCAATGATTGTAACATCACAACATGCTTTGGTTCCATTAAATGTTAAAAGAACACTGCTGCCGGGTAGCCTAGCTGATTGCGCGTTTGCAGATGTCACAAACAGTAGGAAAATGAACGCAATCAGGAACGGAAAACTACGTTTTTTCATCAATTCACCTCCTCTCTTTAATATGAAATAACGTATTATTGTGGCGACTTTGGACAATGATAACTGTAGAATATTTAATCCATTAACTCTATACTTTCAGCAATCTTCACCATATAGTCACTATCGAGAGTTGAAACTAACCAAAAAATAACTTTATTTTCGGGGTCTTCCCATATGAGATGATTTGTTTCTCCACTCTTTGAGTCAACATATAAGTCAGCGAATGCATCATCTATTTGAACTTTTTCTACAAAGGCATTCTCCTTCCCAATTTGAATAGCCATTGACTCGCTATTTTTAAAACAGTTGAAAATGATTGTGTCCTTCGCTTGGTTTTCATAAATAGAGATTGTGTGGGGGCCAGGCTCTGGTGCAGCAATAAGTTCATATCCATCTGGCAGCCATCCTGGATAATAAATTGTATTTTCTGTGGTAATTGCATCTTCACCTGTATAGTGATAAACAAACCAACTCTCATAAACCTCTCGCACCCATCCAACAAATGCTGCTCTTGCCTCTGTGCTAAGCGCAAGCACACTGCCTCCTCCGAGTAAAAGGATAAGCACAAGACAGGCCACCGATTTTTGTATCCAGTACACAATTGGGTGGTCAATACGTTTAATCAACTTTTTCATTTTCCGCTCAAATGCTGGAGAAAACGCAGCCTTGCTGTCTTTTGGCTCGGGCAAACTGGCAAGGAAGGCTTTCTCAGCTTGCTGGGCTGCTTCGCGCAGTCTTTCATCGGAGATCATAAGACACCCTCCTCTCGACAAATCTTTTCGAGTTTCTTTTTTGCCCGCTGATCCACTTTGCTAGCTGCTGCATGACTTATTCCCAGTATATCAGCAATTTCTTTTACAGAATATCCATGACTGTATTTTAAGAAAATAATTTGACGATATCGTGGAGGGAGCTTGGCAATGCACCAAGCCAGGGTATGGTCATTGGGGAAAGAAACCGAAATACCAATATCCTCCTCAAGCAACTCATCGGCAGTATTCTTTTTACGCTCTCGATAAATATCTATTGCTTTTCGTTCTACAATGATGGAAACATATCCTCGCGTCTTAGGGCTCGTCGGGCTCCCGATTTTTTCAATATTTTTCGCAATACTAAGAAAAGCATTATGTACGGCATCCTCGGCATCTTGCTGATTCCGCAAAATCTGATATGCAATTCCATGCATGAATGCTTTGTATTCCTGATATAGCTGTTCAAATTTCACTCTATCAAGAGTATCATTAATCGTCTGCAAGTAGATAATCATGCCTTGCTCACCTCACCTTCGAATTGATACGCTTTATAAAGCATGTCAACGAATACTATCCAACATGAATGAAATCTGATACATTTTTACTGCGTTACTCTAAAATTTTCTCCTAATCATATATTATACTATGTGCCTCTGGATTTTCAATATCTGATTGGGTTTTTGTCCTGAGTACCTTAATTCAAAGGAAAGCTTACTTGTGTATTCCCCAAAAACAAAAGCTATTTCAGATGTCCAAAATCTGGGATGAGCATCGTTATTCTTAATAGGAAACAAAAAAGGCTGTTAAGTTGTGCATTTGCAAAAAAAATATAATTTCTTATAGTATTGACTAAGCACATAATTATGAACGGATTATGAACATAGATAGACATAGATAGTCTCAAAAAGTTAGCAAGTTCTTAATATTTCTGGCTACACGGAAGAATAGCAGGAAATATTATCTTGGCCTCTTATTTATAATGCGATCAGGAAAAACAGATGCGGTAATTAGGTCGGCAGGATCAACATCCAGGGCATCGGCGATGTCATAAAACACTTCCAACGAAAATGCCTTAGCCAAGTTGGGTGCTTCGATAGCACCGAGCAACGAGCGGCTGATCCCCGCTTTTTCAGCCAATTGCTCCTGCGACAAACTGCGCATCCTGCGTAAGGTAGAAATAGCAATCCCAAGTTGAATAAACCGGTCATGGTTTTTGAAGGATACCCCTTTGCTCATCAGCCCGCGCCCTTTCTCTTGGGTGTTGCTGATATTTTACTTTTTTTGAAGTGTTCTATCCGCATAAATTAGAAAACTATTGACTTAATTAGTAAACAAAATTATAATTTTAATAAAGATGTGTCTTTTAAGGTGCACAAGTTTTAAAGTGATGTTTTACCGGCCGCTATACACACACTATTATGAGGACGTTGCTTATTCGTTGCCTGTTGACAGCGCATTAAGCCAATTGTCACTACCTCTAAACATGAGGGTTATTGGGAGATAGACGTGCCGGAAAACAATACGGGAGTATTTGCTCATCACAAATACTCCCGTACTTTTATTGATTAACGCTTTTTAATATAGTTTTTTTCGCAAATTATAGTTGGATTGTTTCCACCTATCCGCCCGGGCCTGGGCATGGTACAATGGGCTTGTATTTCAGGGCGGAGTAAGTTAGGGCGGAGTAAGCGAGGGAGGAACGGCGTGGAAAGGGGTGAAGTCTGCCCTCCGCCGGACCGAAACGGCTTGGAAGAACAAAATAAAAGGACAAGAAGACTGTGAATTGCCCCATGTGGGCGTCACGGTCTTTTTTTGTGTCCAAGACAGAAAGGAGAACGCGAATGAATGTCATTAAGCAAATTGATTGAGCTGTCCTATTTCGACGGCGGCTCCAAGATACGGCTCACCGCCTATGCGGACACCGTCATCCTGGAGAATGATGGGGACAACAGCACCATCACCGCCATCCGTTTTGGCGGCTACCCGGAGATGGTGCGGGCCATGTCTGACGCCATCTACGGCGGCGGCACCGTGGAAGCGGTTCGGAACGACGTGAAGCGGACGCTCAAGAGCAGGCCCAAGGGCTACCGGCGGCAGTTGGCCCACGACGGCGTCTACGCCACCGCCACGCTGATGGCCAACGACGACAAGATCACCGCCGAACCTGCGGACGACGGTGGAGACGATGACGGCGGCCAGGGCCAGCAGCAGGAACTCCAGCCCCGGAAGTGCTACATCTTCTGCCCCGCGGGGGATCGGGACTGCCTGTTCGAGGAGGTGGACCACAAGACCGCCGCGCCGCTGATCCCGGAATTCCGGGACTACGTGCTGGACGGGCTCACCGCCCGGGGCGACCTGCGGCAGCTGGAGGTGATCTCCCTGCGGGAGAAGCTGGACGCCTATGTGCTGAAGCTGAAGCCGGAGGACGCCAACGTGGTGGAGCTTTTGGAGGACGGCCTGAAAAGCGGGGCCATCGCTATCCCCGGCGCGGCCCCCGGCCAGCCGGACGGCTTTGACGGCATAGAGAACGTCACCGGCTACCTCAACACCTTCGGCCCCACCGTGGCCCAGCGCATCCGCAGCCAATCTCAGCCCCTGTTCGACCCGGCGGCGGAGCCGTTGAGCGAGGAGGTGCTGGCCGTCAACGACACCATCATGGCCCAGGCGGGGTACTCGCTGTACGATGCCCAGCTGGCGGTGGCCGAGGCCACCAAGCGGCAGTTGGCCCGCAAAAAAATCGCCCTCATTGTGGCGGAATGTGGTAGTGGGAAGACGAAAATCGGCGCGACGGCCCTGGGGGCGCTCCAGGGAATGCACTCCGCTTTGAAGGGGCGGGGCAAGACCTTCAACCTCATCATGGCTCCTTCACACGTCACAAAAAAGTGGGTACGGGAGATCGGCGAGACCCTGCCCGACACCTTCGCCATGGTGGTCAAGAGCATCACCGACCTGGACCGGCTGTATGCCGCGTATCAGGCCGGGGACAAGAGCGTGTACGCCGTGTTCAGCAAGGAGAAGGCCCGGGACGGCTATATGCGCTATCCCGCTGTTACCTACCACCGCCGGACGCACAGCTTCCGCTGCCCGGACTGCGGGGAAGCGGTGAAAATGACCATCAGCGATGACGGCACAAAATACGAGGTGAACGCGGATCAGTTCTATTTTATGAAGGAGCATCGGGGCAACCATTATTGTGCGAACTGCGGCACGCCCCTTTGGTCCGCCATCAACCCCGGGCAGACGATCCCCTGGGCGAAGATCACCGACTACGGCTGGGTGTACCGCCCGAAGGCGGCGCAGCACCGCCAAAAGACAAAGAATGAGCGCGTCCTGGCCCGCCTGGAGGAGATTGAGGACAACCCGGACGGCTACGAGCCTGTGCGGGGGGCCTGCCGCCGGTATGCCCTGAGCACCTACATCAAGAAAAAGTACCGGGGCCGGATCGACGGCTTCCTATGTGACGAGCTCCATGAGTACAACAACGCCAGCGGCCAGGGGGACGCCATGGGTGAACTGTTCGGCGTGTCCAGGCTGTTTGTGGGCATGACGGCCACCCTCATCAACGGGTACAGCTCCGGCATATTTCACCTGCTCTACCGCCTGACTCCCGGCCTGATGCGGAAAGACGATAAGCCCTACCGCAAGCCTGCCTGGTTCGATGAGGAGTACGGCGTGGTAGAGAACACCTACGAGCTGCTGGAGGGGGACTACAACTCCAACCGCCGCACCGCCAAGCGGAAAATCCGCAGCAAAAAGCTGCCCGGCGTGTCGCCGCTGGTGTACTCCCGGTTCCTGCTGGAGTATACCTGCTTCCTCTCCCTGTCCGATATGGGGAAGGATCTGCCGGACTACGAGGAGATCCCCGTGCCGCTGGATATGCCGGAGAAGGTGCGGAAGGGCTACAAACAGGCCGAACACATTCTGCAAAAGGTGCTGAAAACGGATCAAAAGGTGGCCAATAAGCTGTTGTCCGCCTACCTGAACCTGCTCACCGTCTACCCGGACCAGCCCTACGACCAGCCTGAGATCGTCCACCCCATCAACGGCGAAGTGATCGTGAAACCGGCCAACGTGGCCAGCTTTGAGGACATCCTTCCCAAAGAGGAGAAGACGTTGGAGATCGTCCGGGAAAAGGTGGCCGCCGGCGGGCGGGTGCTCATCTATACCAGCTGGACCCGCACCGATTCCCAGCAGAAGCTGATGAAGCTGCTGACCCAGGAGGGCTACCGCACGGAGATCCTCTCGCCCGCCGTCCCGCCGGATAAACGGGAGGCATGGGTGGACAAACGGGTGCGTGCGGGGCTCCAAGTGCTCATCACAAACCAGCGCTGTGTGGAAACGGGCTTGGATTTGAATGCGTTCACCACCCTCATCTTCTACAGTATGGGCTTCAACCTGTTCACCTTGCGGCAGGCGTCCCGCCGAAGCTGGCGGATCAACCAGGATGCGCCGAGGGTGGAGGTGTACCTGCTCTATTATGCCGACACCATGCAGGCCAAGGCCATGAAGCTGATGGCGTCCAAGCTGGCGGTGGCGGGCATCATCGAGGGCACCCTGTCCGAGGAGGGCCTTGCCGCCATGAGCGACGTGCGGGATCTGACCTCCCAGATGGCGAAGGAGCTGGCCCTGGGCATCAAGGACAACGTGGAGGATATCGCCGCCGCGTTCAAAAAGATGGCGGTCATTAACCCGGAGCGGCGTGTCCGCACTGTGGCACAGCCGGCAGCAGCGCTCCCGGCGCAGGAAGCGCCCACCATCAAAGATGCCAGCACCCGCACCCGGCGAAAAGAGTTCGACGGCTTGCTGGAGCGGACGCTGGCGGAACAAAAGAAGAAAAAGAAACCGAAAAAGCCTGTCGTGGACGAAGATCAATTCACCCTCGACGGCTTTGCCGCGTAAAGGAGGTACTTTTGAACATTACGATGAACCGGGCGGAGCTGCTGAGTGCCGCCCAGCGGGCCGCGGCCATCGCCCCGGAAGACAGCCCCGTGGAGGCGCTGCGGGGGACGCTTTTGGAGGCCAACGCCGCCACAGGCACCCTCACCCTCACCGCCACCAACCTGGAGACGGCGCTGGAACAGTCGCTGGGCTGCCCCACAGCGGAAGACGACGCCCTGGTGGTGGATGCCAAGCTGCTGGCCGGGATGCTGGAACGACTTCCCGGCGACACGGTGGAGCTTAAACGCAGACCGGACACGCCGGTGCTCTCCCTGCGGAGCGGGCAGGCCGGGTATGACGTCGCCATCTGGGAGCGGGGCAGCTTCCCCAAGCTGGAGATACCCTTCCCGGAGGACACGGTGAAGCTGTCCGGCATCCCGTCCATGGCCCGGCACACCATGTTCGCCACGGCGGAGGACAAGGACAAACCCCTGATGCGCTGCGTGAACCTGATGTTCACCCAGAAGGGCCTGAAGGGCGCGGGCTACAACGGCCGGTGCATGGTCACTGCCCAGGGTGACGACAAATCCACCGGCAACATCAACCTTCTGGTGCCCGCCAACTCCCTAGAAAAGCTGGCGGCGCTGTGCAAGGATGAGGACGAATTCTATGTGGGCATTGCCGGAAAGAACCTGGTGTTCATGCGGCAGAGCTTCAAGTTCAGCGCCCGTCTGATGGAGGGCGATTACATGGACACGGACCGGCTCATGAACAACATCCGCAACCAGTTTACGGTGCTTACCGATGTGGCCGACCTGCGCCGGACGCTGAAAACCGTGGCGGCGGTAGACCCCAAGGGCCGGGTGAAGCTGGCCTTTGACGGCGGGCGGATCACCTTCTCCTGCAAAGGGGAGCTGGGTTCTGCCGTTGAACAGCTGGACACGGCCCCGCTGACGGGGATTCCCCGGGGCGAATATTGGTATCAGATCCCGGACCTGACGGCCTGCCTGCGCTCCCTGTCCGGCACCGCCACCCTGGGCATCGCCCAGGCGGGGATGCTGGATCTGTCCACGGAGCACGCCTACTATATGCAGACCGCCATGCGGGAGCCTGCGGCCGCACCGGCCCCGGTACAGGAAGCGCCCAAGGCCGCCCCGAAAAAGGCCCCAAAGAAAAAGGCCGCCAAGCCGAAAACTGCCAAAAAGGCGGCGTAGGGGGTGCGGCATTTGAAGGAGAACGACATCTGCCGCTACTGCGGCGGCGTGATCAAGCTGATCCCCGCCAGCGCCGTCTACGGCGAATCCACCCGGCGGCTGGGCATGGAGGGCGAGTTTGTCTACCAGTGCCAGAACTGTAACGCCCGGGTGGGCTGCCACAAGGGCACCACCAGGGCCCTGGGCAACGTGGCCAACGAGGTGCTGCGGCTGAAGCGGATGGAGGCCCACCGCAGGTTCGACGTGCTCTGGAAAAGCGGGCGCATGAGCCGGACGGGGGCGTACCGCTGGCTGGCGGGGGAGCTCCATCTGTCCGAGGGGCGCACCCACATCGGCGGGTTTGAAATGGGTCAGTGCCAGAGGGTCATTGAGCTGTGCGAAAAATGGAACAACGAGGAGGCGGCGTAATGCGGAAAGCTCACGAGACAAAACTATACGCAATCATTGCCACAGGCTATGACGGGGAAAAAATGGGGGCCGATCATCCCGGCCCCAAGGTCAAGGGAAGTTTTTTCTCCATTGATATCGCGCGTGCGGAGCTGGAAAGGCTGATCGCGCTGAAAAAAGCGGAATTGGATTATCGTTATGATTACGAGTACCGGGAAGATGATTGGTGGGAAATGTTCGAGGGAGGCAACTACGGCGGTTGTTTTGCACGCATTGAACTTGTTGAGATAGCGGTGCGTTGGGACATTAAAATGCCTGGTACTGACGGGGAGGGCCTGTAAATGGCAAAGCAGAAATGCACCTTTCCAGGGCAGAACTGCCCCAGCTGCCCGTACCACGAAATGGTGGGCGTGACGCGCTATTGCAGCGGCTTCCCCAAAAAGCGGAAGGCCAAGCGGTTCCGTGCGTCCGACCCCAAGTACAAACCGCCCAAGTGGTGCCCCCGGCGCATCTCGCCGCCGGCGTGCCGCGTCTATGGCTTCAAAGACCAGGAAAGCGAGCTTGCGGCCTGGCTGCTCAATTAAGATACGGCTTCGGCCAAGGGCACCCATGGGCAGGAGGTATCCCCCTTTGTTTCGGCATACCACTACAAGCTGCGCCTTGAACTGCCGCTGGCAATGACCGCCAAGCAGTTCTATGACGCGATGCAGTTTGAGGCCGACACCTGTGTTACCGATGAGGTGAGAAATCAGGTGGAATATGGGGAGGTCATTGAGATCGACGATGGCCTGAAACCCTACTATTTCTACTATACCAGCTTACGGGTGATACCGCTGCCCTACTTTGACCGTTCGCGGGTGCAGCCGGCTGACCCTGTGAGGAACAGGAAGGAAAAATGAACATGGTAAATAGATACTGCAAATGCTGCCATCATCTGGCGGGACGGCCCGAGGCTGCCGCCAACTTCTGTAACAGCCACTTTATCCCTGACCGCTGGGAGCTGCAATACCCTGAGCTCAGCGAATGCTCGGAAATCAGCCTGATAGGCCACTGTAAGGACTGCAATGGTGTGCTGAAGGAAACCATCCTGCTCCCAGAGAATCTGGCCGGGGATGATCTACTGAAGGCCATCTACGATACCATGCAGACCGCCCACCCCTATGATAAGTTTTGGGAACAGGTAGGATATTGCGGCAGTTGCGAGGAACGCAGTAGGTTCTACACGAGTCGGGACAATCGTACCCAGTTCCAGCGTAGCCGTCAATTTTTGGATCTGTTTGAGGACTGGGATCGGGAGCAGGTTCGGATCTGGCTGGAACAGAATTTCCCGCCGGAAAAGTACACCGAGGTGTTCCGGGACACCGGCGGCAGCTTATTCGGCAGTGTGATTCGCATTGCAAAGGCAGAGGGCAGTTTTGATAAAGTCAAAGCCATCCTGGACTACATCCGACCCAGCGAACACGACTCCGGCACTCATGATAGGACGCCGCTCACAGCCTATGAGTTTGACTTTGTGCCCATCCCCAACTATGGCTGTGAGGGCATTTATATCGACTGCTATTTGAAAGGCAAATTCGACGAATCCGGGCGCACCTCCATCCATGTAGGCACGCTGAAAACGCTGAGGTGGGATTTGGAGAGCGCCAAGGTCATGGGTGAGTTGTGTGGGGCGCTGATGTACCACGCCTCTCAGTATGTCAATCGGGAACTTCACCGCTATACCCCGCAAGAGGAGCTGGAAGCGGAGTACCGGCGGCAGCTTAAGCAAGAAAAAGCATCGGGCGAAGGGGAAGCCGGCGATGGAAGGTAAGCTCTATTTGATCGAGCGGATTAACCGCTCCGAAGGCTGCCGCTATTACGCCGAACATGGAGAAATGGGCGGCGTGGCGGACGCGATTGCCTATGACACCTCCGACCATGCGCAAAAATTCCGAACGGAGGAAGACGCCCTGCATTTTATCCAGACCGGGCTTCCGGCCTGGGGGCGGGATATCCACAGGCCCGCCAGCTTTACCCGCGTCGATTTCGGCTGGGACAACCCGGAACTGATGGTGCTGCTCCGTCATGGCGCGCCAGTGCCGGATCAACTGCTGGAGCCCACGGCAGGACGGCTGCGGATTTGGAGACGTTAGCAGGTAACTTCGAGGTGCAGTGGCAAAACAACAATTTTCACATGGGGCCGTTTTCGGCCCCCAAAATACAAAAGGAGCCATGAAAATGGATAACATCATTTATTTGACCGAGCGAAACCGCATCGTGGAGGAGCATCTCCACTGCATCAACACGGTGATCCGGCAGAACTGGACGCTGATCCAGGCCGCGCGCCTGGAGCGGGACGATGTGTACCAGCAGCTCGCCATCCGGCTGATCCGCTGCGTGGACACCTACGACCCGGCCAAGGGGGAATTGAAGAAGCGCATCTACGCCCAGTTGAAGTACGAGCTGCTCAACTGCAAAGAGGTACGTCGTCTGACCGGCATTACCGGGGCCCCAAAGGACTTCCGGCGGGGAAAGGTCGTTTCCCTCGACGCCATCCGGGAGGACAGCGGGCTGTATCAGGATTATCTGGCGGCGTGACGCAGGAAGTGGAGGAAAAATTATGATTTTGGGTAAAGAAGGCCAGACCTTTTCATCTGACGGCAGAGTGTTTGCCGTCGGCGGTACAGCTTGGTGCCCCCGGGAGCGTAATGGCGAGCTGTTCTGCACCATCCGCGCCATTCGCGCAGAGGACAACGAAACCCCCACAGCCCAGTGCGATTTTGAAGAGGACGGCACAAAATGCCTGCCGCTGAATGCGCTGGAGCCTGTCAGCCCGTCCGTTCCCGAGGAAACGGGAAAGCTGTACGTGCTCTACTACATCTACGACGGCTCATGTGATGCGAACAATAGTGCGCTGGGTATTTCCAGCGACAAAAGCATACTGATCCGAAAAATGCTGGACGATTTGGACGGCGATTCTTCGCTCAGGGTAAGGCCCGTCTACGCTACGTCATACGCGGATGGGGATATGCTCCATTTCAGCTTTGAGGAGGTGGACGGAGACGGGTACTTGGGCTACACCATTATGCCCGCCCCCGTCTATCCGGGAGGTGCGGATGCATGAAGGCGGCGCTGGACCGGCTTCGCTTCTTCTTGATTAGCTTGTTTCGCCACCGCCCGAAAGACTGGCGGACTTCGTTTCTGCAAGCGCGCGTCCATGAGCTGGAACAGGAGGAAAACGCGGACATCAAGTATCTGCGCTGGCAGCTGACCAGGCTGCGCGCAGAGAACACGGACTTGAGAAATCGGGGAAACGAGGTCTGCGCCAACGCCGCACCGCTGTTTCATCTGCCGGTGGAGGAGCTGCGCCAGACCGCCTGCCGCTATCAGGTCATGCCGCTTGGCGGCGGCGCTGGGTGGGCGGTGGTCATGGAGCACTGCGTATTTTGCGGCTGTGAGCTGGAGACGGTGCCCTTCCGCACGGAGCGGGACGCCCTGCTGTATGCCGCGCTGCTGCAAACGGCGGGGCACCGGCTCAAGAACAATTTGTCGTGCACACGGTGCTACAGCGAGTATCTGGAATCAACCGAATTGTCGGTAGAATAGGAGAGAAAATCATGCCAAATCAAACGAATCAGACCCTGCGCGACCGTATGCTGGCCGTCATGGGCGATGTGAACGCCCAGATGGCGGAGCGGGAGGAGCTGGTGGAGGCCATTGCCATCGCCCTGCTCACCCGGAAGAACCTGTTCATCCTGGGCGCGCCCGGCCAGGCCAAGAGCTACGCCATCAACCAGTTCCGCACCCGGATCACCGGCGCGCGGCAGTTTGAGCGCCTGCTGTCCAAGCAGACCGATGAGGAGCAGCTTTTCGGGCGCATCGACCTGTCCAGCCTGCTTCCCGGCAGCGTGCCGGAGTCCGTTGTAAGCGGTGATGAGCTCTACCAACACCTGCGTTCAAAGCTGGAATGCTTTGTAGAAAGCTTTTCCAGCCAAAAGGATTCGCCGTCAACCTATGAACTGCTGAGGGCGCACACGGCGGCGCTGGCGGATTATCGGGCGGCGCTGGCAGCACTTCATACCGGCCAGCCCCAGGTGAACACCTCCGGCAAGCTCCCCGAGGCTGACATCGTAATGCTGGACGAAATTTTCAAGTGCAATGATGGTGTGCTGAACTCCCTGCTCACCGCCCTCAACGAGCGCAAATACACCAACGAGGGCCGTACTTATCCCATCCCCGCCGTCTCCTTCTTCGCGGCGTCCAACGAGATCCCCAACTTCAACGATCCCCAGGAGAAGATTCTGGAAGCCCTCTATGACCGGCTGGAGCTGAAGGTGGTGACGGACAACATCGCGGACCGCTCCAAGCGGCTGGCGGTGCTGGCGGCCAAGCAGGCGGGGCGCTCGGGGCAGATCGCCGCGTCCATCACCCTGGATGAGCTGACGGAGATGCAGCGGCAGGTGGCGGCCATCCCGGTGCCCGACGCCGTGAACGAGCTGGCGGACGATATCCTGTGCCAGCTTCGGAAAGACGGCATCACGGTGTCCGACCGCAAATACCTGAACTACTACCCCATCGCCCAGGCCAAGGCGTGGCTGTCCGGCCATGACCGGGTAGAGCCCCAGGACCTGCTGGCGCTGAAGAACTACCTGTGGCAGAAGCCCAGTGACCGGGCCATGGTGGAGAACGTGCTGAACCGGATGTGCGTCAACCCCATGCAGGACAAGGTGAACAACCTTCGGGCCATGGCCCTGGACGTACAGGCGGAATTTGACGCCAACCGCGCCGACGCAGGCAAACCCAACGCGGGCAGCAAGGCCCTCATCAAGCTGCGGGGCGAGCTGGTGCGGCTGTACGGCGAACACCGGAAGCTGGCGGCGGCCGCCCAGTCTGACGCGGAGAAGGCGCTGACGGACACGCTCCTGATCGACATGGAGCAGATCAACCGAAAGGCCCACGAGGCCGTGGGCTTCACCTACGCGCCGCTGGAGCAACTGGCTGCGCTGCAATAAAAATCAAGGAGGACAAAAACCATGTTGAACCACATTGTTGTGATGGGCCGTCTGACCCGGGATCCGGAGCTGCGGCACACCCAGGCGGGCACCGCCGTGGCCAGCTTCACCGTGGCGGTGGATCGGGACTACAAGAACAAGGAGACCGATAAGCGGGAGACCGACTTCATCGACTGCGTGGCCTGGCGCTCCACCGGCGAGTTTGTGAGCAAGTATTTCGCCAAAGGCCGCATGGCCGTGGTGGAGGGCAGGCTCCAGCTCCGGGACTGGAAGGACAAGGAGGGAAACAAGCGCCGCAGCGCGGAGATCCTGGTGTCCAGCGTCTATTTTGGGGACAGTAAGCCCAAGGACGGTGAGAACACCGGGGGCAAGGCTAAGGCCGGAAAGGACGACGATTTCCAGCTGCCGGAGGGCTTTGGAACCGGCGGCGACGGCTTCGCGGATCTGGCGGACGACGATGGCGACCTGCCGTTCTGACACAGCGCATGGCGGGAGGGGCGGCCCTCCCGCCATCCATAAAAAGCGGTTTTACAGGTTGCTATTTTTCCCATAAGCTGATAAACTATAGATATCCTGAATCAAAGTGAAGGGCGGGATGTATCCATGATGTATCCATATATTACATTGGCCGATGATACCGAAATCACCCACTCCCACCTCATTGAGCGCGAAGGCACTCAATCGGTAGAGGTGCATTTTGAGCGGCCTACGGAGGATGGTTTTATTTCGGCGCGATGTGTTCTCCCGAGTTATGAGTGGAAATTCAACGAGGGGTTCCAACCCCATGAGTTGGCGCTGTTTGATGAGTTTCTGCGCCATAATGCCCATTTGCTGTACCGTTATGCGGCGCAGGGAGGGATTCAGTGTGCCTAATCTGTTCCGTGTAGGCGGCTACCTGGTGTTTTTCTGGTCCAATGAAAACGGGGAGCCGATCCATGTGCATATCATTAAGGGCAAACCCTCACCGAACGCGACAAAGATTTGGCTGACCCGTTCTGGACAGTGCATTGTGGCCAACAATCGGAGCAGGATTCCTCAAAGCGATCTGAACGAACTGCTGGATGTTATCTCGGCCCAGTTTTTCTTGATCTGCCGGAAATGGAAGGAGCATTTCTGTGTCGATGAGATAACATTCTTTTGCTGAACACAAAAGATATCGAATTTTAGAGACGAAGCGGAAACAGAACTGTTCCGCTTCGTCTCGCTTTTTTGGAGGAAAAATCAAATGAAGAAATATTTTGACTACTTAGACCGCCTGCGGGAGTCCGGCGTCACCAATATGTACGGCGCGGTTCCCTATCTCCAGCGGGCGTTCCCGGAATTGGGCTTTAACCACGCCCAGGCCGTCTACGTCCTGCGGCAGTGGATGGAGAGCCGTGAGAAGGGCGGGGATTCGTGATGCGTAAACCCTACCGAACCATTGAGGATGTCCTGCGCTCCCCCTGGGCCGCCACAGAGCGGCCCGGGGAGGGGAACGCCACAGACCGGGTGCTGCGCTCCACCCGGCTGGAGGACAGCATCTACGCCGATCTGCGGGAGGGCGACGATGGGCTGGAGCAGGCTGAGGGAGCGGCGGCGAAAAAGCTGCCCTCCTTCCCGGCGCTGTCCCGGGACGTGTTCCAGTCCTTCTACTCCCTGATGCCCCGGAAAAACGAGGACGGGGCGCTGAGCGTGGCCGCGAGGAAGTTCAACGCCCCCATTTTGGAGCACATCACCCAGAGCGGGGACTATCCCACGCTGAAGGCGGTGTGCGAGGGCCGGGAGCTGCCCGCCTATGAGGCGGCGTCCGAGTTCATCACCCGTACCGCCGGAGAGCTGGACAGCCTGCTTGACCACATCGGCGGGGAGAAAAACGCGCTGGACACGTTGGAAAAGCTGGAGAATGCCGAAAGAAAGGCCCAAAACGATCTGGCCGGACTGCTGGATCGGATGCGGGCCATGAAGGGGCGCGATTCCGGCTTGGAGCAGTCCATTGTGGACGCTGCAAACAAGGCCGAGAGCAAGCGCCGCCAGGTGGAGGCCGTGGGCAAGCTGGTGGACGCCGGCGCCGCAAAGGGGAAAGAGGCCGTGGCCGCCGCGGTGGCCATGGCGGTGAGCGCCGCCGCCGAAAAGGCGGAGGAGGTTCAGAGCATCATCGGGGCCTGGGGCGATGCCCCCGGCAATCTGGAAAAGAACGAGGCCAACGCCGGGCTGCTGGCCCTGGTGCGTCAGAGCCCGGTGCTGCGGGACATTTCCAAATACCTGGGCCGTTTCCGGGAGATCTTCGCCCAGGGGAAACGCAATAGCTATGCCTATGGCCGGGGGGAGAAATACTCCCTGGAGCTGGGGCGGGATCTGTCCCGGGCCATCACCTCCGAGCTGGCCATGCTGGCCTCGCCCCAGACCATCCCGCTGTTCCTGCGGAAATACCAGCGGGGGCAGATCAAGCAGTACCAGCGCCGGGAGCCCATTTATAAAGGGATGGGCGATATTATCTGCTGTTTGGATGAATCTATATCGACAAAGGGCGATCCTGCTGCCTGGGGGAAGGCTGTGGCATTGACCCTGCTGGAGATCGCGGAGGACAGCGGCCGCAATTTTGCTTTGATCCATTTCTCCGGGACTGGAAGCTTTCAAGTGGATGTATTCCAGCCCGGAGAACACTCCATGGAGGATAAAATGAGGGCTGCTGAAACATTTTTGGACGGCGGCACCGATTTCCAGACGCCCATGGAGCAGGCCCTGCTGCTGATGGAGCTGGGCGGTTTCGAGAACGCCGACATCGTGTTCATCACGGACGGCGAGTGCGAGCTGCCGGACAAGTATTTGGAACAGCTTCAGGCGGAGCAGGCCGCCCGGCAGTTCACCGTCACCGGGGTACTGCTGGACAAGGGCGATCCGGGGATGGCGTTCAGCCTGGAGCCCTTCTGCCAGAACATCTACCGCACCAGCGAGCTGCTGGGGGATGAGATCGTGCGGGAGATGATTACTAAACGGGTCTAAAAAATTGATATTGGAGTGATTATATTATGATCGTTTATATAACTGGAATGCCCGAACTGCCCGCCAACTGTCGGGATTGCATGATGGATCAGTGCGGGCTGCCTTTGAAGGCCAGAGTGCACACGCCTACCATCAAGAAGCGTTTCTTATCCAGGCGGCACCCGGACTGTCCGCTTCGCGAGATACCAGCGCAGGCAGAGACTCTCTGAAATTGGCGATTTGCGGGCAAATATGGTTGCGGGCGCGGGTAAAACCGGCTATAATAGGAATTGCCGAAGGGATGGTGATGCTTGATGCGCACCTTATTTCATGGAAGCCGGATTGAGGTAATATACCCGGAGATCCGGGTGCAGAAATTCCATAAGGATTTTTTCTGGGGCTTCTACTGCACCACGATGGAGGAGCAGGCCGCCCGCTGGTCCATACGGTTTGGCGGAAAGGGCGTGGTCAACGTCTATTCTTTTGATGACGGCGCGGAGCTGACGGTCAAGCGATTCCCGGAGATGTCGGACGAATGGCTGGACTTTATCGCGGCCTGCCGCAGCGGCGTCCCCCACAGCTACGATGTGGTGGAAGGCCCCATGGTGGACGACACCATTTTCAACTATGTCCAGAGTTTTTTGGATGGGGAGATCAGCCGCGCCGCCTTCTGGGAGCTGGCGAGGTTCAAGCATCCCACCCATCAGATCAGTTTTCACACCGCCAAGGCGCTGGCCGCCCTGCGGTTCGAGAGGAGCTATGTTGTCGATGGAAAAGCGAAATGACAGCGCGCTGTTTTTTACCTGTTCCCTGATTGAACAGCTTGGCCGCACCCTTCGCAGGAAGCGGGGGGATATCGCGGCGGCGCTGGGGGAGGCAGGTGTGCGGACGATTTACGATCATGCCGATGTGCTCCACTGCGAGCCCATAGAGAAAGTGACGGACGACGCCATCGGAGAATTCGGCCTGACCGCCGGGAGCTTTGACAACGTGGGCGAAGCCCGGTATGCCGTGCCCGATGTGTGGACCATGGGCAAGGTGTACGCCCGGCTGATTGAGGATGTGTCCGGGGAAGAGGATGTGATTGAAACGCTGCTGGGGGTCTATTCTTCCTGGATCGACGAACGGCTCTCCGATTACAATTCCGCGTTTTATTACCAGCCCCGGGACTATCTGGCAGAGTGCTGCCGCCAGGGAATCGCCTTGGACGGCTGATTCAAAAAATGAAATAGGTGTAAAACGGAGCCCCACAATGCAGACTGCATTGTGGGGCTTTTGTGATTTCGGGTAGTTCCAGCGTTATAGAAATGATACGCTCCCATTGTGTTTTCCGTTCACCACATAGTAGGCCATGCGTTCCTCCGGCTTGACATACAGCTTCAACTCGGTGATGGGCGTGCGCTTTTTCTCCTGCCGGAAATCGGCCTTGGCCGCCTCCACCAGCGTATCCAGATCCACCTCGGCGCCCTGGAACTGCACGATGACGGTGGGCTTGAGGCTGTCCGCTTTTACCTTGCTCTCGGCGCGGGCCTTGGCCGCGGCGGCCTTTTCCGCCGCCGTCATGGTTTTTCTGCCGCCCTTCTTTTTGACCTCCGGCTCAGCGGCCGCGGCGGCTGTTTTTTCCTTATCCATGGTAATCACCTTTATTTTTCAATTTTACTGGGTCAGGATTCCATCCCATTATATACGGTGATAACCAAAAATGCAAGTTACTATGCGTTTTCTCCTATTTCTCTCTTGTGTCAAATAACGCTTATATCACTCCGCCTGTGTTAAAATGGCAGAACGGGCAGTGAGCCACCCTGGATCACTGCCCGTTAAACCGTAATTGTTATCTCCGATTCGGTCTTCTTTTGATAGCCAGCAATTTCATGTAATCATCAAAATCATCCCTATTGGACGGTTCAAACATAACCCATTTCCCGTCATGATAGGTTTTTGCCTCGTCATACTGCCTGCAAACGGCGTCAGAAAGAGTACCCCTTATAGCTTCAAATTTTGTCCTCTCATCTTTCCCAAATATGATCATGAAACCAACGCAATTTCTTTTTGCGTATAAGCTGCAAAGAGTTTTCCCCCCTCTGCGATACTTATACTCATAAGTCCAGTTCTTACCGCCAGTATTCCATACTCGCTCCATATCGTATTTTCCCTCAACAGCGGAACATAATGCTTGCCAAACTTCGTACAGGGATTGTCCAAGCAATTCAGCCATATTTGATTGGGATGGTATATTCTCAAGCATGATATCTCCTCCAAAAATCCAAATTTCTCAAATTCATCATGTCGCAAGCAGTGTTCCATTTCAATTATTCCATTGGTGAAACCGCTGGGCAGCCAGAGCTGTCAACACGAGGGAGACACGGGTCTGCGTTTTTATTGCTCCACCCAATCCACCGGCATCCCATTGACCTCCAGCCCCTCCCCGGCGGGGATGAGGAGGTACTTCTTTCCGTCAATGATCCGCGTCTCCATCAGGTAGCTGTGTTCCGGGTCAAGGGAGATGGAGGCGTCCGCCGTTTTCACCTCAAACCGTTTACTGTCGATGAGATTAGCGGGGCTGAGGGCCGCGTCCTCACCGAACAGCTCCCCGCACTTTTCGCAGAAGGCAGCAATTTGCCCATCCTCTGCGCCGCTGTCCCGCAGAATGGCGGCCACGTCTTTGGCGGTGACGGCCAGGGGTTCCGGGTCTTTGGCCTCCCGGTGTTCCTCAATTTTGGCGGTCAGTCGCTCGTGGACGGCTTGCACCACCTCCAGGCCGCAGGCCCCCTCCAGCCCCTCCCGGAGGGCGGCCTGGAACGCCTCCCGCTGCTCCCCGGCGGACATGGGGGGCTCGGTGTGGAAGATGGCGTCCAGAAATTCCTGGTGCAGCTCATCCGGCTTGCGGGCGTAGGTGAGGGCGTTGTAGATGTTGGCCGCCCTGTCGTCAAAGGCAGGGAATAGGAAGCCCAGCTCCGGCGGAGAGACGATCTGGCTGGCGGCGCAGTTGTGGAACTCGTTCTCCCCGGGGCAGTAGCCCAGTTCCAGCCTGCCGTCCTTCACCGGGCAGACGCAGCACACGATATAGGAGAACACGGTATCGCCCTCGTCAGCGCGGTCCTCACCGTCCTTACCCCGGTGGGGCACATCATAGGCGTCATGAGCCAGCAGGATGAGATAATTGCTATCCCCCATGTCCAGGCTGTCGATAACCGACTGATAAAACTCCTGCCGCACCTCAACCTCCTTCAGCTTGGAATCCCGCAGGGCCATGAGGCGGCGGTGTTCGTCGCTGTCCGCCACCTGCTGGGTGGAGAACACGATGTCGATGAGGTTCCGGCCCAGCGCGCCGGACAGGGCCTTTTTCAGCAGGGTTAAATATTTCTCCGCCTCCTCCTCGGGCATCCGGCCCAGGGGTTCGTCCAGATAGGAGACGATCTCCTTCTGAGCGTTCACATAGCAGCCGTAGATGCGGCTGATGGCGTTCTTGCCCAGCTTGAAGCGGCGTTTCAGCTCGCTGATCTCTTTCTGATTCATGGTGACCTCGCAGTTTCAAATGGATTTTGCGCGGGTGCCGCGCAATCAAAGCAGCCGTTTCATTATAGAGGAAAGCGGCGCAACTTACAAGCCCTGTCCCGGCAGCGCTTGGATTTCTATTTCCAAGATATCCTCAATGGGGATGGCCGTCCGATCTGTGAGGATGACCTGCCGCGCCAGCTGGTCGATTCTTTTGACCGTCCCCACAGCGGTGACATAAGCCCCGCCGTCCTTCCGCTCATCGGGCAGGAAGTAGGTGAACGCGCCCTCTCTGCCGGTTTCCAGCAACAGACGGAGTTTTTCATCCAGCAGCGCCTTTTCGTCCTCCGTCAACTCAATTTTGCGGTCAGTAAGCCGGACAGTTTCCTCAATCGCGGCCCCGTGGCCGACAAGGGCCGCGAAGGGAGAGAAGATCGCCGCCCGATCCGCCAAAGGCATACGGGGATGTCTGGCAGAGGTGGGGTGGGGCAGGTTGATGATATCGTCGTAAGCTCCCATTTCTACGCTTTGTGCCCTCCAATCCTGCCATTACGGTCGGCGGCGGTAGCGCCGTCCACCAGATTTGTTCCCTTCAAAATGGCGTTTTTGCCGTATTTGCTCTTGATGCCCAGCATGGCCTCCTGGAGCTTCCGTTCCCGAGCCAGCTCCGCCGCCTCCGCTTCCTTCTGGGCCTGGGTGGCGGCATAGTCGGTGAACAAGTCCATCTGCTCCATAGCGGGTTCAGCAGGGAGGTCGTTTTCATCCGTCACCCGGTTGGCGGCGAGGTACATCCGCCGGATCAGCAGGTCCTTGTCCACAATGCGGTCATACAGCTCCAAAATCGCCGCTGTGATACGTTTGGAGGAGGCGGTGTACGCCTCCAGGTTGGCGGTGCCGTGGGCGTGCTTGGGAATCTGCCGCCCGTAGCGGTCTGTCTTGACCTCCCCGTGGTACTGTTTGCGCCGCTGGGAATCCCGAAGGTTTTCAATGTCATAGCCCACGGTGAGGGTGAGCTGATTGGTCGTCAGCCGCTGGCCCACCAAATCCAGGGCAAGCTGGTCGGCCATCTCCCAGACCACCATCCGGGCCTTATCAAAGGTATAGGGGCAGGTGAGCACCTGACCGGAGCCCACGCTTTTCGCCTCGGGCTTGTACGCCTTGATGTCGGCCATAGTCACCGGCTCATAGCCCCAGGCGTGGTCGATCAAAATCTCTGCGTTCACCCCGAACATTCTGTAAAGAAGTTCCTCGTTGTAGTAGTCGGCGGGGCTTCCGATGGAGCAACGGGCGATATCCCCCATGGTGTGCAGCCCCTGAGCCTCCAGCTTTTTAGCGTAGCCCGGGCCCACCCGCCAGAAGTCGGTGAGGGGACGATGATCCCACAGCAGGCGGCGGTAGCTCATCTCGTCCATTGCCGCGATATGAACGCCGCTCTTGTCCGGCTCGGTATGCTTGGCCCAGATATCCATAGCCACCTTCGCCAGATAGAGGTTGGCGCCGATGCCTGCCGTGGCGGTGATGCCGGTGGTGTCCAGCACATCCAGCACGATTTTTCGGGCCAGCTCCCTGGGGGTGACTTTATAGGTGGGCAGGTAGTTGGTCACATCCATCAGCACCTCGTCAATTGAGTACGGGAAAATGTCTTCAGGGGCCACATACTTCAAATAGACGTTGTAGATTTTGGTGCTCCATTCGATATAGTGGGCCATCCGGGGCGGGGCCACCAGGTAATCCAGGGCCAGCTCCGGGTGTTCTTTCACGTCCGGGTCGTGCCAGGTGGAGCCGGTGAGCTGCCGTCCGGGGGCCTTCTGCCGCCGCTGGGCGTTTACCTCTGCCACCTTCTGCACCACCTCAAACAGCCGCGCACGGCCTGAGATGCCGTAGGCTTTCAACGAGGGCGTGACCGCCAGACAGATCGTTTTGTCGGTACGGCTCTTGTCTGCCACCACCAAGTTGGTGGTCAAGGGATCCAGGTTGCGCTCAATGCACTCCACGGAAGCGTAAAAGCTGCGGAGATAAAGCCGATTTCGGCTTTATCTTCGTAATGCCGAGAAATAAGAAATGCCGATATTGTTTGTGAGTACGTTCAA